>JBFXEO010000019.1:0-22564 GCA_050180015.1 Bacteroidales bacterium | reverse complement strand
ACAGGTTGGGCATGGCGAGGTGCTATGCATTTGCCCGAGTATGGTGTTGGAAACCCGGGTAACGTACCCGCTTCCGCGGCAGGTGGAGCAGGTGCTATAACCCGAGGAACCCTCTGCCCCTGATCCGTTGCAGGTTTTACAGGGAATGTACTTGCTAACCTTTATTTTTTTCTCAACTCCGTTGGCAATTTCTTGGTAGTTTAACTTTACTTTTACCCGTAAATCGGTACCCCGGGGTACGCGGTGCGATGAGCCCCGGCTGTTGCCAAATCCACCGAAACCCCCAAAACTGCCAAAATGGCCACCAAAAATATCGCCAAACTGGGAGAAAATGTCTTCAATATTCCAATCGTGCGAGAAACCACCCCCGGAACTTCCCATGCCGGCGTGCCCAAACTGGTCGTAACGGGCACGCTTATTATCGTCGCTGAGAACTTCGTACGCCTCGGCTGCCTCCTTAAATTTTTCTTCGGCCTCTTTATCCCCAGGATTTTTATCGGGATGGTATTTTATGGCCATTTGCCGGTATGCCTTTTTTATTTCATCCTTGGTGGCATTTTTCCCTACGCCCAGTATTTCGTAGAAATCTCTTTTTGTTGTCATAGTTTTAAATTTGCCTATTCGCCTACTACCACTCTGGAGAAACGCATAACTTTATCGTGAATCATGTAACCCTTTTGGATTACGTCAACAATTTTTCCTTTTTGGGCTTCTTCCTGTACGGGAATTTTTGTTATTGCTTCGTGTAAATCGGTATTTAACTCCTGCCCAATGGCCTCTATTTCTTTTATACCCTTTGATTTAAGAAATTCGTTGAATTTATTTACTATAAGCGATAGCCCGTCCTTAACCGCGTTTAAATCGTTGGCCGTTTCAATGGCCTTAAGCGCCCTGTCCAGATCATCAACCACCGGAAGTATGTCTTTTAGGGTGTCCTCGGAACCATATTTCAGGATGTCAGCCTTTTCGCGTAAGGTTCTTTTACGGTAGTTATCGAATTCTGCCGAAAGCCGGAGGTATTTATCCTTCATTTCCTCAAGCTGGTTTTCGAAATCAACGGCAGGTGGTGTTTCTTCCACTTCCACTTCAGCTGTTTGCTCGTTTCCTCCTGTTGCAGTTTTAGTGTTTTCTGAGTTCACAGTATTATTTATTTCGTTGGCTTCGTTTGCCCCGGTCACCTCTTCACTTTTTTTAGTTTTTTTGCTCATAGTACGATTAATTATTAATTTATGCTTATGCAAATAACAACACTAAGGGGAGACGTGTTTTCTCCGGTTGTGGACTATACTCGCTGTCATCAAGATTAAAAAATCATCAGGTCGGATCAAAATTTATTCCAATAGCCGGTTTGCGCCAAAATGGCACAAAGATAATAAAAACGATGTGGCCAGAAAGGTTGAAAAGAAGCTGGCAGCGTATTTTTTACAGCTGTCAGCTATTCGGGTTGGGGCAGCAATATAAATACGAAATACACAAGTGGTTGCGGTTCAATGTATCTAAAGTTTGTTCATTCAACTTGATGCAAGTATCATAGCCTGATTATCAATGTGTAAATAATAAAATCTTTGTCATGCTGAGCGTCTGCCAGAAGAGCATTGCCGGGCCAGATTCTTTTATTTCATCAGCAAAAATGGTGTGGTCTTAAAATTTAAAGTATTCCTTTTTAGCGTTTAATACTCAATATCCATTTCGCCCATTCCATTATCTGTTTGCTGGCGTTTCCTGTCCGGACGGTAGTTGTTTAACTTAACCGTTAAGGTCATCGAAATCATGGGGCTATCGGGTTCAAATTTCCGGTAAGTATAGAAATTAGTCCCTTTAGAGGTCATTTCGTGCCCAGCGGTCTGGAACAAATCGCGGATTTGCAGCGTGAGCGAAACTTTACTTTTCATAAAATCTTGTTTGGCGGCTAGGTTAGTCATTAAGAAGCCTTTACTGCGGCCCTGTGCGGTAACCGTTTCGCTGTTATACATGCCGTTTAGCTGAATGCGGGTATTTTTTCCAACTTTAAAGGTGTTGTTAAACCGGGCACTCCAGTTGAAACTGCTATTGGAAAAGTCTTCTCCCAGTAGCGATCCTTTTTCCCTGTAATCGTAGAGGTTGCCCATTATATCGGCGTGCCACCACTTGCTAAAATCGAGTCCCAGCATGATTTCTGAACCAAAAGAGTAATCTTTCCCTACGTTGTCGATAGAATTAAGGAACAAGATGGTTCCCTCGTATTCCGGGTCGGTTGTTTCGTAAGGGCTACGTACCCTTTCAATTTTATTGTTGGTGATTCTGTAGTATAAATCCACAGAGAATGTATTCCTGCCGAAATTCTTTTGGTAGCTTAGCTCGTAAGAATCAATGTATTCTGGTTTTAACGAGGGGTTTCCAATTCTGAGGTTGTGGGCATCTTCCCACGTAAGGAATGGTTCAAAGTAATATCCGCGCGAGCGGGAAATTCTACGGGTGTAGCTGGTCATAACCTGCTGATCCATTGGGAGTGAGTACGAAATATGCAGAGTGGGGTAGTAGTCGAAACGGTCGAGTGTAAAATCCTGATCTTCGCTAACCATCGTAATTTTACGGTAGGTATATTCGCCGCGTAAGCCCAGCTGGTAACCTAACTTGCCGTATTCACCGGAGTAGGTTGAATAAACGGAGTGTATGTTGGTGCTGTAATCAACCTTGTGGGAGTATAGCTGCTGAAAATCGAATAGCCCGGTGAGCGGATTATACTGATACATGTTGTTGGTGGTATTTTCATCCTCTATTCGGCTTTGTGCCCCTGCTTCGAACTTATTTTTTTCGCCAACGGGGAGGGTGTAGTCGAGTTTAAAGCGGTATTCGGTTTCCGGGCCTTTTTCGGTTGATTTTTGTCCACTGGTTACATTGTCGCTGTCTATTCTTTTTGTAATATCATTGTCCGACGATTCACTTCTCTCAAAAATGAATTGACCGATAAGCGTGTGCCCCTTTTTGCTGAAATTATGGTTATAGTCGAGACTGGCATTGTAAATATCGCCACCTCTATCCGATTTTTCGGTGCTTAGATACGTATCGTTGAAAGTTTGCGGGCTATCCCATGAGTTGTATGTAAGTTTAGATTTCCCGCTGCCATCCCTGTTTCCAATGTTAAACCCCAGGCTTACCGTGTTGTGTGGATTTAGGGTGTAGTCTAGTCCGCCCCGGATACTTTTTGACGATCGGCCTCGGGTAAAGTCGCCCCTGGAGTTAAGGTACGTGATGGTATCGTTGGCGATTGTACGATTTCGTGTAGTCGATTCCCCCTGAAACTCCTGGTTATTCCAGTCACCTCCAACGTAAAAGTTGAATTTTTCTTTTCGGTATGTGAGTAGCATATCCCCGCCATAGCGGTTTTGTGTTCCTCCGTTCAGGTTAAAAATACCAGTCATCCCCTGTAGCTTATTTTTTTTCATGATGATGTTGATAATACCGGAAACTCCGTCGGGATCGTACTTTGCCGAGGGGTTGGTAATAATTTCGATATTCTCTATTTGGCTTGCCGGTATTTGGCTAAGTGCGTCGCTGGGTTCTAGTACCGTAGGTTTCCCATCTATTAGCACGGTGAAACTAGTGCTGCCACGCAGGCTTACATTTCCATCAATATCAACGGTAACGGATGGAATATTTTCCAGCAGCTCAGCGGCAGTCCCTGATGCCGAGGTATGCTGCTGGCTTACGTTGATAACTTTTTTATCAATTTTGTACTGCATTGTGGGTCTGTCGGCTTTTACAACAACCCCCTCCATCGTTTTTGTGGCAGGCTTTAAATGTACCTGGCCAATATCAACCATTTTTTTGCTGGTGCTAATTTCTATTCCATTGGTTTTTTTTGTAAAGTATCCAATAAATGTCACCTCAAGCGAATACTTACCATACTCAATCCCATTGAGTTTAAAAAAGCCAGTGGCATCGGTTATGGTTCCTGTTACTACAGAGTTGTCATCGGCTTTAATTAGCGAAATTGTGGCGTATTCAAGCGGTTGGTTGGATAGCGAGTCAAATACAAAACCTTTTATGGTGCCCTTGGTTGATGCGTCGTTTTCGTTTACCGAAAATACATTTTGGCAAAGAATGCTGATTGCCAGAAATAGGAAAGTCCTTTTTAACATAAATGCAGGTTGTTGATTTTACGATGGGACAAAGTTATTGCTCAATTTTGTAGAAATATTGTTTCAATTCTATTGGAATTCTGTATTTCTAATTTGGTTTAATGGGTTACGCATGGATTATTCTAAAAATATGCTGATTGTCAGTAAATGAGTATTCGATTTTTAGCTGATTCAGGTCGCATATTTTTTTTACCAACGATAGCCCGAGCCCCAGCGATGATGCAGAAGTATTCCCGGTGTAAAAGCGTTCGTAAATTTTCTCGGGCGATACATTCAACGGCTCTCCGTAATTGCTAGTTATCAGCTCGTTTGATGTTGTGATAATCCGTATTGGGCCCTCGCTGGTTCCATAACGAATGGCGTTTCTCACCAGGTTTTTTAGCAGAATCTCAAATAGGAACGGATCCAAAAGCATGGTATGCCCGTAGCTGAGCGACGATTCTACCTCAAGGGCCTTAAGGTCTATTATCTCTTTTACCGACTCAATGTACCTTTCAATAATGTCGTGAGTTTGTATTTGAACAATATTGTTGTATTCGTCATTTTCAATTTTGGTGAGCAGGTTTAGCGCATTTCCCAGGTTTGATAGGTGGTTTGCCTCGTCGTAAATGGCCTTTACCGTGCTGGTATGTTTTTTCATTACCGATTCATCGGCAATAAGTAGTTCTGCCTTGTTGCGAATGATGGCCAGCGGGGTTTGAATTTCGTGTGCCATATTCTCGGTGTATTCCTTTAGCTTGCGGTAATCGTCCTCGGTTCGGAGCACCATCTTTTTGAATAAAAGTTGCATCTTTATAAACTCCCTGGTGCTGGTTTTCACCGAAAGGTTGCTGGTTTCCTTTCCAACCTTATACTCGTTCATTTGTTGCAGGATGCGGTGAAACGGCGTTAGGAGAAATCCCGAGAGGAAAAAGCTGAAAAGAACTATGGTAAGGGCCAGAAGCGAGAATGCCAATCGGCTATTTTTTATCAACCCCTGTTTGAGTTTGTTAAAATCGTTAATATTTAAGCTCATGGTGTACTCATAGGCATTTTTGTTTGTTTTGAGTAGCACCGTTTTCATTTTATGCAGATGAAATTCTGCCATTTCCTGATCGTAAATCAGCGTATCTTTATAAATTGGGTAATTTTTATTCAGCGTATCACGGGCGTTGGCCATTGGGACAAGTCCTCGAATTTCGTTGAGCTCTTCCTTGAGTTCTTGTTCACGCTCACCCCCGTTATGGATTAATGATCTTAGAACTTTGCGTTCCCTATGCTGAAAGAAATGTTCCGATTGCTCTGTTATGTACTTATCCGACCGTTGAATTAGGTATCGGGCAGTAATCACAAAAGTTAGCACTATAAATATCAGGTAGATAATTGTGGTTTTTGTGAGCAGCTTAAACGATTTTATACTAATCATACTAAAGCTTGGATTTGTGTTTGTTGATGATTTTATTGATCGGAGAATTTATAGCCCATCCCGTAAACCGAGTGGATATAGCCCTTTCCGCCCGCACTGATAATTTTTTTGCGGAGATTTTTGATGTGGTTGTACAGAAAATCGAAATTATCCGATTGATCTATATTATCGCCCCACAAATGTTCCGCAATACTTTCCTTGGTTAAAACCCTATCCTTGTTGTACATGAAGTACACCAATAAATCGAATTCCTTTTTTGTGAGGATTACAGGCTTTTCGTTTACCGCAACCTGAAGCGAGAGAAGGTTTACCCTTATTTCATCAACCTGAAGCGTGTTGCTCCCGGCAAATTTTTTACGTCTGATAATGGACCTAATCCTCGCGTTGAGCTCTGCCTTGTGAAATGGTTTTGTAATGTAGTCGTCCGCGCCCATTTCCAATCCCTTAACCTTATCCTCAATGGCATTTTTTGCTGTAACTATCAGAATCCCTGTTCCGGAGCTGTTGCCCCTAAGCTCGTTGAGTAACTCCAACCCGCTTCCATCGGGCAAACCAATGTCGAGCAGTATAAGGTCGTAGGTGTATAGGGCCACTTTTTCCTTTGCTTTAAGCAGCGTATCAGCAGCTTCAACAATAAAACCATTTTCCAGCAGGAAGTTGGCCAAATCGCCGGATAGTTGCGGATTATCCTCTACAATAAGGAGTTTCATCTATAAAATTTTTATCAAAAGTAACGCTAAAATCTGTAGAGATTTTGTGTTTCTATGCAATTGTTTGGTTACTAGTTGAATGATGATAGGTTATTTTGTGACCTTGTAGTAAAGTATGGTATTAATGGTACGCTGAGTATCCGTGGAGCGTACTATTTTCTCTTTATAGAGCAATACGGTATAATCAATATTTACTTTTTCTTTTTGCTGGTTTTTCCGGCTCCGGATCGGGAGCAAAAAGTCCATTGCGCGATAGCAGATGATCTAAATTTGCCACACCGTAAACCACAACTGCCGTGATAATGGAGGTGTGATTCATGTAATCAGCCGGACATTTGTTGTAAGTGTCGCATTCGGTATGCCAAATCTCCATGTAGCTGAAATCGTAACCATTAACATCCTCTGTGTTGAACTGAAATGCCGGAACGCCTTTCATCAGGAAAGGGGAGGTGTCGGTTCCTCCTGCGGTTTTCGGTTTTGGCCTTGGAGTTGCCTTTTTCAACGTGAAAGGGAATTGTGAATTAATATTTTCTATTGGTTTGCATGTGTTCTCAAAATCATTCCACATTGATTCGGGAACCGATAAGCTGGAGGCTACCGTTGGACCACCATCACGGTTGAACATTGCCGAAACTTTATCCAGGTTATCTGCATTTTTTTCAACCCAGCTGGTTGAGCCCAGCAACCCAAATTCTTCTCCTGCCCAAAGGCAAACCAGAATGGTGCGTTTGGGTTTGCCTCCGGCTTTCATTATTAATCGTGCAGCTTCCATGGCAGGTGCCACTCCCGATGCGTTGTCGGCAGCACCGGTTGCAACATCAAATGCATCCAGGTGTCCACCCATTATAACGTATTCGTCGGGATATTCTGTTCCCCGGATAGCTCCAATTACCGTATGGTAAGCAATTGGCCCCATCCGGAAATGGTTGCGGATGTCGAACTCCAGTTCGAAGTACTGGCGTTCCTTCACCATTTGTTCAATAACGTTGTACTGATGTTCGTCCAGTTTAATATCGGGCACCGACGGCAAACTATCCCAGCTCATGCTGTTTACATTTTTTCTGTCGTAAAGTACCCTGACTGGATTTGGGGCCGATTGGATTATGCCAAGAATTCCTGCATCAACCATTTGCCTGTAAAATAGTGCAGGTTCTTCAATCAATGGTATAAGTTCTTTTTTCGTGTTCGAGTTTCTGTTCTGCCAGTTTTCACGGCGTATTTCATCATTTTTATTGTCGATAGAGTCGTTTTTTGCGATAATAGAAGTTCTTTTTTCATCGGCTGATTTTGAGAAATCAATAGGCCAACCAGCGCTTTCGCCCGAAATCAGGACCCATGCACCTTTCAGTTTACCTTTTATCCTATCGAACTCCTTCTGAGTTTTTGGTTCAATCACCACGTGTCCATGCTGAACACCTTTTGTTCCCGCGGTATATGATGGCGTTGCAAAATGAAGAATCATTCCATTTTCGTTGAGCATGCGACCGAACCATGGGCCCCTGTTAAATCCTACGGGAAGTACCCCAACCTCATCAAGGTAAACCTCCATACCCCATTCCTTGAATGTTCTTGTGGCCCAGTCAACTGCATCCTCATAAGCCGATGATCCAATCGGCCTGCCACCGATACGGTTGCAGAGCACATCCAGATGGTTCATGGTTTGATTGTCGGTTTGCCCAATCTGAATGATTTTACTGATTACGGGGTCTTGTTGGGCAACGGTAGTATTGCCGGAGAATACGAGAATGAATAGTGATAACGAAAAGAATATATTTCTCATGGCCAACAGTTTGGGTTTTGGTGTTGGAGTGTATCTTGGGCGGAAGGTTTAAAGCGGAATATACATTGTTGACTTGAACCTTATAATACACGATATACCTGTATCGAAGGATCAATAATGAAACTGAGATAAATTATTTTTTTTCAATTAATGCTTTAATCTCTTCGTACGATTCTTTCACATTCCTTGGGAAGGAGTAGTTGACCAGGTTAGATTTGATACTTGAACCTTCTTTTGCTGGTTCAACCCACGCTATGTGCATAGCATTCAGAAAAATTTTTGTACCGTCCTTTTGCGTCAATTCAATAAACTTACATTCCATAGTAGTAGTTTTTATTGTTGTGGATGGGGGCAATAAGTTTTAAAATATGATGCGATTTTTTATTCTATTCTCCTAATGTCTGCACCAATAGCAGTTAGCCTTTTGTCGATGTTCTCGTAGCCACGGTCTATTTGTTCTATGTTATGAATCAAACTTTTCCCTTCGGCCGAGAGGGCTGCGATTAGCAATGCTACACCGGCGCGAATATCGGGCGAGGTCATTACTGTTGGGCGGAGTTTCGTTTGGCGGTTGTGGCCAATGACAGTTGCCCGGTGCGGATCGCAAAGGATAATTTGTGCACCCATATCAATGAGTTTATCAACAAAGAACAGCCGGCTCTCAAACATTTTCTGATGGATTAGCACTGAACCCTTGGCCTGAGTGGCCACCACAAGGAATACGCTAAGTAGGTCGGGGGTTAAGCCCGGCCACGGTGCATCGGCAATGGTAAGAATAGAACCATCAATAAAAGTGTCTATTTCGTATTGTTCCTGTGAGGGGATATGTATGTCGTCGCCAGTTACATCGAAATGGATTCCCATTCTGCGGAACGAGTCGGGAATAATGCCCAGATTCTCGTAGGCAACATTTTTTATGGTGATATCGCTGCTGGTCATGGCGGCCAATCCAATGAACGAGCCAATTTCAATCATGTCGGGCAGTATGGTGTGCTCGCATCCGTTTAGGCCATCAACACCTTCAACGTACAGCAGGTTTG
Organism: Bacteroidales bacterium; assembly: GCA_050180015.1. Taxonomy (GTDB): domain Bacteria; phylum Bacteroidota; class Bacteroidia; order Bacteroidales; family Tenuifilaceae; genus JBFXEO01. Next base: position 13,508 of record JBFXEO010000019.1, on the reverse strand, counting down.
AACCAATACCAGTAATCTTTGCGCCCATTCGTACAAGCATTTTGCTTAGCTGCTGCACGTAGGGTTCGCACGCCGCATTGAAAATTGTAGTTTTGCCGGGAGTGAGAACTGCCGCCATGAGTATGTTGGCTGTTCCGGTAACCGATGCCTCATCGAGAAGCATATAGGCTCCCCGCATATTTTTTCCCTCGATGGTGAAAAAATTATCCCTGGAATCGAAGTTGAATTTTGCCCCAAGTTTTTCGAATCCTAAAAAGTGGGTGTCCAGCCTGCGACGGCCAATTTTATCGCCCCCGGGTTTTGGTGCATAAGCCTTTCCATACCGGGCAAGGAGTGGCCCAACCACCATAATTGAGCCTCTAATGGCTGCGGCTTTTACCTTGAAGTCTTCGGTTGTAAGATATTCAATGTTGACATTCATTGCCCGGAAAGTGCATTCCGATTGGCTACAACGTACTACTTCAACACCAATACCCTGAAGTAGCTCGATGAGTTTATTCACATCCCGAATGTTTGGAATATTTTTTATGGTTACGGGCTCGGGGGTAAGAAGTGTGGCACATAGTATTTGTAGCGCTTCGTTTTTTGCTCCCTGCGGGTGAAGTTCGCCTTTCAGGCGTTTACCCCCATAAACCTCAAATGTAGCCATAGTGCAGATTTATCTTTTCCGGTGTTGCTGATGCTTGTTCCGTTTATTCTTGAAGTCTCTGTTATCGACCAATTTGGAACCAGGAGCCATTATTAGCTGCCCGTTGCTAAGCGTACCCATATCCCTAAAAATATCCTCGTCGGAAACAGAATCTTTATTCCACGAGATATTGGCTTTTTTCATCTGGTTGGCTATGAGTTGCTTTAGGGCTTCCTTCTCCGGACTATCCTCCATGTCTATGGCCTTTTCAATGATGAGTTCAATCACACGCCCGTAATGCTTATACTTGATTGGGTTATTCGGGTAAGGAATCTGTTTCGGTTTTTCCTGGTATTGTTCCGAGGAGGGAATGGGGTAGGGGGAATCGATATCCAGCTTAAAATTGGACATTATGAAAAGATGATCCCAAAGTTTATGCTTGAAGTCGTTGATATCTCTAAGATGCGGATTGAGGTTACCCATGATGACAATTAACGATTTGGCCAACCTGTTCCGTTCGTCCCTGTTCTCTATCCCATTGATATAATCAACCATTTGCTGGATATGCCTTCCGTACTCAGGTAATGCCAGTTTTTTGCGTTGCGTGTTGTAATCCATCATTTGTGAGAGTTGTATTAATTTGAAGTGTTTAGCGATAAAAATGCGAGTTGAAAAAGGCTAATGCCCTATGATTTAATTGTTATGCAAAACTATACTTTATATGGATAATTTGCAAGAACCGGCAGAAGTTAAAGTTATTGTTAGTTTTTTGCGGGTTTCAAACAACAAGTTTCAGGTTAGCGTACTTCAGCAGCAGGTTCTTTTGCCCCACAGCCCGAAATAGTACCGCAGCTTTTTTGTTTACACCTTCGCCCTCCAGGGCTACAACCTTTCCCTGTCCGAATTTCTCATGGTAAACCTCCATGCCTTCCGATATGGACTCGGGCAGTATATCCTGTAGTTTTTCTTTGGATATTGATGGTGCTGGTGATGCTTTTTGAGAAGTAAGTAAAGTGTTGTTGAATTTTGGATGAGATTGATTGAGTTGACTCGTTCTTTCTGATGATGCGCCCCTGGAGTTGAGGGGGGTATTTACGGCTGAGTCAATGTAGTTTTGGTCAATCTCGTTAATGAAACGGCTTGGGTTACAGCTGTTGGGAACACCCCATTTGTAACGGGTTTGTGCGTATGATATGGTTACCTTTTTTGCGGCACGGGTGAGGGCAACGTAAAATAGGCGACGTTCCTCTTCCAGCTCATCGGGCGTTTGCATGGACATGTTCGATGGGAAAAGGTTTTCCTCTAAGCCTGTCAGGAATACGTAGTCAAACTCCAATCCCTTGGAGGAATGAATGGTCATAACGCTTACCCTGTTGTTGTCGTCGGTTTTTTCGGTATCCAAATCGGTGAGCAGGGCTACGTTTTCAAGGTAATCAACCAGCGTTACCGGGCCCTCCTCGCCTTCCTGCCGGCGAGAATCAATAAACTCCCTAATGCCATTAATCAGCTCTTCGATGTTTTGCAACCGCGATATTCCTTCCGGTGATTTGTCCATTTTCAAATCGGATAAAATTCCCGAACTGTTTGCAATGGCATAGGCCGTTTCGTAGGCATCGGCAGTGTAAATCATGGATTGGTAGTTTCCTATAAGATTGGCAAAATCGGCAAGTTTATTTGCCGTAGAGGGTTTTATGCCGCTACTTACGGAGTTCAGCTGATAGATGGCATTCCATAAGCTGATATTCAGTCCGTTTGCCACGGCTATCAGGTGCTGCATGGTGGTATCACCAATGCCACGGGCCGGGTAGTTGACAATTCTGCGGAAGGCTTCATCGTCGTTGGGGTTTACGGTTAACCTGAAGTAGGCTAGCAAATCTTTAATTTCCTTGCGCTGGTAGAAGGACAGGCTGCCGTAAACCTTGTAGGGAATATTGCGTTTCCTGAGCGTTTCCTCAAAAATACGGGATTGTGCGTTTGTACGGTATAGGATGGCTATATCGCTGTAGCTGCAATGCTTTTGTTGAATAATATTCACTATTTCAGAAGCAACCAGAAAGCCTTCTTCCTGATCGGTGTACGACTGGATTAATTTTATTTTATCGCCTACATCGTTGGCTGAGTAGGCAACTTTTTTAATCTGCTTTTGATTTTTCTCAATCACGCTATTTGCCGCATTCACTATGGTTTGGGTTGACCGGTAGTTTTGCTCCAGCTTAAAAAGCTTGTAATCGGGGTAGTCGGTACGGAAATTTAGTATGTTCTCAATTTTTGCCCCCCGGAACGAGTAAATGCTCTGGGCATCGTCGCCAACCACGCAAACGTTGCGGTGGCCGGCCGATAGTTTTTTTACGATCAGGTACTGCGAGAAGTTGGTGTCTTGGTACTCATCTACCAGTATGTACCGGAAATGTTTCTGGTAGTGCTCAAGCACATTCGGAAAATCGCGGAAGAGAATATTGGTATTTAGCAGTAAATCGTCGAAATCCATTGCCGACGCTTTGTGGCAGCGTTGGGCATAGAGCGTGTATATTCTACTGATTTCCGATTTTCTGGCCTTTACATCCTGCGCCAGAATTTGGCTGTTCGAGGCGTAAGCCTGAGCAGTAACCAGGTTATTCTTGGCACTGGATATTCGTCCAAAAATCTCACCGGGCTTGTAAACCTGCGTATCAAGTTTCAGCTCCTTTACAATTTGACCAATAAGGTTTTTGGAGTCGGTTGTATCGTAAATGGTAAAAGCTTTGGTGTATCCCAGCTTTTCTGCCTCGTTGCGTAAAATTCGGGCGAATATGGAATGGAATGTACCCATCCAAAGTTTTGTTGCCGTTTCGTTGCCGACAATTCTGGCAATACGCTCCTTCATCTCCTTTGCTGCCTTGTTGGTAAAGGTAAGGGCCAGTATGGACCATGGGCCAACTCCCTGGGTGAGCAAATGGGCCACCCTGTACGTGAGTACCCGTGTTTTTCCGGAACCTGCAGAGGCTATAACCAAACTTGGCCCCTCGGTGCTGGTTACCGCTTCGCGCTGAACATCGCTTAGCCCGTTTAGGTAATCTTGCATTTTAAAAATAGATTAGAGACACTGGCCACAAGACTTTAGGTACTGATAATAACTTTTTGATTTGAAATCTTCTGCCGCCTGCAAAAGTATATGACAGTATTAAGTATTACAAAAATGGAACGATATTGTTATTAACATAAAATAAGTTGATACGCCCGCCGCGTTGTTTGACATTTACGGAGTTGATGATAATCTGCCGATAGCCATGAAACGGATTATGGTTGCAATTTACCGATTGGCCTGTTTGCCGATTTTATCTCAAAACAACATCGCTTTAGAGCAACTTTTTGGTTTTATTTCGTTAATATTGTAATCCATTTTTAGCGCGATGTATAGATTAATTGTTGTTTTAGTATTTTTGGCAAGTACGCTCAATGCCTTTTCTCAGCTAACTGCACCGGGTCGGGACTGGGCGGGTATAACCGCATACAGGTACTCGGACGAGCAGGACTCTATTTTTGCTTTTTATTCAGCCACCGGAATACTTAAATGCACGCATACTACCGGAAATCCATCTACCTTTAGCTGGTATAGGTATAATCCCAATGTTTCGAATGTGGCAAATAGGTTTGAACTTCTCCAAGTAGTAACCGGTGAAACATCCTCGGAACGTCTTGATCTGGCCGAAGGCGGTTATAGGGTTGTTGTGGTTGATGATGCCGATTCCACCGAAATATTTACCGCTTGGCTTTTTACTGATGATGTTGCATTGAGTAGGGTTGATTTTGATAATGAATGTCAGTTCCTTGAACTCAATGCGGTTGCCTCCCCCAGCTCATACTATATTGAATACAATCGGTTTGTTTACTACGATATTTCCCGGACAACCAATCAGCCCGAGGTAAATACCTATGGTAAGGCCTATTTTTACGATATTACCTGGAGTGCATCAGAATCCCGGGTTACCTTTACACCCAGCTCTGCCCTGAAACAGGTAATAGAAAGTCCTGCGCCGCTCTACCCCTCATCGTACAGCGTTGAAATTACCAATGTTTTTGGTAGAAAAATGATCGCCGAAACCCCTCCGATTGGGGCTATTGCAGCTAAGGCAGATCAGAAAGTTCAGGTGGATGAAGATGGCACCTGGGCGGATTATGACAGCTATGCTAATTATGAGGCATTGCTGGGTTTGCGGCTGGAAAGTTTGTCGTCAAATGCCGACTCTATTTACTGGCTCCTGTCAAAGTTGAGCACGGTGGATTATGATGATATGTATCGTGTTATTTGGTGCGATAGTTCTTTGTTTGCCAATAGGGTAGAGGCTTTCCCACCCAAACAGTTGATGGATCCCGGATATTTCAAGGTAAAACATGTAGTTGTAAATACCAGTACTGGTTGTATGGATTCTGTTGAGGTTGAAATTGCCGTTGACTCCTCTAAGATTAAACCGGATGCAATTCCCAATGTTTTTACACCCAATGGCGACGGGGTGAACGATAGGTTTAAGTTTGTTGATTCCGACGAGAATATAAAATCTATAAAATCATTCACCATCCGCATACTCAGCCGCACGGGTAAACTCATCTATAAGTATTCTGGCAATCCGAAAGAGTGGGAGGGTTGGAATGGTAAAATTGATGGAACCGGTGCCGATGCCGCCGAAGGTGTTTACTACTTTATAGTTGAGGCTAAAGGTTGGGATGGCCGGGAATTTGATTACGGGCCATACAAAGGTTTTCTGCATCTATTTAGGGGCGATAAGTAAAACCCTGGCAGGGTTGCTACCCTATCGGGCCGGAATCTTACTCCTCAACAATTACAATTTTTTCAATTTTATCGCCTGCCCTTATTGCATCAATCACTTCAAGCCCTGTGTAAACTTTCCCAAAGCAAGTATGCTGCCGGTCTAAATGCTTTGTATTTTCACGGTTATGGCATATAAAAAACTGGGAGCCGCCAGTATCCCGGCCAGCATGGGCCATTGAAAGAACTCCTCGGTCGTGGTATTGGTTTTCCCCCGTTAACTCACAGTTGATTTTATAGCCTGGGTCGCCGGTTCCAACCCGGGGGTCCTTCATATCCTTTGAAAATGGGCATCCACCCTGTACCACGAAGTTGGGTATAACCCTATGGAATGCCAAACCATTGTAGTATCCTTCTTCGGCAAGTTTTACAAAATTTGCAACGGTGTTGGGCGCATCTTCCTCGTAAAATTTGACCTTCATGGTACCCTTAGCGGTATGAATTTCTGCTATTGTCATGTTAACCAGTTTTAGTTGTTTTGCAAAGGTAGTTTTTTGAAATAATAGAACCAACCTGTTGTTCGGCTGAAAAATGCCAGTTTGCTTAAATCATCAGCTTTGCCGTGCTCGGTTTTTTATTTTTGCTTCAACGGGCTCGGGGAAATAACTCAGGATGACACCCTAGCTAAAAAGGATGATTCAGCTGGGTGACCCGTAAGTTTACAGCTTTGTTTTAACAGTTGTTGTTTCGTTGGTGTCGATGTTTATTAGCCTGTAGTTTTTTTGCCCCAGGCCCAGGCTGTAGGCATATTCAATCTGACGGAGTCCGCTGGCATTGGATGCCGCCAGGAATGGATCGGCACAATGATGCGCTTTGGCCACCAGATCGTGGCTGGCTTTTTCAATGGCAACAATATCGGTTGAGGCCAATATCCCAATGTTGGGGACAAAGGGCTTTCCCGGGTTTCTTGAGCAATCGCATGATGTAGATATATCAACCAAAACATTTATGTAAACCATCTTTTTATACCTGTCGTGTATGGCCTTGGCATATTCTACCAGCCGCTCACAGAATATGGTTTGCATATCTTCCTTTTCCCTGGGATAACGTAGCGCATCGTTGGGGCAAACCTCGATACATTTTCCACAGCCAATACATTTTTCAACATCTAGGGTGAAGGGGTTGGTTTTTATGGCGTTTACCGGACACTGAATGGCGCAGCTGTCGCAGTTGATGCACCGTTTTTTATCGCATACGGGAAAATTATTCCTGTGCATGGCCAGCTTACCCTTTGGGGTGGCAAACCCCATGGAAATATTCTTTATGGCACCGCCAAAACCCGATGAGCCGTGTCCCTTAAAATGGGAAATGATAAGGAATGAGTTGTAGCTATCGAGGTTTTTTCCAACAAAAAACTTTTTGTAATGCTGACAGTTATCCACATTCTCGATAGCTAATTCTCCCTGTGCATCTAAAATATCTATAGGAGCATACGTGAATCCATGACTTTTTGCCAGTGCAATGTGGCTACTGGTTTGCTGTCTCGGGCTTTTGTATAGGACGTTGGTTTCAATGAAAGTCCCCTTACAGTCGAGCACAATGTTTTTAAATAGCTCCGGTTTTACATAGTAGGTATTCCCCTCTTCGCCAAAATGAACCTTAACGCCAACCTTCCCCTCAAGGTTATCCGATATGGTTTGATATATTTTCATAAAGCCTTCAGGGGTAATCTGGTCGGTGAAATACACTGTTGCTTCATCCTTTTGACTGGAGCAGGCTGAGAGTGTTAGGGTACCAATAAGTACAAGCAGTAGCTTTTTCATATAAATTTTTTGATTAAGGGTTAATGTGATTACTTCAAAAGTATAAAAAGTTATTCAATACCGTTTATTTAAGAAAACTTTAAAGCGTTTCGACTTTTGGTTTTGAAATGTCTTGCCGATCAGGGTTTTCTATTGGTGCGTTGTATTGGCTCTGAAGGTATTGGAGGACATGAGAAAGTTAAATTCGAGTTACATGCTGAAAATCAATTGAATTAATGTTATATTCCTGATGATCACTGTATTATAATCCCTCTTGTTAAAAACGACATTCCCTGCTGACCTGTTGTTGAAATCATTACTGCTTCAAAGAGAGGTTCAACATTTTTGTCCTTTACCGCCCAATTAAAGATAAAGTTGCCACCGGTTCCGCCCTCGTTATCTGTTTCGTCAATGATAATATCAGCGGTTTCCAGCGGTTTTAATTGGATGGGTTTGCTGAAATAGCTCCTGATAAAATCTCCTTCGGTATTGAAGTATTCCGCTGTTAAAACGTACACGGTGTCGGTTAGGGAAATATTTCTTAAGCTGACCGTAACTGTTAGGTTGTAGGTTTTGTTTTTGTGCTGCTGATATATTCGTGAATATACGGGCAAATAGGTTTTACCGTAGAATAATGAGTCCTGGCCGGGCAGTATGGCTTCATGTTTTTTCCAGCTAGTGGGATTGGATGAGCTTGTACCATTCGGGCTATCGCAGGAGTTGAGCGAGATTAGCGATAGGAGAAGAATATACCTGTATTTCATTGTCATGCTGAATTTTTTGGTTGGCGTAATCAAAGTTATAATTTTTCTGCTAAATAGTCTCAACTCTTAATTCTACCGGGATTACGTTTGGCAAATTCTGCCCAGCTTGATGCTTTTCCGTTGCCTCCCAGCGCATTGTTCTGCTGGTAAAAATGACAGACAGCAGCGGCAAGCCCATCGGTTGCATCAAGGTATTCCTGCGAGAAATCTTTCTGGTTTAGAATGGTTTTAAGCATGGCCGCAACTTGCTCCTTCGATGCGTTTCCCATTCCGGTTATCGATTGTTTTATTTTACGGGGCGCATACTCAAAAATGGGAATGGAACGGGAGAGTACCGCGGCCATGGCTACACCCTGAGCCCGCCCAAGTTTAAGCATACTTTGCACATTTTTACCGTAGAATGGAGCTTCAATGGCAACCTCGTCGGGTAGGTACTGATCTACTAAATGCTGAACCCGCTCGTAGATTGTTTTTAACTTTAGGTAGTGGTCGCCGTACTTTCCAAGCTCAATAACACCCAGTACTATAAGTTGTATGGTGTTTTTACCCTGCCCCCTGATAATTCCATACCCAAGGATATTGGTTCCGGGGTCAATTCCCAGAATTACCTTTTCGTTATTTTCTTCAGAGGAAAGCATGATGAGCCCCAAATTCAAAAGTTAACTTTGCCCGAAGGCTAAGTACCTATGCCGTGCAATACCGTAGCTATCAACCAAATTTTACCAAGCACCAATTTCGGCTTTTAGGCCTTTCCCTACAATTGAATGGAATGGTTTGATACTTTTTGCCGTATTGCCTTTTGTTGTAACTCCTAGGTAAGACAGTGAAGCATTTAAACTGCTTTCGTCGGTATCGCCAAATGGTACCAGAATATCATCATTTGCAGCAACGGTAACCTGAAGACCGTTGTAGTAGTCCCCTTCGTTATTGGCATTGTACATGCTAAAGCAAACGGGTACAAATGCCCAGTCTATATCCGGGTCGTTAAATGTAAAGATGTACATTCCTACCGGTTTTCCGTGGGTGTTTTCGCCTACCAGCGCAACATCCATAAAGGGTTTCAGGCCGTTTATAACCAGTTCGCTGGCAGAGGCAGTGCCGCTAGTTGTGATGAATATTACCCTGTTTAACGATAAGGAATTAGATTCAGCGGAAAACAGGTACGAGCAGTTAAGGTCTGAATGTTTATCGTTATGGGCCGAGGTTGCATACACTTTACCGAAAGCAACGCTTCCGCCAATTAGGTTTGCGAGGTATTTTGATACAATCACTTCTCCACCCCCGTTGTACCTTAAATCAACAATTAGTTCATTAACTCCTGCCGACTTAAAGTTTGAGAACACGGTATTAAGTTCCTCTTTAGTTTTGTCTATAAAACTTTCCAGTACAAAATATCCCACTTTAGAAGTGCCATAGGTATAAACGGAGTCGAATAGCACGGTATTCATGGATATTTCATTTTTAGTGAAGGTGTATTCATAATTTTCTCCCCCGGGGGATTTGAACACGAATGTTTTGCTAACGCCAACCTCGCTTGCGCCTATCAAATCGGAATAGTTATTGGTGGTTGGGGTTTCTCCATCAATAGTGAGGATTTGCCAACCCCTTCCAACCCCTTCGGCGGCGAGCGGAGAACTTTTAAAAACAAAGCTGATGTACAAATTACCATCGGCATCGAACCCCGATCCAAACCCAAAACCCACGTATGCGGCTTGGTTGTAGTAAGCCTCAAATTCAGCGCGGGTGGTCACGTAGCTCCATTTATCCGGAGGATTTACCCTTAAAGCATCCATCAATTCAGCAGGATTGCTGTAATCCTGCGGGTTAACTACTGGCATCTGGTTGTACCAAAGGTAGTAGCTGTCCATTAAATTCAGAAGTTCCTGGTTTACGTCAATGTTTTTACCATTATTGTTGTCGTCGTCATCACATGCGGTGAGCGCTATAATGACAATAAAAATTGGTAAAAGTGTTTTTAGCCTTTTCATGTACTCAGATTTATTGGCGAATATACTATATACAACCGACAAAAAAATTACCCTAGTATGTTTTCGTTCAGTTAATGTTACATATCCCGTTACTGTAAATTTCTAGTTTTTTTGTTTCCAAAGTATTGCTGAAAAAGTATTGCCCCAATAATTACAATTAGCCCCAGAATAGTTGTCCATATAACCTTTTCGTGGAGAATGATGCTAATAAACACAAGTGCCACAAAAGGTACCAGGTAGGAAAAATTACTTAACCTGGCCGTGCTGGCCGCATACTTCAGGGCTTTTAGCCAAAGAACAAAGGTAATCCCCATTTCAAAAGTTCCAATGTAAACAGAGGCCAGAATTCCATTTGCCGGCATCCTATAAAATCCATGGGATACAATTGTTGGGAAAATACACAGTAACGTTGCAAATGCAAAGCTTAAAAAAAGTTTTACCACTTCGTCCCGATTTTTATCGTGAATGTTAATAATCCAGAACGATGCCCAAACAATGGAGCTGGCAAGGGCCAGGGAAACACCCAAGGGGTTACTGCCTTTGAATATATTGATGTTTCCCTGCGATGAGATAAACGTTACCCCAACAAAACTCATTAGTAAAGCGGCAAAGTCGTACCAGTGTAATCTTTGCCCAGGGAACAACGCTGCAAGCAGAACCAGAACAATAGGCCAAACATAGTTTAAGGGTTGGGCAACCTGCGCGGGCAAAAGGCTGTAAGCCTTGAACAGTATGAAGTAGTAAAGGAAGGGGTTAAGGAAGCCCTGGATTGATGATAGCATCAGCTGCTTCGGCGTTGTCGATAGCAATTCGTTTTTTTTGCCCTGTACTAGCAATGTGGCGAACAGAATGACAGTGGCCGTGAGCGATGACCAAAAAAGTAGCTGAATGTAGTTCAAATACCTGAGCCCAATCTTAAAGGCAGCAGCCGAGGTACCCCAGAATAGGACAACCAGAGAGGCATATAAGTATGATTTTTGCTGATTTCTCAACCGTCACAGTTTAGGGATTGCAATATAGCAAGAAAAATGGAATGCTGATTTAGTATTTTAGTGGAGAAAAAGAGCTTAAAGCAGCAAAAGGCGGGATGGGCTCGTCGTTATGGTTGAACTAAAATTCAATTGCCATGAAAAAAATAATATTATGCCTGGTAGCTGTAATTGCTTCAGCAACCGTTTATGCTCAAGATTTTAGCGATAAAATGTACGGTTCCTATGCCGGCAAAACAGGCTATACGGCAGTAAGCATTGGCCCGGAGTTTTTAGAGCTTGTAGCGGCACTTGATCCCGATGATAAGGAGCCGGAGGGGTTGTCGGAGAAATTTAAAAGCATAAAGATACTGGTATCCAAGAATAAGGGTAAAGATTTTTCCGATGAGATTTTACGGGGTATTAAAAATGATAGCTTTAAGAATCTTATGCAGGTACAGGATGGCGATGATGTTGTTAATTTCTACGTAAAGCAGAAGGGCGATTTAATATCGGATTTTGTTCTGCATGTAGATAATACCGATGAGGAGGTGTTGCTGACGATTAATGGCAGTTTTACCCGCGAAGAACTTTCGAAGCTGGGAGCGTCAACCGGTGACGATAAAAACTATTTATCGTTGTTGCGAAAGCTGGAGAACGAAAAGTAGCTTTGAGGGTTAGAAATCAATTGCCTTTTAACCATAATAGGTTTTTAGCCCAAAACCTGTCAGGATTTATTCTCGGTATTAATTTGGTTGCTTTTATTGCATTGTAGAGTAGCAATGCTGCTACAGAAACCCGAGCTCCAGCATGGCTTCGTCGCTCATGCGGCTTTTATCCCAGGGTGGGTCAAAGGTTAAAATAACCTCAACGCTTGTTACGCCTTCAATTTCTGATAATTTTTGTTGAACTTCCTCCACGACCTCGTCGGCGAGGGGACAGTTGGGTGCGGTAAGGGTCATTGTAACCGTAACTTTGCGGTTCTCGTCAACATCAATTTCGTAAATCAAACCTAAATCGTAAATGTTCACGGGTATTTCAGGGTCGTAAATGTTTTTGAGTGTTTTTACTATATCGGTTTGTATGGCCAGTTCGTCTCGTAGTTCCATTTTACTATTATTTATGGTATTAAAACAGGCATTTACCGGAAAGGTTCTACTCCGCTTTGTTAGTTTTAGCCTGATATGCCAGTGCATACATTCGCATCTGCTTAACCATTGCCACCAAGCCGTTACTGCGGGTTGGCGACAAATTTTCCTTTAGTCCAATCTTATCGATAAAGTAAAGGTCGGCGTCAAGAATTTCTTTAGGCGTTTTACCGGAAAGAATTTTGATAAGGAGGGAAACGATTCCCTTTGTTATAATGGCATCGCTGTCGGCGGTAAAGTGGATTGTGCCATCAACCAGATCGGCATCGAGCCAAACTTTACTTTGGCACCCTTTGATCAGATACTGGTCGGTTCTCTTTTTTTCGTCGATTGGCGGTAAATCTTTTCCTAGTTCAATTAGCTGCTGATAGCGATCCATCCAGTCCTCAAGCATACTGAATTCGTCAACAATGCTATCCTGTATTTCATTAATTGTCATGGCTGTTTTTTGTTACAAAAATAGTAATATCCCTGTTTGGTGGTTCGTATGTGCGGTCATTTGGCTGTTGGGTAATAGCCTGTGGAAATTAAATCTAACAACGAAGGAACCATCAGCTTTCAGCTACCCAAACATCTCCTTAACTTTAATTATTGCCTCAACCATTCTGTCAATCTCCTCAAAAGTATTGTAGAATGCAAACGATGCCCTAACGGTACCATCTATCCCGAAATGATCAATTACCGGTTGCGTACAATGATTTCCGGTTCGAACAGCGATGCCCATTTTATCGAGTATCATCCCGGTATCGTAAGGATGAATATCTTTAAGTAAAAACGATATAATTGCCGCCTTGTCGGGCGCATTTCCTATTATTCGTAATCCTTCTATTTCCTGTAACCTTTTAGTGGCATAATGCAGCAAATTGGTTTCGTGGGCGGTAGCCCTTTCCACTCCAACCGATCTGTAATACTCCAATGCGGTAGCCAAACCTGCAGCCCCAATATAATTGGCCGTTCCCGCTTCAAATTTAAAGGGCAGTTCGTTGAATGTGGTTTTTGCAAACGATACGGTTGCAATCATATCGCCGCCGCCCTGCCAGGGAACCATCTGATTCAATAAATCTTCCTTCCCGTATAGCACCCCAATACCGGTTGGCCCATAGGTTTTATGTCCCGAGAAGACATAAAAATCGGCATCTAAATCCTGCATATCGATAGCTCCATGTTTAACGCCCTGTGCCCCATCAATAAGAACAGGTATGTTTTGCCTATGGGCAAGCTGTATAATTTCCTGAATGGGATTAACTGTGCCCAGCGTATTGGAAACATGGGTTACTGCCAAAATCTTGGTTTTGGGAGAGATGAGTTGATCCAGCATTTCAACCCGTAAAACGCCATTATCATCAAAAGGTAAAATTTTTAAGGTTGCCCCTTTCCGCTCACAGAGCAATTGCCACGGAACAATGTTGGAATGGTGCTCCATTTCGGTTACCAGCACCTCATCGCCGGCATGGACAAATGCCTCG
>JBFXEO010000018.1:0-22679 GCA_050180015.1 Bacteroidales bacterium | reverse complement strand
TTTGACTATTAATGAACTGTTCCTAAACGGCAAACTAAGTACCAAAGATTATTTCGATTTTCTAATATCGTCCTTGAACAAAGAAGGAGAATCTCAGATCCGAACCTATTTACTGGGAAACATCGAAATGGCTTGGTGGCAATACATGCAACAGAATGACAGAATTAAAAAATCTGTCAAACTTGAGCAAACCCTGGTTAAGCTATTCAACTCCAAGTTGATTTCGGTGGATGAACGAAAACCAATTTTTCAGACTTATAGCCGGATAGCGTTGTCCCACAAATCAATCGATTACTTATTACATACATGGGAGGGCAATGAAAATTTAAATGGAATCCGGCTAAGCGAGCAGGATTACACAAATTTAGCATACGAATTGGCTGTACGAAACATACACAACGCCGATAGTATTTTACAAGTTCAGGAAAGTAGAATTACACAACCCGACAGATTATCCAAGTTTCGATTTATGAAGCGGGCAGTAAGCAGCGATGAGGCTACTCGCGATGATTTTTTCCATAGTCTTTTAACTCCGGCGAACCGAAGGCCAGAACCCTGGGTAACCGAAGCATTACATTACTTTAATCATCCTTTACGCTCAGCATTTTCGATAAATTATCTAAACGCCTCGTTGGATTTGCTACCGGAAATTCAGCAAACCGGCGATATATTCTTTCCAAAAATGTGGCTCGATGCTACCCTCTGGGGCTACAACAGTCCACAGGCTGCAAAAATTGTTTCCGATTGGCTAACGGGCAACCGCAATGTTTCGGAAAGCTTAAAGAACAAGCTCAGGCAATCTGCCGATTTACTATTTAGGGCCAATAAAAACAGGGAATAAAAATCTGCTGTTCTGGTTTCGACAAACTCAACCACCAACCATCTGCTCGCTGAGCCTGAAGTGAGCAGTAACCAGCAAAAAACCTGACAGCAGAAATTGCTGTCAGGTTTTCCTTTTTCTACTATAATTTTTACTCTACAAACTGTTTTGCGTAATATTTAGCGGTTAATCTTTCACCAGTTGCACGTTCAATCATATCGTTCCACCCGTACAAACATCCGGGTTTAAATACTTTCTCATCCAAATACTTGCCAACCTCAGGCTTACCAACAAAACTTACCGTAGCAATATCGCTATTATTTAAAACTTTATTGGCAATATAATAATTCAACTGCGATGCAAGCATTTCGCCCATCAAATAGTTATGGTAGTAGCAAGGATACAATGCCACATGGATCTTAGTTGCCCAGTCGGGTTCATTTCTGCCTTCGGGTTTCTTAACCATTTGATATTTTTCCACCAGCTGCCACCAAAGTGCGTTTAAATCCTGATCGGGATTTGCGTACATTTCTTTCTCGAAACGGTACATTACCTGCGCCCAGCGGCTAAAGGTAAGCTGCTCCAGGCGTAGCGACTTAAAGCAATCTCCCTCAATTTCCTTCTTCTGATCGGCATTTATAAGTTCCATGTCAAGCATCCACTGTGGGTTGCTGGCCAGGCGTCCCATTAACATGGCTACCGCCTCGGTGGTAAAACTGTGGGCAGCATCCCTTAAAATAAAGGGTTTGGTGGAATCGTTATACTTTGCGTAAACACCATGTCCAAGCTCATGCAGCATAGTGTTCATCCAATCGTAGGTGGGTTTTACATTGCAAAGTACGCGAACATCACCGGCATGATCAATATCGGTACAGTAGCCGTGTTGATTTTTCCCCGGCTTTTCGAATAAATCGGAATGGGCAATAATATCATCGACATTAAGGCCAATGCCATCGTAGAACTTGGCAGTTAAGGCAACCAAATCCTGATTTGCGTAGAACTTGTCCAAATCAACGCTATAAATTTTGGGAGCTTCCTGGAAATACCTGTTCTGGTAGTGCCAAGGCATCAACTTATCAACACTTATTCTATCGCGTTTAGCCAAATACAAATCAATTTCTCCCTTTAGCTGCGCAAACGACTTATAGGTAAGGCCATCCAACTCATCGAAAAGGGCAAGTATAACCTCTGGGTTTTGCTCCGATAGCTCCATATTCATTGTATGGTAATTTGCGTAGCCAAGTTTCCGTGCAATTTGGTTGCGAACTTTTACCAGCGCAACAATATCATCGGCAACCCCGCGCCCAATCATTTTGTGGGCCTTCCAGGCCTGTTCCAACTCCTTGCTGTTTGTTGAGCTGGATAAAATGGCCTCTACTTCATTATCGGTATATTGCTGGTCCCCTATCGTAGCACGGAAGTTAGAATACTTCTTCTCCAAATTCGCCTCCATTTTAATTCTTTGCTCCAACAACTGAGGATCAACCTGATTCCTCAAAAACTGAGGGTACAGCAAATCCATTTCGCGCTTTAGCACGGAATCCGCAACCAAACCTGACTCTTTTATTTCCTTCAATTCAGCAAAAAGAGTTGAATCGGCAAAAATTTTAACCAATTTAACCTGGGCCTCCTCCGAGCGTACATAATCCTCGTCCTTGCCAGAAATTGAGGCATCCCACGATGCAATCGAGGCCTCTTTAATAAGCGGAATTACCTGCTCCTCAAGCTTTGCAATGTAATCGGCCAACCGTTTCTCCATTTTCTCCTGTTTTGATGTACATGAAACCAGCAACAATGCAATCAATGCAACAGTTGCCATAAATGTTAGTATTTTACTCATAGCTGTTAAGGGTTTTATTGTTGATCTCAAAATTATTAAATGCAAACGGAAAGGCAACCAAATAAGGCAAAACATTTTAGGTACCGTATCAAGTTCTAACCATCACAACCCTCTCTCTACTTAATTTTTGTATATTTCGAATTGAAAGAATGTGGCCGTCCATAAGTTCTACAAAAGAGAATCGTTCCCTTATGCAAAAAACGATAACCAAAAAATTCCAACCGAAATAGTAAAAATCCCCAGTATGATATACAACCAGTGGTACATAATACTCGGATCAAAAGAGTTAAAAAGAAATAAACCTTTAAAAATTAAACGTCTTAATTTAAATCTTGCGTTATGGAGGAATAACAAAAACGAGGCGTGCTGTATTGCCGATTTATGCTGTCATCGAGGGGCATCGCTTGGTTGTGGGAAAATAGTGAACGGCAGCTTAAAATGTCCTTTTCACGGATTTACCTACAATAAATCAGGAAATGTTACAACCATACCGGCCAATGGAAAAAATAGTCCTGTTCCCAAAAGCTTTAAGGTGCAATCGTATAAAACATTCGAGGACTACGGATTTATTTGGATGTGGTGGGGCGATGATGATAAAATTCCCGGCATTCCTTTCTTTTTCAAAGAGCTTAAGGGTTTCTCCTATTCCGGTTTTAAGGATCATTGGAATGTACACTACTCAAGGGCCATTGAAACCCAGCTCGATGTCGTACACTTACCTTTTGTGCACAGAACAACTATTGGTCGGGGGGATAAAACGTTGGTTAACGGTCCGGTAGTTTTCAGGGAAAAAGAACTGATAACCTTTTATGTTGATAATGTTAAAGATGACGGTAAATCCATTCCATTAAAACCGAATGAAGTCAAAGATTATCAAAAATTATTTCACCTGCAATTCCATTACCCCAACATTTGGCAAAACTATATTTCCAGCAATATTCGGGCTTTCGCCGCCTTTGTTCCCATTGACGATGAAAACACGGCTGTTTACATCCGTTACTATCAAAAACTGGTTAAACTCCCATTACTGAAAGAACTTATGAATTTCATGGGAAAGCTGTTGAGCATTATTATTCTTTGGCAAGATAAACGCGTAACCACAACCCAACGACCCAAGAAAAGCGGGTTAACAATGGAAGAGCACTTAATTATGGGCGATTCCCCCATTATTGAATACCGAAAGCACAAGCAATTTCTCGTTGAATCGAGCAGTAAATAGTTTAACCAAATTAATGTTAACGATGCTGAGCCAGTATGAATCTTACCGTAAAAATGTTAACCTAATGCCGTGTTACAAAATACAGTGCCCTGCAATGATTTTACGACAAACTCTACCCTGCGTTTAAACAAAAAAAATGAATATTGTACAGAAAGTTCGACAGGAATTAATTGATAGTTCCGACGAAAAAACCAGACAAAGCAGTCAGCACTTTTTCAAGGAAGAGGTAAAAACCTACGGGGTTAAGGCTGCGGGTGTTGTTAAAATTGCAAAAGAAAATTTTAAGAACGTAAAGGATGCCCCAAAATTGAAAATTTTTACGCTATGCGACGAACTCTGGAAATCAGGATACCTTGAGGAATCGTTCATTGCCTGTAGTTGGTCGTACCATATTCGCAAAAGATTTGAACCGGACGATTTCAAGGTTTTCGATAAATGGGTTAATACATACGTTAATAGCTGGGCATCGTGCGATACGCTATGCAACCATACCGTAGGTGAGTTCATCGAGATGTACCCCGAGTTCCTGGCAGAACTTAAAGCCTGGGCAAAATCCACAAACCGATGGGTACGCCGGGCATCGGCAGTATCGCTTATAATTCCGGCACGTAAAGGTTTATTCCTGGATGATATTTTTGAAATTGCCAACATCCTGCTACCTGACAATGATGATATGGTACAGAAAGGCTACGGTTGGATGTTAAAGTCTGCCAGCAAGCCCCATCAAGCTAAAGTTTTCGAGTATGTCATGTCAAAAAAAGATGTGATGCTACGAACAGCTCTACGCTACGCCATCGAAAAAATGCCGCCTGAATTAAGGGCAACAGCAATGGCGAAATAACTTAATGCCACTTTTTTGTAGAATATTACCCATAGGTGCTAAGTCCACTTATACACCCGGGAACTCTTTAATCGTAATTTGGTACTGGCAATCCTTACTCGGTAAACATTTCGCACCTTTACACAGATTTTTGCCCCAGCACCTGTTAGTCCGGGATAATGTTGTGTAATGTAGTTAACAGTAAGCCTAAACTGACGTAAGAACAGATTGACTAGTTGCAAAATGGCTGATAATTATTGCCATTTACTCAATATCGAGAATTGTAATATTACAACTTTATTAAAAAAATCACTACAACCTGAAACTTAGTGAGTTTTTAATTTGATTTTAAGGATACTGCTAACGCGTGGCTATATTTATGGGGGTTGAAATGCTGATACGAATCTTTTACTATCTTTAGCTTACTTTTTAACGCGGGATAAGATTGGTGGTAGTAACTTCCCAACAAACCCAACCACGGAACCGTTAGCACTATAACGTACGGCGTAAACATGGGGAAAAACATTGATTTGCATTAAATCTAAGGAATACCTAAACTAAAAACACTAAAAATGAGAATATTTCCACAGACGATACCAGCCGCAATACTTTGCCTATGTACCCTTGGTGCAAATGCCCAGGAATCAGATAAACCCAAGGTTGTATTCAACCCCTACGGCTACGTTGTTTATGAGATTATTCTCGATACCTATAAATCTTTAGATACCCGCGACGGAGAGCTTTACTTTTACCCCCTAAGGGAAGATTTAGATGTAAACGGAGAGGACATCAACAAAAAAGTACAGCTGCAAATGTTAAGCCTCTCCTCAAGAATTGGGACAAAATATACCGGCCCCGATGTTCTGGGGGCAAAAACATCGGGAATGATTGAAATAGACTTTTACGCAACCCAAAACGAGTACGCCAGGCTTGTCCGGCTTCGCCATGCTTTTTTCAACCTAAAATGGGAGAATGCCGAACTCCTTATGGGGCATTACTGGCATCCGGTAGTGCTGTCCGAGGTTACGCCATCGGTTATTTCGTTTGGTGCCGGGGCTCCATTCCATTCGCTCAACCGCTCCCCCCAAATTCGTTTCACATACTACCCTTCCAACGTAATCAGAATAAGTGTAACGGCGCTTACGCAGGGTTACCATAAATCAGCCGGCCCTACCGACGCCCAGCGTAATTCCGGCCTTCCGGAAGTAATGCTACAAACCGCATTCGGTAACCGTAAAACATTTATTACCGGGGTATCGGCTGGTTACAAGTGGCTAACGCCAAGGCTGGAAACAGCCGCCAACTATGCCACCGACAAAACCATAGGACAATACCTGTTTAGCGCATTTATTATGGGCAAGAAAAACAGCTTTACCGTTAAGGCCGAAGCCGTTTTCGGGCAAAATACAACCCACCTTAACATGATTGGTGGCTATGGCATGAAAACCGGCACCAATACCGATCCCGAACAGGATTACGGGTACACAAACCTTAGAACATTCAGCACATGGGTGGATTGCCAGCAGGACAGGGGAAAGTTTGGGGCAGGCTTATTCCTGGGGTTCTCTAAACTATACGGTGCCGACGATACCTACACCAGCTTAACCGTTGGCACCACCAAGTATTTCCGTAACGACGATATGGACTACCTCTACAGAATTTCTCCGCGCCTTACCTACAGGGAACAAAACTTAACCCTATCGTTTGAGTACATGCTCACCTCCGCAATATACGGTGAAACGTGGGATGCCAAGCACAAGGTAAAATCATCGATGGATCCGGTTTACAACAACAGAGTAAACCTAAGGGCAAAGTACGAGTTCTAACAGCGCTGGTAAGGAACCCTCCAGAATGACCCCCTGAGCCCGTTGAAGGGAACAAAAAACAGTAACATGTACATTCAATATCCAGCTAACAGCACAAAAAGTTTTTATGGCCTTACCAATACTTGGATGATGGCAAATTTTCCGGTGGGCGTACTTCCAAACTCCGGGAATGGGGCAAATATATTTTGGGGTGACGTTCCAGATTTTTATACCATGGCAAGTACATTTACTTATGACATTCCAAATTTTCGGAGCATAGTAAATATGTTTGTACAATGGCTTCCCAACTTTTAGAATATAGTAAAAACTTTTATGGATGACATCCCCGGCATTGGGAATACGGTAAAAACATTTGGGACGACCATCGCCATGTTTTGATAGACAAAACATTCTTGCCATAACGGTACTCTCCGCCAAGCCCACAAACCCGGGTATAATTTAACAGCCGGATTCTGTAATCCAGATAACTTCCCGGATAGCAGGGCTCCTTCAATAATATTTGTCGCAAGTAAACTTTTACTGGAAATCAACAGCTATTTTTAGGGGCCTAAAATTTACGCCGGGTACAGGCAAAACTTAATGGCGCTGTAATGCTTAGAAGTAAAATAACAAAACACGTACTATTTACATTCTGTATAGCGCTATGCTCATTCCTACTACTCCTTTCTATTTTTCGGGGGGTAATTATCCGTGCAGTATTCGTACACGAAGCAGAAAAAATTGGAAAGCGGCATTCGCTAGTAATTGTATCACAAAACGTCAGCATTCAGGGATTAAAGACACTGCAATTCACGAATTTAAGTGTACTCACCCAGAAATCCGATACCGTTATAAGTGTAGATTCGTTGGCCGTTACACTCGGTTTTAGCAGTTTGCTGGCACTAAAAGTCAACCCGCTGGAGGTAACCCTAAGCAATGCCAGCGTAAACCTGCAAAATGCGCTAAACTTGGTTAATCCCACGACCGGGAAAGTAAAAGAGCATTCTACGGCAGACAGCCATAGCCATAAATCGGCCGGCAGGCTAAATAGGCTTATCCGGGGCTTCTTTGGCATTTCTACCGCCCACTTTAATGCCAGCAACGTAAGGATTTACAGTACCGATTCTGTACTCCGGGAAGCCCTGCTTATCCCGGAATGGAGAAACACAAACGATTGCTTTTCGGCCCGGGTACAAATAGCCGATGAAAATGGAAACCATTCTGTAACCATTTCCGGAACCGCAAGTAAAAAGCAAAACCTGGTTAAAATGGCTGTTACGGGTATTCAGGGTAAAGCAAAAATTCCTTTTACCGGTACATTCTTAGGTATCGGTATTTTGTTCGATTCGGCCAATATCGAAATACAAGCAAAAGAGCTAAGCAACGGGAATATAAATATTGGGGTTAAAAGCAGCGGCAAGAACCTACAGCTACAGGGCAAAAGGCTCTCAGAATCAACAGTTATGCTAGATAGTGCTGCTATACGGCTAAATATCCGCATTACACCCCATGCTTACACCATCGACACATCTTCAGCTGTAAAACTCAACAACCTGGCTGCGAGTATTGGCATAAGCTACACCCCAGCCCCCGACTCTTCCATCAGCCTTAGGCTTAAAACCGACAAAACCAGCTGGCAAAATCTTATTGAATCGCTGCCCAAAGGACTTTTCCACAACTTACATGGCATAAAAGTAAACGGGGAGCTAACATATAACCTAACGGTAAACCTTAGCCTGAATACCCCTGATAGCATAAAAATAGATACCAGGCTCAACTCAAAGAATTTTTCGATACTGTCGTACGGGAACACAACATTCTCAGCACTTAACGACACCTTTACCCACAACGTTTACAGGGACGGCTTACTGGTAAAAGCTATCCACCTTGGCAATCAGAACAACAGCTTTACCCCTATCGACAAAATTTCGCCATTCATTCGTTGGGCAGTAATCACAAGCGAGGATGGAAGTTTTTACAGCCACCGTGGTTTCGATTTAGATGGGATTCGGTACGCCATGGCCTGCAACATCCGCGAGAAACGTTTTGCCCGGGGGGGAAGTACAATACCGCAACAACTCGTAAAGAATTTGTACCTCGACCAGAGTAAAAATGTCACCCGGAAGCTGGAGGAGATACTAATAGTTTGGATGATAGAAAACTCCGGGGTTGTAAGCAAGGATCGGATGCTGGAAATATACCTGAACATAATTGAATGGGGCCCCAGTATTTACGGGGTAACCGATGCCTGTAGGTACTATTTCGATAAAAAACCAAACGAAGTTACGCTAAGCGAAGCGCTATTCCTGGCCTACATAATTCCTCGCCCCACAAAATTCAAATACCTGTTCGCCGACTCCGGGCACCTGAAACCGTTCATGTTCGAAAATTTCGATTTTGTTGCACAAAAAATGTTTAACCGTGGCTCAATTACTGAATCGGACCTGGTCACAATTGACTCCAACCGCGAATTTACCCTCAGCGGCGATGCCTTAAGTATTATTGGTGAGGATACAACCGCTACCGGCTCCCCGGATATTGGTGGGTTTATAAACTAAACGGCTATGCCGTTGGGTTATATCAAGCCCATATCCTTACACAAACTCTCCGGGCTCTTAGCCCTGATAGGGTTATACGTTAGCCATACACTAAAAAATATGTAATTTACAGTAAAGTATAAGGGAGAAAAAAACCACCTGGATAATTTTAAAACTTTAGACGCTATTCTTGGATTTACTTTAACTGCATCATTTACCCTTTGTTGATATTTTCAATAATTAATGGTAAATCACTGGGGGTGATTATCCCTACCAGGGGGCTGTTGGACTGTCCATTTTTGGTTATTAACACAGCCTGAACGTATGTACCCCGTTTTATTGAATTTTTAAATATACCCACCAACGATACTAAATCGGTATTTTCACCGGCAATGCTAAAATCTTCCCTCTCTGTAAACGGGAGCAGCTCCAAAACCTTTGAGCTGTCAATTTTGACACTACCCTGTTTTTGGCTGGTTAGCCAGCGGGAAATTGTTTTTGCAGTAATCAGGCATAGAATGGTATTGTTGCTAACCACCGGGCAACGCAAAAAGCCTTTCTCCGAGAAAGTTGTCAAAACATCTACAATAATGCTATCGGGAGTTGTATAGTACGGGTTCCGCTTCATCGCGGAGGAAACACGAGGGGGGTTGCTCAACAGGGCATGGATATGCCGTATTTCTTTTACCACATCGGCATGGGGTTCGGCTATAATAAAGTTCTCACGGCGAGTATGGACAATTGCATTCCGTAGCTGCGAAAACTCCTTTAAGTCCGACGCATACTGATGAACAACAGCATTTAGCGTCCGGGCCTTACGGAGCAGCTCGGCAAAGTTGGCATGGAACTCATCGTTACAAATGGTTTTAAGCTTCTGCTCAATCTCGGAAAACAACTCAATGAATACCTCTGAGTTTGGTTTACTGGCATTGTCCATGGTCGCAATCTTATAATACTATTATACATATTTACCTGTTCAGTACGAAACACGTCTCCGTAAATTGAGCGTTTGGCCCGCCTCTGGTTCATCGCCAAATTTCATGTTATTCTTCCGGTACAACTTTTTCAGCTTAATGCCATACTTCTGTGAGATGGAGTGCATTGTTTCGCCATTTTCTACTGTATGTACGATGTTTCCCCTATTGGCCCTGTTCCGTTTGGGCTGGATGTACAACTCCTCTCCTGCCGTAAGCTTATCGCCCCGGTTAAGATCGTTATACCGGTATAGCTGCCAGGGCATTAAGTTTAACTCCTTGGTTAGCGATTCAAAGGTATCGCCATCTCTTACAACAACGTACTTAATCCCGTTGCGCCTGTAAACTGGCCTGGTTTTATATATGTCGATGGTATAGCCATCTATATCGTTACCTTTCTGTAGCGATTCCACGGGAACATCCACCCCCTTGTCGAAAACGTAGAGCTTGTTATCCTCAATAATCTTTATCAGCATTTCGGGGTACTTTGGATTGGTAGCATAGCCTGCGGCTTTCAACCCATAGGCCCATCCCTTGTAATCTGTTGGTTCCAACCCGAAAAGCGTAGCGTACCGCTGCGATCCGCGAAGGAATAAGCTATGATCCATGAACGAACTCTCAGCATTTCTATACTTTCTGAAACATTCGTGCTTTCTATCATCGTCATGGTATATGGTTGGGCCATTCCAGTCCTTATGGCACTTAATGCCAAAATGGTTATTGGCCTCCACCGCCAAGGTGCTATTCCCGTTATCGCTTTCCAGCATTCCCTGGGCAAGTATAATGCTTGCCGGTACACCATACGATTTCATCTGCTTAATGGCAGTACCTGAATATGTTGATATATACTCCTGACGGGTAATCTTGGATTGTCCGTAAGCGTTAAAAAACAGGCCTACTGTAATTATAAAAGCTAACAACCGTTGCATTGTAGAATGATGGATTTGTTTATGCAAAAGTATTAGAAACTACATAAAATCCAATGTCGATTGGTCAAGCATTTTGCCAAATCGGCCGTGACCCATTCTGATTTAATCAGAAATCCGGCAATCGTAGTTGCTTTGGAAAAGCCAAAAGAGGATACCTCCTCAGGTTTGTTTTTGTCGCTCCGGGTCAAATCTATTTTATAGGTTTGCTGGAGTTAAGTACCTTAGCCTTATTAACTTTTTTTAGGAATTCACAACCTTGAAGGGATCGGCATCACGCAATCGGGCAAAGGCTAAAACAAAAAATTCAAACCTATATAAGTTCCCGATGTACCGTCCTCTTCCTTGAATGCCCTGCCATGATCTATAGCAATAATAAAATTCTGGTTCATAACTACACGCAATCCGGCACCCCAGCTGGCATGTAACGTTTCGTTATCGGTGCTAAAGTAGTCGCTTTCATCTAACCCTACATCGTACTCGTTAATAGAAAAATTCTTTTCGACATCAACGGACTGAACAACCTGACCGGCATCAACAAAAGTATTCAGCGACAGGTAAAAATTCTGTTTGATAAAGTAGAATCTCGCAAACTTCCACCGGAACTCTAAATTGCCGTAGGCAATGCCATCGCCCACCACGCGGTTACGGATTATTCCCCTCAGATTCTTTGAACCACCCAATCCATCGTTGGTTGCCCCCCGTAGAAAGAGTGTAGTTATGTTTGGCTGCAGGTAAAAAGGGCACTTGCCCAGTAGCGTTCCCTGATAGCCCAACCGGTAAACAAACGACAACCGCTCCGGTACCAGCGTAAAATACTGGCGGTGGGTTACCGATATTTTTGCATGTTCAAATTCCTTTCCAACCCCAAGGAACGATGGCGCATACGTAACAACGGCTTCGGTCCAAATCCCTTTCATAGGGTTCGGTTCATTATCACGGGTATCGTAAACCAAGCCCGCTTTCAGGTAGGTAACAAAACCGCCGTCCTTTTCGTCGGGATCAATAATTCCCCAGTCAATATAACGCTGGTAAAGTCCCCCGCCAACCGGAGGTAGCTTGTCGCCGGAGGATTTGCCCTTGTTAAGCTTATTAATATCAACAGAATCAACCTGAAAATTGTACAGGCCAATTCCCGCAACCCATCCAAATCGTTTGTTGGTTAACTTGCCCTGTAAATCGGTGGTAAAACGCGATAACTTCCGATCATACTTATAGAATGCACGACTCCGGTAATCGCCGGATCCATCATCAACCCAGTCCGGGTTATAAATCACCTTGTAGCCGTTGTACCCATAAAAATCGTAAGTTTTATCCGTTAAGTAGGCTAAATCAGAGGTTATGCGCAATCCGGGGATAAGGTACTTGGAGTCGTAAAATAGCCTGTTGATTCCGCTACCCTTTGTAAATCGAGACACTTCGGCATAAATATTATGGCGGTACTGCGGATAAATTGATCCGTCACCATAGTTAAAAAAATTTACCAGGGCACCATACTCCAATCCTAAGTCAGTGTCGAATGCAACAACCGGGAGCCCGCCAACATTCCAGCCTGTTTTAACTTTATCCTCCTTTTTAGCATCGGAATCCTGCGCATACACCAGGGTTGTACAAATCAATAGGATTGCAAAGGGTAAAATTTTTTCCATCCAAACAAAGTATTTACATTGTTAACTAACCGCTGTAGCCATTGATCCGGAGGCATCAATAACTTGGTCATTGACGAACCTATCACATTACCCGTGAGTTATTCCAAAATTGAAACAACTCTAAATGTTTTTTTGGTTTAATGCCTCGCAGCCATAATGGTATTATAAAATGAATTCGGTGTAAGAGTAACCGATTGATCTTCAAAATGTAGATTGAAGAAGTTTTTGCCATGTCGGATGGAATTAAACGCTTGTACCTCAAGTAAACAAACCCTCACGTACTATACCTCTCCCCAAAAAGAGAGGACAAGCCCCAGTTTAATCCCTCCATCCAAATATTATTCCGACAGGAATTCCAGCACATTACGCTCAATGCGTTTCAGCACATCGGCCCCTTCGGCTTTCTGGAACTTATCGCCCGTAATACGCTCGTACAGCTCGATATAGCGTTCCGTTACCTGATTTACAAAATCGGAGGTCATTTCGGGTACTTCCTGCCCGCTCTTACCCTGAAACCCGTTAGCCATTAACCATTCACGCACAAACTCCTTGGAGAGCTGACGCTGTTCCTGGCCATTCTTAAGCCGTTCCATATAGCCATCGGCGTAAAAGTAACGGGACGAATCGGGTGTGTGAATCTCATCTATCAGGTAAATTTTGCCATCCTTCTTACCGAACTCGTACTTGGTATCAACCAGTATAAGCCCCATCTTGGCCGCCATCTGTGTTCCCCGCTCAAAAAGAGCCAGCGTATATTTTTCCAGCAGGTCGTAATCCTGCGCGCTCACCAACCCGCTATCTATAATCTGTTCACGCGAAATATCCTCATCATGCCCCTCCTGGGCCTTGGTGGTTGGGGTTATTATTGGTGCCGAGAATTTTTGGTGTTCCCGCATTTCATCGGGCATGGGCATACCGCATAAGGTGCGTTTGCCCTCTTTATACTCGCGCCAAGCATGACCTGTTAAATAGCCGCGAACCACCATCTCAACCTTAAACGGCTCGCAAAAATGGCCAATAGTAACCATTGGGTCTGGTATAGCAATTTTCCAGCTGGGTACAATGTCGGCCGTGGCATCCAGAAATCTTGATGCAATTTGGTTGAGAACCTGACCCTTATAGGGAATTCCCCTGGGAAGAATAACATCGAAAGCCGAGATACGATCAGTTACAACCATCACTAAAAATTCATTCCTGATGTTATACACATCGCGCACTTTCCCATGGTACACCGAGGTTTGACCGGGGAACTCAAAATTTGTTCTTACAATCGCTTTTTCCATTTCTCTATTTATTTTTTAGTCTGATTCTTTAGAAGCAACACTCGGAAAAATATTACACCATCGTTAAAAAAATCCCTTTCTCACAGTCCGTTCTGCTCAGCATCCTTATCAAACGCATTCACAATGTACTTTACAAGCTTATGGCGGATAATATCGCGCGTATCAAAATAAGTAACAGCGATATCGTTTATACCGTTAAGCAAATTGATGGTTTTAACCAACCCTGAATCCTCCTTTCTGGGCAGGTCTATCTGCGTGATATCGCCAGTTACAATAAACTTGGCACTTTTGCCCATTCGGGTAAGGAACATTTTGAGCTGGCTTAGCGTGGTGTTCTGGGCTTCGTCCAGAATTACAAAAGCATTGTCGAGCGTTCTGCCGCGCATGTAGGCCAGAGGGGCAATTTGCACCGTCCCATCCTCCATGTATTCCATCAGCTTCTTAACGGGAATCATATCGTGCAGGGCATCGTATAGCGGCTGAAGGTACGGATCGAGCTTATCCTTCATATCGCCGGGCAAAAATCCTAACCTTTCGCCGGCCTCCACGGCCGGACGGGTTAAAATAATGCGTTTAACCTCCTTATTCCTCAGAGCCCGAACCGCCAGGGCAATTGATGTGTATGTTTTACCGGAACCAGCAGGCCCAATGGCAAACAGCAAATCGTTCTCAGGGTACAGCTCCACCAACTTCCGCTGGTTAACCGTTCTGGCCTTAACCACTTTACCATGGTTGCCATAGACCAGTACATCGGCGGCATCTTCCTCGGCCTGACTGATGGACTCCAAGTTATCGTCCAAGAAATCCTGAATGTTAGTCTCGGTTAAGTATCCGAATTTCCCGTGAAAATCTATCATCCTGTTGATTTTTTCCTCCAACTCATCAATCAACCTATCGTTGCCAATGGCTTTAATTTCATTACCACGGGCAATTAGTTTTAACTTAGGAAAATGATTTGCAATGATACTGTAACGTGTGTTGTTAACTCCATAAAGGGCCAATGGATCTATGCCTTCTATCAGAATAATTCTTTCACCCACTATACGCTATTATTTTGATGTTATTTTTTACAAAGTTAAGCCATCGACCCGTAAATTCATCAACTTAGCAGACACTAAATATGAAAAACTTATCGACAGCAACTTTACGTTACCGTAGCGTATTGGAAATATCGAATACCAGAATGCCGGCAGCCCGCAAAGGATTTCTGCATTGCTGTTTGTGCAGCGTTATAATCAAACCAAAATTAACTACGGTTACTGTTTTACTTTTAAAATGTAACCAACCCCGCGAACGGTTTCGATATTAATGCTACTATCGTTTTTTAGGAATTTTCGGAGCCGGCTAACAAAAACATCCATGCTGCGGCCCATAAAGTAGTCGTTTTCACCCCAAAGTTCCTGTAAAATATCCTCGCGCTTTATTAGCTTATTTCTATTGCCGATGAATAATTTCAGCAACTGCGCCTCCTTGGTTGTTAGCTGAAACTCCGAATCGCCCCTACTAAGGGTAAGATCTCTGTAATGCAACACATACTCGCCCAGCTCAAATCCGTCGGGTTCACCAATGCCGGAACGCCTTAAAATATTCTGAATCCGAAGAACCAGCTCGTCAGCCTCAAAGGGTTTGCAGACATAATCATCGGCACCAAGCTTTAGCCCCCTTACTCTATCGTCCTTCAGGCCCTTTGCCGTTAAAAAAATAAACGGCGTTTTGGGTGATTCCCGGTTTATCTGGGCGGCCAGCTCAAATCCGTCCTTGTATGGCATCATAACATCGAGAATGCAGAGGTCGAATGTGGAGGCTTCGAACTTACCCCAGCCATCGTTACCATCGCGGGCAAGAGTAACGGTATAGCCCTGAAACTGGAGGAACTGCGCCAAAACATTTCCCAAATCAGCGTCGTCCTCTACCAAAAGTATTCTAGGATTTTGCATTGGCAGGAAGTATAATGGTAAATGTGCTACCTATACCGGGTTTGCTTACCACGCGAATGGTTCCATGGTGCGCCAGTACAATTTGCTGTACGTAAAAAAGCCCTAAACCCAACCCCTTTACGGTATGAATATTCCCGGTGGAGACCCGGTAAAATTTTTCGAAAATCCGGCTAATTTCGCCTTTCTCAATTCCAATACCATTATCGGCAACGGCAATACTAAGGCTATTATTACTGCTCCAAATGTTAACTTCAATTTTGGGTCGGTTCCGGTTGTACTTAACCGCATTGCTTAAAATATTGAGAATTGCCGAGGTAATCATGGTTTCATCGACATCTATTTTAAAGAATCCGATCCGGTAGTTTTCCTCAATGGCAACATCCGCGTCCTTACACTCCCACCGGAATGATTCCACGATACCACTTACCAGCTTGACAATATCAACTGTTTTAGGATTGGATTCAAACTGTCCACGCTCCCATCTGCTTATTTCCAGCAGGTGGTTTATTTGCTTGGCCAGCTGGCCATTCTGGCGTGATATTACCTTTGCCGTTTCGAGTACCCGTTGTGGGTTGTGGAGTATTTCGTTGTTCTCCAACGATTTTGAGGCAACAGATATGGTAGATAGCGGGGTTTTAAGCTCATGTGTCATATTGTTGATGAAGTCGGTTTTCATCTGCGACAACTTTTTTTCCACCAACAGGTTGTGCAACGTCCTAAGAAATAAAACTACCACAACTACCAACGATAGCAATGCCAGAAAAGCAGAGAGCGCAATCTCCCGCAAAACTTCCTTTTTCTTGTTGCTAAAATCGATGAAATAATCGACCGTCATATTGAAGTGGTTGCCCACAAACTGGTACTGGTAAACCAATATCGCGTTTTTAGCCGGGAAGGAGTGCCTACTGCTGTCCAACGTAAATCCGGGAGTATGTATGGGTATAATTTTATCTAAATCGATTAGGTTCAGCTGCCGAATAGTAAAGTACGACCGGAATGGTTCATCGTACCCTTTCAGCTTAAGGAAAGACAGAAGGTTCGAGTCAACTTCCTGATAGCTAATCAGTATTTTTGTGAGCTGAGCGTATATGGTTTCGCGCAATTCAAGGGAATCGACAATTTGATTGCGGTTAAGAAAATCGATAAAACTAAGCGATACCCCATCGAGAATATAGGTTGACTTGCTAAAGCCATTGCCTTTCCCCGAATTTACCATCCATTCTATCGACTTATCCACTATCTCCCGGTAACGGTAATCAAACTTTTCCGTCTCCTGCGTATATATTTTAAATACCAGGAAGAACAAGACACAGGAAAATATCAGGATTGACACGATAGAAGTCCCCACGAGTACATTTTTACCATTCATATCCTGCTTACCTTGAGTTTTACTTTTATTGATTTGGTGTTTGAAACTTGAAATCTGCGCTAAGGTACACGATTTGACCTTAGCGCAATAACCATTAACCCTGCATTAACATTTCGTTAACTCAATGCTGCATGTTACAAACGTACCTTTGTACTGTAATCAAAATTAAAACAATATGAATACACATGTTACAAAGGTAGTTATCCTTTTACAGCTAATTATAGCTTCAGGGATTAGCGCAAGTGCGCAGAGTAACACGGATAAAATCGACTCAAAAAACAAGAAAGAAATTCAAAAGAAGGAGTTGGACAGCATTGCTGAACAATCGAAAACAGAATACGAATTCGAGCTCCAACGCTTAATTGAGGAGCAGCAAAAAGCGATGGATGAAATGGGGAAACATACTGAATGGCAAGTGGTACGGCCCAACAGGGATTTTTTCAAAGGGAAAGACTTCTCATTCAACCTTCCTGATATGCCAGATGCCGCTGTCTTTGATCTCCGTAGCGGAATGAACTCCGGCGATAATACCTCATTTAATATAAGCAAAAGACTTAAAGATGAAACCACCTTTAACGGAGACTTTGAATTTACAGTACCCGCCAAATGCCGTGGTGTTGTATTCAACTTTTCAGGATCGTTGGAGGCCGGAAGTTTAAAAGTTTCGCTCACAAAACCCGACAAAAAAGTTTACCAGGAGTTTAAGGTTAGCCCAATTGCCGATGTTAGGTGGAACAAAAAAGTTAAAGAGGACGAAATAAAAGAGCTTGAAGGGACTTGGAAAATTATTATTTCGGCACAGGACGCTAAGGGCATTTATAACATAAATATCACATCGTTTTAGCATTTTTGTTGGTGTTTTAGGTTGAGGTTAAAAAAGAAAAGATCAGGACAACGTTCTGGTCTTTTTCATTTTAATCAAAATGAATTAAATTGTGCCAATTTTTCCTGAGCCATGAAACAGAATTTTGCCAGAATACTTGAACTAATAGCACTATTTTTCCTACTACCATCCCTATTCTATTTTGAGTTTATTCCCGGGCCCAAAGCCATCCCTTTACTGGTTGTCTTTGTAGCAGCGCTAATATATCTGCTAAGGTCGAAATCGTTCAGCCGAAAAGAATTTGGCCTAAATGGCTATAACGAATGGGGAAAACTTGCCATTCGGTTACTCATTACCGGTGTAATTCTTCTGGGCCTTACCCTTCTATTTACCCCCAACAGGCTTTTCGTACTCCCCAAAACGAATCCAAGGTTATGGGTAATGATTATGGTATTTTACCCAATTTGGTCTGCCTTTACCCAGGAGCTGATTTACCGTCCGTTTTTCTTTTTCAGGTATAAACCATTATTTAAAAGTAAAACTCTGCTTGCTGTAACAAACGGGCTGCTATTTGGCTTCCTTCATATCATATTCAAAAACTGGATTGCCGTAATCGGCTCATCTATAATAGGGATTGTTTGGGCACTCACGTACACCAAGCACCGTTCGCTGCTCGTAGTTGCCATTGAACATTCCGTTGTAGGCGATATGCTATATACCCTGGGGCTAGGCTATTTCTTCTACGTCCCGGATTTTTAACAAAACCTGAAATCATCATTTTTTCAGCAAATAATTGCCCAAATTCCCGGAACATCTTAAATTCGATAGGGGATACATTGAAATTTACCGAAAGTTTCAAACATCCCCACTGCTTTTCCGGATACTGAATTCCGTAAAAATTGTGCATTTTTTCCCGACAAATAGGCTATTGTTTTGTATTTATAATATTTTTACAGAAAAAAGTGAGATGGATTCTGGTATTATATCGAAAAGTTTGGCCGCAATCCGAAAAGAACCCGACGAAGCCAGCGAAATGATAAATCAGCTGCTATTCGGGGAAACATTCTACATTATCGAGAATTATAAAGGATGGCTCAGGATTGAGGATTATTCCGACGGATATCAGGGCTGGCTGGACTCCCGGCTGGCAGGCAATTTTGATACCAGCCAAACAGCGGAGCGGCAACTTGCCAGCAAACTATTCAAGGCAAGGGAAACTAACGCTGATTTCCCCGTGCATCTTTGTCCGGGTTCAGTACTCCATGGGTACAAAAATGGGGAGTTCTACTGTGGCAACTCTAAGTACACCCAAATAGATAATCCGTTTTTGGAAATCCCCGACAATCAGGCAGAAACAGCCATAAAACTGGCAAAAACTTACGTTAATGCACCTTACCTCTGGGGAGGTAAATCGCCATTTGGAATAGATTGTTCGGGGCTGGTTCAGGTAATCTTCCGGCTGGCTGGTGTTACACTTCCACGGGACTCTAAGCAGCAGGCCTTAAAAGGCAGCACTGTTGAATTCATAAACCATGTGAAATCCGCAGACCTGGCCTTTTTCGATAACCAGGAGGGAATAATTACCCACGTTGGAATAATTACTGGTACCGGGCATATTATTCACAGCTCAGGCTACGTTAAAATTGACAAGTTCGACCATCAGGGAATTTTCGATCAGCATACAAATAGTTACACCCATAAGTTACGGGTTGTTAAACGGGTACTTTAGCTGATATAAATTGTTAACCTAAATTTTACGGCTATGATTAGGCACCAGGTATTAATTTCATTTATAGTAATTGTAGTTGCTGTATGGATAGCAGTAACCATTAGAAATAAAAATAAGACTAAAAGGAACGGTAACGATTCTGACATGTAACTCTCCTAAATTTTTATGATGGAATTTAAGTATCAATACCCCCGAATGCTGGTTACGGTTGATTCGCTGGTTTTCCTTCAAAATTCAAACAATACTTGCACTCACATTCTGCTTATACGAAGGGGCAACGATCCCTATAAAGGGAGGTATGCTTTTCCAGGTGGATTTCCCGAAATGGATGAATTACTTGTAGATGCGGCAAAACGAGAATTAGCAGAAGAAACTGGCTTAACGAATGTTGAACTTTTTCAACTCGGAGCCTTCGATAAAATAGATAGAGATCCGCGCGATAGGAATATTGCAGTTGCCTTTTACGGCTTCACCACAGAAAAAGATTCGTACATTGTAGCAGGCGATGACGCAGATAAAGCGGAGTGGTTTCCGTTGGAATCCTTACCTCCGCTGGCATTCGATCATTCTGAAATTATTCTGTTTGCCAGAAAAAAACTTGGCATTTAAGCAGTTTACTTTTTATCAAAGAATCATGCCGGCACCTACAGTTACATTGGTTGCTTCGTCAATTAGGATTAAACTTCCAGTAATACGATTTTGCCTGTACGAATCGTAGAAAATTGGCTTTGTTGTCCGAATGGTGATACTTCCAATATCGTTAAGTCCAATATTCTTATCCTCGTAATTCTTATCGAGAGTGTCAATGTCAACCTTATACTTTACCTCCTTAACCATACAGCGCAAGTCGTTGGTGGTGTGTTTTAACGCATATTTTCCACCAGGAACCATGGGTTTGTCGCTAAGCCAGCATACCATTAACTCAACATCCTGCCCCTGCTTAATACCATTCTCGGCAGGAATAATCATACATCCACGCGAAACATCCAAATCGTCCTCAAGCAGAATTGTTCCAGACTGAGGTGCAGTGATAAATTCCATGGGCTCTGTCCAAAAATCGATACCTCTAATTACCGACGTAAATCCTGATGGCATTACTTTTACCTTATCGCCCACCTTGAACGTTCCGCTAGCCATTCGGCCAGCATAACCGCGGTAATCGTGAAACTCCGGTAGCATAGGGCGAATAACCTGCTGAACAGGGAAACGGGCATCGAGCTGATTGTAATCGTTAGATATATATATATTTTCCAGCAAGTACATCAACGTTGGCCCCTGATACCAGCCCATATTAGCAGAACGTTCAACTACATTATCGCCCAGCAGCGCGCTAATAGGAATAAACCTCACATCGTGCAAATCCAAATGATTTGAGAACTCCAGAAACTTGTGCTGGATATTGTTGAATACATCCTGTTTAAACTCAACCAGGTCCATCTTATTTACACAAACCATAACATGGGGGATTCTCAGCAATGAAGCTATATACGCATGGCGAATGGTTTGCTCAATTACACCATGGCGAGCATCAATCAATATCAACGCCGCATTGGCCGTTGATGCCCCTGTGACCATATTACGGGTGTACTGAATATGCCCGGGGGTATCGGCAATGATGAACTTACGCTTAGGGGTGTGAAAGTAGCGATAGGCAACATCAATTGTAATACCCTGCTCGCGCTCCGCCCTTAAACCATCAGTCAGTAAGGCTAGGTTGACATGCTCCTCCCCTTTCTTCAAGCTGGCTCGTTCAATAGCCTCCATCTGATCCTGAAAAATTGCCTTTGAATCGTAAAGCAACCTTCCTATCAATGTACTTTTACCATCGTCAACACTTCCTGCGGTTGTGAATCGCAGCAATTCCATGTCTAAATATGCGGTACTTGAAATTTCGTTATCCATAATTAATATATTAAGTCGATAGCAAACAGTCCATAGACCCCGGTTAATCCTTGCCTATTGAATTCTTTAATGATTGTAACATTTTACCAACAATTCTATTTTCTCATAATTAGCCTTGAATTCCTCTTCATTAATGAGGTTCCGCTTTTTCGCTATATAAAAACCACGAACTAATTCAATGGCAAATCGAATGAATAATCAAGTCGGCTATTGTCCGTGGTCCATATTCAACTAAAAATATCCTTCTATCTTACGATCCTCCATTGCTGCCTCGGAGCGTTTATCATCGGCACGGCCACCGCGTTCGGTTACACGGGTTGCCGCAACCTCGCGGATGATATCCTCAAGTGTATCTGCTTTGGATTCGATGGCACCGGTACATGTAGCATCGCCAATTGTACGGAAACGAACAATACGCTTCTCAACAACTTCGGTATCCCTGTTTTTGATGAATGGAGTTTTGGCGTAAAGCATTCCATCGCGTTCAAAGACCTCGCGCTCGTGCGAAAAGTATAACGATGGCAATGCAATATTTTCCATTAAAATATACTGCCATACATCCATCTCTGTCCAGTTACTGATAGGGAAAACCCTGAAGTGCTCGCCCATATTCTTTTTCCCGTTGAAAAGGTTCCAAAGCTCCGGGCGTTGATTCTTGGGATCCCACTGCCCAAACTCATCGCGATGCGAGAAGAATCGTTCCTTGGCACGCGCCTTTTCCTCATCCCTTCGGCCTCCTCCCATAGCACAATCAATCTTAAGCTCCTCTATGGCATCGAGCAGTGTAACGGTTTGCAGCTTATTACGGCTGGCATTGTAGCCCGTCTCCTCCACCACCCTACCCTTATCAATGGAATCCTGAACATACCTAACAATCAGCTGTACTCCGGTTTCGGCCACAAGCCAATCGCGAAAATCGAGGGTTTCCTGAAAATTATGGCCGGTATCGATGTGCATCAAGGGAAAAGGAACCTTTGCCGTATAGAAAGCCTTACTGGCCAAGTGGTACATCACAATGGAATCCTTTCCTCCGCTGAAAAGCATCG
>JBFXEO010000017.1:0-22978 GCA_050180015.1 Bacteroidales bacterium | reverse complement strand
CGTAGTAGTAACCAGAGCCGTAGTATGGAGAAGTATTATTTCCATACCAATAGTTATTATCCCAACCGTCCCGATAGGGGGGATATGAATAATAGTAGGGCCAGTAATCATAGGCTGAGTAGTAGTAAGGATAATTCCATTGCCAATACCATGGACTGTAGTTCCAAAAAGAGTAACCCCATCCTAATCCAATTCCAACGGAAAAATGGGATCTTGGCCATGCAAACATACCCGATATGTACCACGGTTCAACCCAAACCTGATCTCCCATTACTACTACATTGTAGAATGCAGGATCGTAGGCTTGTACATAACGCCAGTCGTCTGAATAGTAAACGGACCAGTTTTCCATACCGTACCAGGGATCATTTAGGCCTTTCAACCTTCTCTCGTAGGAATCCTCGTATGAGTCGGATAAAATTCTTTTGTAAGGGTTCGTTTCTTCGGCCTTATAAATTACGGTATCATTTTTGACGCTATCGAGGTTAATGTCTAAAACATCCGAGTATTTTTGCTCCAGCTTGTCTAGGTCAGGATTTACTTTTTGGGCATATTCCTGGGTTTTCTCCTCATTTTCAACCTTTGGTTTGGTGGAGGAACCATAAATCTCATCGTTCCAAGATGAAGAGTTACTTACCTGCAAGCCCGTAGAGCATGATGTTACAATTAAGCCTGACAGGGTAAGTATTGTGATAAAGTTTTTTGGTTTCATTATGCACCTCCAATTTAATTGTAGCATTACTTGAAAATAATCGTTATTTTTGTTCACAAAAGCAAGAAAAACACTACAAATTTTATACCAATCAGGCATTATGGCAAAGGAAATTACAAGCAGAAATGAGAATTATTCGCAGTGGTATAACGATGTTGTTATTAAGGCAGGATTAGCTGATTATTCTGCCGTTAGAGGGTGTATGGTTATTAAGCCCTACGGTTTTGCAATTTGGGAGAAAATGCAGGCTCAACTCGATAAAATGTTCAAGGAAACCGGACATCAAAATGCATACTTCCCTTTACTCATACCAAAATCGTTTTTTAGCAAGGAGGCATCGCACGTTGAGGGTTTTGCCAAGGAATGCGCAATTGTTACGCACTACCGGTTGAAAAAAGATCCGGACGGAAAAGGTGTTATTGTAGATGATGAGGCTAAGCTGGAGGAAGAGTTGATTGTTAGGCCAACATCCGAAACTATTATATGGAATACTTATCGCAGCTGGATACAGTCGTACAGGGATTTACCTATACTGGTAAATCAATGGGCAAATGTTGTTAGGTGGGAAATGCGTACAAGGCTTTTTTTGCGTACTGCGGAATTTCTTTGGCAGGAAGGACATACAGCCCATGCAACCAAGTTGGAGGCCGTTGAGGAAGCTGAGCGTATGATAAATGTGTATGCTACCTTCACTCACAGCTGGATGGCCATGCCGGTTATAATCGGTCGTAAATCTGAATCGGAACGTTTTGCCGGTGCTGTAGAAACGTACTCTATTGAAGCATTAATGCAGGATGGTAAGGCTCTACAGGCTGGAACATCACATTTTTTGGGACAAAATTTTGCCAAAGCTTTCGACGTGAAATTCCTGAATAGCGAGGGTACTCTCGATTACGTTTGGGCTACTTCCTGGGGGGTTTCAACCCGTTTAATGGGAGCCCTAGTAATGACCCATGCCGATGATAATGGGTTGGTGCTTCCACCGAAGCTTGCTCCAACACAGGTTGTATTTGTACCTATTTATAAAAGCCCTGAGGAGTTGGCCCAGGTAACCGAAAGGGTAAAATACCTTCGGGAAACATTGCACCTTAAGGGTATAACTACTCACTATGATGACAGGGATAACTATAAACCCGGATTCAAGTTTGCCGAGTATGAGATGAAAGGATATCCTGTAAGAATAGCAATTGGCCCTAGGGATTTGGAGAAAGGAACCGTCGAGGTGGCAAGGCGCGATACCCTCCAGAAGCAGTCTATACCTCAGGAAAATTTGGGGGACTCAATCGTTAACCTTTTAGAAGATATTCAAACCAACCTATATAGTAAGGCCCTCGAATTTAGAGAATTGAATACCACCGAGGTTAATACTTATGACGAATTTAAAAAAGTTATTGCCGAAAAGGGAGGCTTTGTTCTTGCCCATTGGGATGGAACTGCTGAAACAGAGCAAATTATCAAGGAGGAGACTAAGGCAATCATTCGTTGCATTCCGTTGGATGGACAGCAGGAGGAGGGTGCCTGTATATTAACCGGAAGGCCATCTCGGCAGCGTGCAATTTTTGCCCAGGCATACTAAATCTTGCAGTCCATCAATATCATTCGTATATTTGAATTATTAATCATAACTTATTACCCCTATGGATAACGACCAACAGGAACCGAGGCAGTTAATTACTGGATTTTTATCGGAGAAAGCTACACTGAAGCAAAAAATTTACGATAATACTTTCGATGTGTTTAACATGACGAAAGAGGTACTTCACGAGATGGCCAATGACTATAACCTTTATCTGAGGAATGTAGATAAACGTGTAAGGCTGGAATACCGGGATCGCGGAAAATATGAGGCCGAAATTAGGGTAGCTGGTGATTTGTTGATCTTTAGTATGCACACCAATGTTTTTGAGTTTGACAGGGACCACAATGTTTGGAAGCTATCTTACGTGAAGGATGATAGGTTGGCATCGTACTGTGGAATAATCAACATATATAACTTCCTTACCGACTCATTCAAATACAATCGGTTAGATGACCTTGGATACCTCATTGGCAGGATTTTTATCAACAAAGATTACCATTACTTTGTGGAGGGCAAGCGCCAAATGGGTTTCCTGTACAACAATTTTGGAACAGCAGTGGTGGACAAGGATGCGTTGAGAAGAATTATTGAATCGGCGATCCTGTATGCCCTAGAATTCGATTTACTGGTTCCCCCCTACGATGTGGTTAAAATTGCATCGGTAATGCAGATGAACACCAAGATAGAAAACTCTAAGCTACAAACCGGTAAACGGTTGGGCTTCAAATTTAATTCCGACGATGTTTTAGAGGAAAACAAATAGTATCAACTAAATTTCACCGCTATGAAAAGGTATATGGCTTTTGTACTTGTGGTTGTATTTGCAGCTTCTTCCTGTGGTACAAGGCAAAGCAAAGAGGAGGGATCAGCAATGCAGCAAAAAGTTGACGAGTTTACACCGGTAGAGTTACGTTCCGATATTATTGGCCTTTCGGCCAAGGAAAAACAGCTGCTGCCCTACCTGTTTGATGCTGCTCAGCTAATGGATGATATTTTTTGGTTGGAGGCCTATGGCGATAAGAACGCCCTGCTGCAAAAAATTTCTGATGATGCTACCCGCGAGTTGGCCGAGATAAATTACGGCCCATGGGAAAGGCTAAATGGTAATAAGCCCTTTATCGGTGGGTATGGCGAGAAACCGCTGGGTGCCCAGTTCTACCCCGAAAATATGACCAAGGAAGAGTTTGACGTACTTGAATCGAAGGATAAAACAAGTTTGTACACTGTAATTCGCCGCAACGCAGAGGGTAAGCTCATTTCTGTTCCTTACCATGTTGCCTACAAGGAGCAAACAGAAAAGGCAGTAGAGTTAATCCGTAAGGCTGCAGAACTAGCCGAAGATGATGGGCTGAGGAAATACCTGACCCTTCGTGCCGATGCACTGCTTACAGACGATTACCTTGCCAGCGATATGGCATGGATGGATATGAAAACCAATAATATCGATTTTGTTGTTGGCCCTGTGGAAAACTATGAGGATGCCTTGTTCAACTATAAGGCCGCTCACGAAGCATATATTCTGATTAAGGACTTGGACTGGACTAAAAAAATTGCACATTTCGCTACTCTACTTCCAAAACTGCAGGAAAGTTTACCCGTTGACCAGGCATACAAGAAAGAAGTCCCGGGGCTGGATTCTGATTTAGGCGTTTACGATGTCGTTTTCTATGCCGGTGACTGCAATGCCGGGAGTAAAACAATTGCAATCAATCTTCCCAATGATCCAAAAGTTCATTTGGAAAAAGGAAGCCGGAAATTACAGCTCAAAAATGCCATGAAGTATAAATTTGATAAAATATTGCTTCCCATTGGCAATATGCTCATAGATGAAGACCAGCGCGATCACATCAAGTTTGAAGCATTCTTTGAGAATGTTATGTTCCACGAAGTTGCCCATGGCCTGGGTATCAAAAATCAGGTAAATGGGAAGGGTACGGTTCGCGGGGCTATGAAGGAAATGCATAGTGCGCTAGAGGAAGGGAAGGCCGATATACTTGGGCTTTACATGGTATCGAGGTTGGCCGAAATGGGGGAACTTCCCGAAAAGGATATGATGGACAACTATGTAACCTTTGTGGCCGGAATTTTCCGTTCTGTTCGCTTTGGTGCAGCCTCATCGCATGGTAAGGCCAACATGGTATGCTTTTACTACCTGCAGGAGCATGGAGCATTCGAACGTAATCCGCAAACAGGTACATACAGGGTAAATTTCGATAAGATGACCGAAGCAATGGGCTCCCTGGCTCACGATATTCTGACCCTGCAAGGAAATGGTGATTATGAAGGTACACAACAACTTTTTGCTGAAAAAGGGTTTATAGGAGAAGAACTTCAGCAGGATTTAAATAGAGTTTCGGCCGCAAACATACCCCGCGATATTAGGTGTATTCAGGGAAAAGAAATGCTGGAACTTTGATTTGGCCGAACTTGACGTTTGTTTTAAGTGGAACGAATTAATGCGTAATTTTATGTAACCAACTGGGCCTGTAAAACACCATCCTTTTATAAAATTCGTTAGCAGTAAGGTCGGATAGGATTATCCGGCCTATTTTTTGTAGTTCATTTGGAATGTGGTAAAGTTTAATTACTTTTAGCCGTATCAACCTTGATGTTTAACTATAAAGAGCAAGTGCTATGAACCTCACATTCAATTTCATTAAGTCGGTTTCGAACATTTACGATGAGATGATTGATAACGGATTTTCATTGGTCTATCTGGGTGAGTTTAGCCATGAAATTACTAAAATGTTCACTTCCATGACTGAATCTGATATGGAGAAAAACAGTGAGGAGCGCTCTGTCCAACGAAAGGTTTACCACGTTATGGTGGAAACGCTGCAGAATATGAATAAACATTCCGATGAAATAAAGGAGAGGAATATTGGGAATGGATTGTTTATTATTGGCAAAAAGCACGACACATACTATGTAATAACCTCCAACAAGGTATCGCGGGAACATAAAGACCCCCTTGAGCAGGCTTTGATTACTGTAAATAAAGCCACCCCGG
The DNA here is from genome assembly GCA_050180015.1 of Bacteroidales bacterium. Lineage (GTDB taxonomy): Bacteria > Bacteroidota > Bacteroidia > Bacteroidales > Tenuifilaceae > JBFXEO01. The sequence goes on along the minus strand of JBFXEO010000017.1, from coordinate 17,677 downwards.
AAGAGCTGAAAGCAATGTACAAGCGACAAATCCGTGAAGGTAGCTTATCCGACAAGGGAGGTGCCGGTTTGGGTTTAATTGATATTGCACGCAAAACGGGAGAAACCCTTAACTATCAATTCTTACCGCTCGATGAAGATAACTTTTTCTTTATTCTCAAGGTAGAGATTAATGCCAAAAAGTTTGCGAAGGATTAGCTGGGGCTTTAATAACCCTAATCATGGTCAAAGTATGCCATTACTTATATCGTAACATCACCATCTGCGCGTTAGTACCGATGGTGTTTTTTATCACCCCAACTTTAACCGCTCAAACAAATACCGGAAATGCCAGAGAATCGCGTTTCAACACAATCATATCGCTCCAGCCCGATACTATTGGCAGCAAAAAAGATTCGATGGCCGATAGGGGGCAAAATTTTCAGAGCAGGCTCAAGAACAATACAAAAAAGCATTTTGTAACCCGACAATTTTATCGGTTGGTATTTAAGGATGACTCCCTAAAAAAGCCGGGGGTTCTTACAGAATTTAAATTTAACGAAAAGTTTCTGAAGTACGCCAATAAGCAAATAGACGAGGTAAGAATAGTTAGGCTTAAAATCTTTGGACAGTCTATTTACGATACAACAATGGTTCCCGATACATGGGTTGAAAAATTTGGCAACTCGTTACACTTCACAACAACAAGAAGGGCAATTAAAGATAACCTGCTTTTTGATGTAGGAGACAGCCTAAACCCCTTGGATTTTTCGGAAACAGAGCAGCTGCTCCGCGAACTTTCATTCATCGAGGATGCAAATATCATAGTGGAAACACTTCCCGATACGAATAGGGTACGGGCAATTGTAGTTACTAAGGATAGGTGGACAATGGAGCTGATGCACAAGATATACGACGTTGACAAGGGAAAGGTAATGCTTTCGGAGAATAACCTTGGCGGTATAGGCGTTGGGTTTTCCACATCGGGTTTTTACGATATGTCGAAGTTAGATAGATGGGGACATAAGGAGGAGGTGCTGGTACCCAATATCGCCGGAACATTCTTTGCCGGGAATTTTTGGACGCGTCAGGGTCAGGGCTACAACTCATACTATGCCAATCTTAATCGTGATTTTTACGCTTCTAGGGCTAAGTTTGCGGGAGGTATAACCTACACCACCAGCGAGGAACCCTACAGAATATTTGCAAAGGATTCCTTAATTTCCATAGATTATGATATAGTTGACTGGTGGTTTGGCCGTTCTTTCCGTGTCAGCCGAAAAAGTTACGTATCCGCTCCATACAAGTTAACTTTTGCAGTAAAGTACCGGAAGGTTCATTTTGACGAGGGCTTAAGCACAACACCCACTGATAATCCATATTTTCATTCAACCGATCAACTCTTGTTTTCGGTAGGTTTGTCCAATCAAAATCTTTACCAGTCGCGCTACATATACTCTTTTGGAGCTACCGAGGATATACCCGTTGGATTTAAAATTCAAATATCATCGGGGTACGAAAAAAGCCAGTACCAACGCAGAATTGTAACCAGCGGCGAAATGTCTTCGGCCGAAATTACCTCTTTGGGCTATTTCTACCTATCGTTTCGGGCCGGTGGTTATTTGGCCAAAAACTCAAAGTTGGAGCAGGCCGCTGTAAATTTAAGGTCAACATTTATTTCAAATCTATTTCCCATGAGGAGATTTAGCATCCGCCAGTTTGTAAATTTCGATATAACCCATGGTAGTTCACGGTTTACCGGGGAGCGGGAGTATATCACGCTAAAGGAGAACTATGGTATAAGAGGGTTGTCGAGCAACCAGCTCATTGGCTCTACCCGTTTAATGCTTAACTTCGAAACCGTTATATTTAGCCCCGTAAATTTCTACGGTTTTAAACTTGCACACTTTATCTTTTGCGATTTAGGAGCAATTGGCCCTTCCTATGAACTCATAAGGAGTGACCGGTTGTATAGTGGTTTTGGAATAGGATTAAAGATGAGGAACGAAAGTTTAACATTTCCTACGTTCCTGTTCCGGTTGGGGTACTATCCTAAACTTCCCGATAATGCCGATGTTGCCTACTGGTTGATTTCCACCGAGCACCGTAAGCGTTTCGAGGACTTTAGGGTAAAAGAACCGTACATCTTGCCGTTTGAGTGAGGAATGCTTTTAATCGCATTAACATTTTTTAACCATTGTTTTGTCACTTAATCGTTATCTTTAAAAATTAATTTAATTCTTTATAGTATGAAAAAAAGTATTTTTTTGTTTTCTGTAACCCTTATAGTTTATTCCATGAATTTATATTCACAACAATACATTGATTTCAATGTGATGGGAGAAGGGTATTTCAGAGTTAATAACGTTACTAAAAGGGATATAGATGGTTCCACATATTTATTTCATGATTGGAATAGTGGAAAAGTTAAATTACTTGGGAAAGATGAAATTTTTGTAGATTCTTTGGGGTTTGATGTACGTTTGAATAATTTAATGTTCAGCCAAAAAGGAGTGATGTATAGTGTACTGAATCAATCCAATGTAGAATATTTTATTGTCAATGATCGAAAATTTGTTAATTTTCGTAGTAAAGACTTCCCTGCATCCTTTTATGAGATTTTAGTAGATGGAGAAAATATTAAATTGCTTAAATTTTATAAATGTATAATAGTAGAAGGAACAAATAACAATGGAATTGATCCGGGACGAAATGATAAGTATAAAATTATTTCAGATTATTATACAGTAAAAGATAAAACTAATCCTATTCTTTTAAAGAATAGGAAAAAAATAGTAATTAATTTAATGAAGGATAGGAAGTCTGAAATAGAAACATTTATTGATACAAATAAAATTAATATTAAAGATCAAAATGATTTGATAAGAGTTTTTAACTATTATAATAGTTTATAGTAAATTCGTTTAGGATTTTTGCAATAATATTTGCTGATTTTTGGCTTTTGTATGCGGAGTTTTCTTCAGTTTAGGGTCTCCGACCCCGTTATTCTGGCCGAAAATCTGGCCCATTTCATCTCACAACAGGAATACGGAATTTTGCTCCGGGGTTGCGATGTAACTCCAATCCCGGGAACAACATTTGCAGGTAATTTTGATTTAGCGGTAGGGTTGGGGATAATTTCTGCTCTTGAGCCCGAGAAAGATTACTTCAGCAGCCTATTGGGATTCCTTGAAGAAACTAACGATTGGGTATTCGGCTATTTTACCTACGATGTCAAAAATGAATTAGAAAATTTGCATTCCAGCAGATTTGATGGGCTGAAGTTTCCCGAGATGTTCTTTTCCCAGCCCGAGATGGTTTTACTACTCCGAAAAAAGAACCTGATAGCTTATTTCTTCCCCGAAATTACACCTGAAGTAAAAGTTAGAGAGTTGGTTGAAGTTATTCTGCATCACCAGCCAGAGTTCGAATCTGCTCTCCCTCGTATCACCTTTAAGCCGCGTTACACAAAATCGGAATATCAAAATACGGTAATGCATATTAAGGACCACATCATGCGTGGAGATATTTACGAGATGAACTTTTGCCAGGAGTTTTATAATGATAGTTCCGATATTAACCCCGCATCAGCATTCAATAGACTTTACAGGGTTTCGCCAACACCTTTTGGCGCATTCCTTAAGGTTGGAAGCAGGTACTTAATGTCTGCAAGCCCCGAGAGGTATATTCGAAAAGATGGTGATTTAATTACTAGCCAACCCATCAAGGGAACAGCACCTCGAAAAAAGGATTTGGTTGAGGATGAGGAGGCGAAAAATCACCTGGCCCATGACCCCAAGGAAAGGGCGGAGAATGTGATGATTGTCGATTTGGTTCGGAACGATCTGTCTAAAGTAGCGGTACCGGGATCGGTGAATGTGAGCGAACTTTGTGGAATATACAGCTTTGAGCACGTACATCAAATGATTTCGACGGTAACGTGTAAAATAAGGCCAGCGGTTAGCGTGATCGATCCAATTAAAGCAACCTTCCCTATGGGTTCCATGACCGGAGCACCCAAAATTAGAGCAATGCAACTAATTGAGGAATTCGAGCGTTCCAGGCGAGGACTTTTCTCTGGCACCGTTGGATACTTTACTCCCGATGGTGATTTTGACTTCAATGTGGTTATCAGAAGTTTACTGTATAACGAGAAAAATAGCTATCTTTCGTTCACCGTGGGAGGCGCAATTACCTTCAACTCTGAGCCAGAAAAGGAGTACGATGAATGTTTACTGAAAGCTGAAGCAATTCTTACAGCGCTCGGCGCAACTATAGAAAATGCAGGATAGGTTTATCAATTTTATTCGGAACAACAACTTAACTGTAAACCAAGACTCTATAATGCTTGGAGTTAGCGGTGGAGTAGATTCCATGGTGATGTTGCATTTGTTCCGGAAATGTGGCTTTAACATTGCGGTCGCCCATTGCAATTTTGGACTTCGGGGCGAGGAATCCGATGGCGATGAGCAGTTCGTAAAGCAGTACTGTTTAATGAATGGAATAGTTTTCCACTCAATCAGGTTCAACACCAAGGAGTACGCCCGTGAGAATAAGCTATCCATTCAGGTTGCTGCCCGTGAGCTAAGGTATGCCTACTTTGACGGAACGTGCCGGGAATACAAGTACACTAAAATTGCCATTGCCCATAACCTGAACGATTCCGCCGAAACAGTTTTACTCAACCTAACCCGTGGCACGGGCATTAAGGGGCTAACCGGCATTAAGGTGTTGAATGGTAATGTAATCCGTCCACTGCTATTTGCCACCAGGTTGGAGATCGAGGAATTTGCCAAGAATCATGGCATTGAGTTCCGCGAAGATTCTAGCAACTCAACCACCAAATATAAACGGAATTTTATTCGGCATAAAATTATTCCCGAATTGCGGAATTTAAACCCATCTGCCGATAGGGCTATTGCCAGTACGGCAGGCCATTTGCAGGAGGCGGCCTGGCTGGTGGAAGAGCAATTGGAAAGAATCAGACAAGCGGTAGTTTCAAACAATGGCGAGGATATAGTATTCTCCATTGAGGCACTAAAGAAGGAGCGAAGTGTTCGATTCTTCCTGGTTGAAGAGTTGAATCAATTTGGATTCTCGCCATCAATGGCTAGTGCTGTTATCGGGTTGTTGGATTCCGAGGCGGGGAGGAGAGTGGAATCATCATCTCATACTCTGTATAAGGATAGAGAGTTTTTAATACTTACACCCACAAAGGCAAAAGATGATGATGCTATACAAATTGATGCTGATACAAAATCAATCTCAAGCCCAATTAAACTCAAAGTTGAAGTAATTAACGATGTTTCAAGTATTATAATAGAAAAAGATACTGATGTTGCTTTAATCGATTATAGTAAGTTGCGGTTTCCGTTAACACTTCGAGTTTGGCAACCTGGCGATAAATTTATTCCTTTCGGAATGTCCGGCTTCAAAAAAGTCAGCGACTTTTTGGTTGATATTAAGGTACCAGTACACCGGAAAAGTAATGTCTGCGTGTTGCTTTCGGGCGATAAAATTGTTTGGGTTGTGGGTTTCCGCATCGATAATAGGTTTGGTGTGGGGCCTGCCACAAAAAAAATAGCTAAATTTACGTTACTCGTTTAGTGAATGTAAGTTTGATATAGTAGTTTATATGATGCCCCGACAATTTATCCTTCGATGTGTAGCTTTAGCGCCTATCCTTGCAATAAATGTATGGCTGAACGCCCAGGTCAATACTTTTGATAGTTTATATAATGCTGGGATAGAGAATATACGGATAGACCTCGATAAATCAAGGGATTGCTTGGGTAAGTTACGTCGCCTGAAAAATTTTAGCCCAGTTCAAAGGGCCAAGCTTAACTGCCTGAAGGTTAAAATATGCCGGCAGGGAAATGGTTTTACCATCGATACGGTTCAGCTATTCGATATTCAGGCTGCTGATTCTTTGTATTCAAAAGGTGTAGAATACATTAACCATGGCGATGCAACGCATGGGTTGCCAATACTATATGGTTATATCAGTAAAAATAAGAATACTATCCCCGATACCTTGCTAAACTACTTGAACATAGTTATTGCCGAGGGTTTAAGAATTAATGTGGAGTACAGTAAGGCTGTAGATATTCTGCGTGGAGTGCTGAATCAGCCCAAATTATCGCTGTACGGCAGGGCTTATGCGTATAACCGTTTAGCCGCTATTTACGATTTTTTACCCACGCTATCGTTTAGCCAGAGGGTCGATTCTGTTATCAAGTATTCAAAGCTGGCCATTGGTATTTCCCAGGATAGGGGGTTTATATACCTTCTGGCCTTGTCGCAGAATGAGCTGGGGTCAATTTATCGAATTTCGAATATTAACCTAAATCTTGCGGAGTACTACTGCAATCAGGCATTTAACAATTTTATAAAGGCTGGGTTATACCGAAATGCTATTAACACGTCGTTGGTATTAAGCGATATTTACATTAGGCAGAAGAATTACAGGGGAGCACTGGAGCAGTGCGGCAAGGTAACCGATTCTATTGATATAGTTGACAACGAAGATTTATTTATGCGAACATACCTCCAGCAGGCTAAGGTGAGCTCCCTGCTGGGAAATTACTCCGATGCCTACGAATATCTTTCCGTTGGGCGCCTGCTGGAAAAGCAAATCTTTGAATCGATAATGAGTGTGCAGATTAACGAATTATCGGCAAAGTATAATTTAGCCGTTAAGGAGGCTAAAATAGCGGAGGTACAGCATGTTGTGGCTTTTCAGCGGAATAATATAAAGTACCTTTTAATTATACTGAGTATAACATTATTGACATTTCTTCTCAGTGTACTTTTCTTTATTCTGAGAAGAAAGAATCTGAAACAGAAGCACGACCTGGAGAGGGCTGAGAAGGAAAAACTTCAAATGCTTTTCGAGTGGAGAAACCGTGAGCTGACCCAGGCGTTGGCCAGCAATATTGCCAAAAACGATATCCTTAAAACCCTAAAGCGAGAAGTTATACAGGGTACCGATCCAGTTAAACTTATCAAAACGATCAATTCAAACATCGATATATCCCAAAGCTGGAAAAAGACATTGCTCGAGTTTCAGAATCTTTACCCAGAATTTGTTCCATCGTTAACGCTGAAACACCCCGATATTACTTCCACCGAAATAAAACTTTGTACGCTGCTTGTACTTAAATTATCGACCAAGGAGATTGCCGATATCCTTTCGGTTTCCGAAGCCGCTGTCAGCAAAAACAGGCAGCGTTTACGGAAACACCTGAATCTTGACAGGGAAGCCGATCTGTATGAATACCTGAAGAATATGCAGCAATAACGCTTTTGTCCTACCAATTGTCCTACTTCATTTTTATAGGTTTAAATTATTGAACACTACCTTTGATTGTTGCGCTTTGATTTAATTCATAGCCGTCTGTTGTTATATTGATAATTCTATAAAATGGAGGTTTTTATGCTTGTAAAAAGATTGAAAATTATTGTATGGGGGGTTGCATTGGCAATGTTGCTTGTCGGTTGCAATAAATCCGACGATACAAACAGCGATGGGGTTAAGGATATTAGCGGAGAATGGAGTGGCTACCTGATAATGGATGACTCTGGGAATGAAATGTCCGCTGACACTCTCTACTCTGCGAATATTGAGCAGAATGGAGATGCTTTAACGGTTTCGTTGATTTTACCACCAGAATTTGAAGCCAATGGACCCATTGAGCTATTCGGTCTGCGCGATGGAGAAAAAATGACCCTAAGTGGTTTGTTGGGCAGCTCCGAGGTTGTTGTTAATGGAATTATTGAGGATGAAAACTCACTACAATTTTCCATTAGCGGGGTAGTGAATGAAACGCAGATTATTAGCTTAACGAAAAAAGGATCAACGCTGGTTACCGCATCTTTTAGTAACGAATATAAGTTGGAATTAAAGCTGGGAACGGCAGGAAAAGGGCGCAGTATAATTCTTGTGCACGGTATGGACGACGATGCCGACACCTGGGACGACATGATTGATTACTTTAAAGATCACGATATTGCTAAGAATTATAATGTTTGGGTGTTCGAGTATAAATGGTGGCTGCATATCGATGAGAATGGGCTAAAAATGTACCGAATGATTGGCGATAAAATGTGGGGCGATATACATGAGTATCCCATTATTGTTGCCCATTCGATGGGAGGGTTGGTGTCGAGGTCTTATATAAGCATGGATTCCGATCCGAGATTCCACTATAGATTAATAACGCTTGGTACCCCCCATTTGGGCTCAGGCCTTGCCAGTTTGATCAATATTTTTGCATGGGCAGATGTAACCGGTGTACAGGATCTTGCTCCTGGTTCTAGTTTTCTTAAGGATTTAAATTCGAATGATTCTGAAAAAAAGAACCATCCCACTTACTGGTTGCTTAATGGAAAAGTTGGAACTTATTTTTATTGCTACGCGCATATTGGGGATGTATGTGTAACACCTGGTTATAAGTGGCATTCGCCAAAACCTCCGGCCAATATTAAGGCCGGGCATGCCGCATTAAGCAAACCCAACGATGGAATGGTGCCTCGATCGTCAGCGCGTTTCGAAGGGGATGATGATGTTCATCGGGTTGATGATTTTGAGTGGGTCGATCATATATCGCTGAATAAGAACAAGGATGTCTGTGAATGGGTGACTAATTTTATAAAAGAGCATCCTTTGGAGTAGTATTTACCGGCCTTGTCCGGATTAAATAATTAACGTACAATTCGAACAAGGTTTTTAATTGGTATTGATTTAGGACTCAACCTCGCTTAACTCCAACCATCGGAGTTCTTTTTCCTCAAGGATATTAGCTATATCTTGGTATCTATTCGATTTTTCCTGAAGCTGTTGTGGGTTTAAAGTGCCACTGCTAAGCTGGCTTTCTAGTTCAGATTTTTCTTTTTCTAGCTGTTCAATATCCTTCGAGAGTTGCTCCAGCTCTTTCCTTTGGGCAAACGTTAACTTTTTCTTTGGTTGAGCCTTTGGTTGTTCCTGTTTGACGGGTTTCTCCGGACTTTTTTCTCTGGGTTTACTTTTTTCCTCCTCCATGATCCAAGCCCTATACTCGGTGTATGACCCCGGGAATCCGCTGATTTCGCCATTCCCTTCAAAAACTAAAAGTCCATCAACCACTTTATCCATAAAGAAACGGTCGTGCGATACAACTATTACTACACCCGGGAAACTTTTCAGGTAATCCTCAACGATGTTTAATGTGTGAATGTCCAAATCGTTGGTAGGCTCATCGAGGATCAGGAAGTTGGGATTGCGCATTAAAAGGGTGAGCAGGTAAAGCCTCCGTTTTTCCCCTCCGCTGAGCTTATACACGTAGGTGTGCTGCTTTTCGGGTGGGAAAAGGAACATATTGAGGAACTGCGATATGGTAAGAGTTTTGCCATCGCCCAGTGTTACAACATCGGCAATCTCGCGGGCTACATCAATAACTTTTTTGCTGTTATCAATGTTCATCCCGTCCTGGCGGTAGTACCCAACAACCAGCGTGCTTCCAGCATCAACTTCCCCTGAGTCTGCCTGGATGGTACCTGTAATCAGGTTCAGGAATGTGGTTTTCCCGGTTCCGTTTTGGCCAATTATCCCAAGTTTTTCAAATCGGTTAAATGTGTAGGAGAAATCCTTCAGGATAACTTTATCCCCAAAATTTTTGCTGAGGTTTTTCACCTCCATAATTTTCTTCCCTAGACGAGATGCGCTTACATTGATCTCAACCTCAGAGGTATCTAACCGTTGCGATGCAACATCCTTTAACTTGTAGTAGGCATCAATCCGGTACTTGGCCTTTGTTCCGCGGGCCTGCGGCATACGGCGCATCCACTCGGTTTCGCGACGAAGAAGATTCGTGGCTTTATCAACCTCCGATGTAAATGCGTTGATTCTTTCCCCCCGTTTATCCAGAAAGTAGGAGTAATTCCCCTTGTATGTGTAAACAACTTGGTTATCAATTTCAATGATATCGGTACAAACCCTATCCAAAAAATACCTGTCGTGCGTAACCATCAGTATGGTTTGCTGACCACGGGTTAGGAATTCCTCCAGCCATTCCACCATATCCAAATCCAAGTGGTTGGTGGGTTCATCCAGTATCAATACATCCGGGTTGCTTATCAACGTTGCAGCCAGCGCAACTCTTTTACGTTGACCTCCCGATAGCTTGGTGACTGGTTGGGTTATATCATCCAATCTCAGTTTCGATAGAATTTGCTTTACCTTAACCTCGCGTTCCCATACATTAAGCCTATCCATAGCCTCCATGGCGTGATGGAGCAAATCCTTATCGTTCCTGGCGAGCGCTTTCTCGTAGTTGCGGATTACTGAGGAAATCTCATCGTCGGCACCAAACACGTTTTCTAGTATAGTCGCTTTTTCGCGGAGAGCTGGATTTTGTTCAAGGTAACCAATCTTTATGCCGTTTCTAAGGGTGACCTTGCCCGTATCGGGCGAGTCTTTTCCTGTGAGAATATTCAGTAGCGTGGATTTCCCCGTCCCATTCTTGGCAATGATAGCGGTACGCTGATACTGGAATAGGCTTAATGATACATCGCTGAGAATGGTTAAATCGCCAAATGACTTGCTTAGGTTCTCCGCCTGAAGATAGATGGTTGCCAACTTGTTCTGTGTATTAATTCGCGGGACAAAGTTAGCATACAAAAGTTAATTGCGAAGAGAATATAGAATTCAGAAGTTAGAATTCAGAATATGGAATTTCTATAATTAGACGGCCAATATCCATTCAAAAATCTTTTAACTTTTAACCGTTGACTTTTCACATTTACACTACTTTTGTTTATCACCATTGTAGCAATTGAAATGATATCCAAGAAGGATCTTTACGCCCGGGTAATCGAGTATTTTAGCAGAACCCTTCCAGTCGCTGAGACTGAGCTGCTTTATGGTAATCCATACGAGTTGTTGGTTGCAGTAATCCTTAGCGCCCAGTGTACCGATAAGCGGGTGAACATAATTACGCCTCCCTTTTTTGAACGGTTCCCCGATGCTGAAACCCTTTCGAACGCAACTGTTGAAGAGGTTTACAGCTATATCAAAAGCTGCTCATACCCCAACAATAAGGCAAAGCATTTGGTAGGAATGGCTAAAACGCTTCAAACGGAGTTTGGTGGAGTGGTACCCTCCGATGTGGAGCTGTTGCAAAAGCTGCCGGGTGTTGGCCGTAAAACGGCCAATGTTATTGCATCAGTTGTTTTTAACTTGCCCGCTATGGCTGTGGATACCCACGTTTTTAGGGTTGCCAATAGAATTGGACTGGTAACTAACGCTAAAACGCCGTTGGCCGTGGAGCAGCAGTTGGTGCAGTATTTTCCTGAAGAATTGCTTCCTAAAGCACACCATTGGCTAATCTTACATGGGCGTTACGTTTGCATAGCCCGAAAACCAAAGTGCGAGGAGTGCGGGTTGACCGATGTTTGTAAAGAATTTAAGAAAAAATATAAGTTGGATGACAAGTAGAAAACCAGTTAATGTTGATGAATACTACTAAAACAGAAAATCTAATTAAGTATCCTATTCTGCTTGTTCTTGCATACTTTACGTTATTTGGACATATCGAGAGGCAACCTGTCAGAATTTTCGATGAAGCCCGTTTGGCCAATAATGCCTACGAGATGTACAAGAATGGAAATTTTGTAGTTACCTATTATGATGGCAAGCCCGATATGTGGAATACCAAACCGCCTTTGATGATTTGGTGTCAGGCCTTTTTTATAAAATCGTTTGGTGTTAGAGAGCTGTCTGTTCGATTGCCTGCGGCTATTTCGGCATTTCTTCTCTGTGTGTTTTTAGTTTTCTTTTCCGTTCGGTATTTGAAAAACCAATGGCTTGGTTTCTTTGCAGTAATTGTTCTTCTTACTTCATTCGGGTATATTCATGTGCATGCAGCCAGAACTGGCGATTACGATTCAACGCTAACGCTATTTACGGCCATTTACTCTCTGCTGTTCTTTCAATATATCGAATCAGATAAGCCCAAGTATTTGTATCTATCTGTAGTTGGTATAATCCTGGCAACCCTGACAAAAGGAATTGCAGGTTTACTCTTTGTTCCTGCATTGGTTATTTATGCATTTGTTCGAAACAAGGTCTTGTCTATAGCAAAATTAAAGCATTTGTACATTGGAATACTTATGTTTATCATAGTTATCGGTGGTTATTATTTGTTCCGCGAATCACAAAATCATGGGTACTTAAAGGCAGTTTGGGAAAACGAGTTGGGTGGTCGGTATTTTGAGGTGAATGAAGGCCATGCTGCCAATTTTTGGTACTATTTCAGTATGCTTCGGTTGCATCATTACAGGTATTGGCTGCTTTTTGTCCCTATTGGTTTCATTGTGGGACTTTTCAGTAAAGATAAACGCATAGGGAATATTGCCATATTTTCGTCAATCTCAATTGTATGTTATTTTCTTATTATATCAATTAGCAAAACAAAGCTCGAATGGTATGCCGTGCCGCTCTACCCTTTCTTGGCATTATTAGCGGCCGTTCTAATTGATTCCGTTTTTAGTTTGGTAAAGAATTTTACATCAACGAAGCAGTATGCCTTCATTAGGCTGATACCCTTTATTTTACTTATTGCGGTATTTTATAGTCCGGTTTATAAAACTCTTAAAAGGATGATTCCTCCTCGTGAGTTTTCGTGGGATGTTGAGACTTACAATATTGGGTATTTTCTTAAAGATGCGGTGAAGGGGAAATATAATCTTACCGATCATGTTTTGCTCCACGATGGTTACTTTGCGCACATCCTTTTTTATCAAAGGGTATTGCAAGAAAACGGTATGAATGTCTCTCTAAATACCGATTGGCGAAATATTGAGGGGAATTGCACCGTAGTTGCATATCAGGCAGAAGTGAAAGATTTTCTCGAGATGAACTTTAATTATGATGTTGTTTTTACAAGAAGTAATATTGTGATTTATAGGTTAACGGATAGAAGACTATGATTGAACTCTCAGTTGTTGTGCCCTTGTTTAACGAGGGTGAAATTATATCGGAGCTATATTCCAGATTAACCAATTCCGTTAAGAAAATCACGGATGATTACGAGCTAATATTTATAAACGATGGAAGTATCGATGCAACTCTGGTTCGAATAATTGAGTTGGCAGATGCTGATAATCGGGTTAAGTACATAAATTTCAGCAGAAATTTTGGACATCAAATTGCCGTTACCGCTGGGTTGGATTACTGCAAAGGCAATGCTGTGGTTATAATCGATGGGGATTTACAGGACCCGCCAGAATTGATACCAGAACTATTCAAAAAATACCAGGAAGGGTTTGAGGTGGTTTACGCTAAAAGGACTAAACGTAAGGGGGAAACCTTCTTCAAAAAGATTACTGCAAAACTATTTTACAGACTTCTCAATCGATTAACACCTGTTAGTATTCCTTTGGATGTAGGCGATTTTAGGTTGATTGACAGAAAAATCGTGGACTACCTGAAAATGATGCCTGAGCAGAATAAGTTTCTTCGGGGGCAGATAGCATGGCTTGGATTTCATGGGACTTTCGTGGAGTTTGAGAGGGATGGGCGTAAAGCGGGAAAAACAGGCTATTCATTGAGTAAAATGAAACAGTTTGCTCTCGATGGAATTACAGCATTTTCAGATAAACCGTTGAAGTTTGTCACTAATATTGGTATCTTTATTTCTGGCTTTGCTTTTTTGATTATACTCTATGCGTTGTTTTCCCATTTTGTATTGCGTGAAACAATTACTGGGTGGACATCGCTAATTATAAGCTCGATGTTTATTGGCGGGATACAGCTATTTTCCATCGGAATTATTGGTGAGTATATTAGCAGAATAAACATCAATGTTTTAAATAGACCGCTTTACATCATCGAAAAAACTAACATTGGGTAACGGTTCGGTAAACAAAAATGGCCACTCCGGTTAAGGATTGACCATTCCTGTGTGACCCCGGAGGGATTCAAACCCACGACTTTCAGAACCGGAATCTGACGTTCTATTCAGCTGAACTACGGGGCCAGTTGCTGATAAGGTTTGTGTTTTCAATTGTCAAAAGCATCGCAAATATAATAGTACAAAAGGGTTTTTACAAGTATATCGACATTTTCCATTTCAAATATTTGCCTGATTGCACTATCTTTGGGTAAACTCAAACAAATGCTTATGCTGCGGAAATTGATATTGCTGGTTACGCTGGTTATTACTCTTGCCGAGTATTCCAACTCCCAGGTTGTTGTGGTTATCGATTCTTTACCCATCAACACGCCCAAAAGCGATACAATTTTTCTGGCATCATCGTTGAACGGCTGGGATACTCACAGTTCAACCCATTTTTTTTATGCGGATAAAAGCGGAAGATTGATGCTTTCGTTGCCAGCAGCGGTTGATTCCTTCGAGTTCAAGCTGTGCCGGGGAAGCTGGCTGAATGTTGAAGTGAACAGCAGGGGGGCCGACATCTCAAATCGATTTTTCACGAAAGGATTAAACGATACAGTATTCCTTAAAGTACAGGCCTGGCGCGATTTAGTTCCAAAAAAACAGATGGCATCGACAGTTACAAAGGGCGTTCGCTATTTGCCCACTATCTTTGAAATACCCCAGCTAAAACGGAAACGTACTATTCGCCTATACTTGCCGCCCAACTACTCTTCCGGAGAGCTATTCCCGGTGATTTATATGCACGACGGGCAGAATGTATTCGATAATGCCACTTCGTTTGCCGGCGAGTGGAGGGTTGACGAGATTTTGGATAGCTTATATACTTACCGGGGATTTTCCGCCATTGTTGTAGCAATATATAACGATGAAAAGGAGCGGCTTAATGAATACTCGCCCTGGAAAAACGATTCGTTGGGGTTCGGTGGCGATGGCGATAGGTATGTAAAATTCATTGTGAACACCCTAAAACCTTTCATTGACAGGCACTACCGTACCCTGTCGGGACGAGAGAATACAGCAATAATGGGTAGCTCAATGGGAGGCCTAATCTCACTGTATGCTGCGCTGGAATATCCCGATGTGTTTGGTAATGCGGCTATTTTCTCTCCATCAATTTGGTTCGCTCCAAGGTTGAGCATTTACCTGCAAAAGTATAAGCACAAGAAATTTCAGCGTATTTATTTTTTGGCGGGGGAGAAGGAGGGCGGCAATTTAGTGGACGATGTTAATCGTAGTGCCGAATTATTAAGGGCAGCGGGATTCGACGATAAATGCGAGTTGAAGGTAAAAATAGTACCCGATGGCCGACACGCAGAATGGTTTTGGAGCCGCGAATTTGGTGATGCTGTTCGATATATGTTTAATTTCTGATGGAGCATTGCCATAACACTTGTCTTTCCTATATTTGAGTCATGGGAAAATTCAAATTTATTGATTTATTCTGTGGTATAGGTGGTTTCCATTTAGCATTGAGTTCTCTTGGCGGTGAGTGCGTTTTTGCTTCGGATATTGATGCGGATTGTCGGAAAGTTTATCAGCAAAATTTCGGGATAGAACCCCATGGCGATATAACCAAGATTGATGAGAAGGATATTCCTGCCCACGATGTTCTTTGTGGCGGTTTTCCTTGCCAATCGTTTTCCAAGGCTGGTAATCGTAGAGGAATAAACGATCCCCGGGGCACCCTTTTTTTCGATATTGTACGAATAGTAAAGCATCATAAACCCAAGTATCTGTTGCTGGAGAATGTTCGCAATCTTGCAGGGCACGATGGCGGAAATACTTGGAAGGTTATTCACTATAACTTGGAGCATTTAGGGTACAATGTATTGCCCGAACCGGTAATATTCAGCCCGCATTATATTGGAATTCCTCAGCATCGCGAAAGGGTTTTTATTGCATGTGTAAGAAAGGATATTGGAGAATTGCCGATAATGCCATCGAAACCATCGAAATTACAAAGCTGTAATGCCTTAAGTGTTGTTGATACCGATTCACAGAATCATAGGGAGTACCGGGTTACAAAAAGCGAAGAGGGCATTATTGAAATATGGAACAGCTTTATTAAGAATATTAAGGGCGGTTTACCCGGATTTCCTGTTTGGGCGGAATGGTTCGACAAGGAGATTTCGAAGGAGGAGTTTGCAATGTACCCTGCGTGGAAACAAGGTTTCATACAAAAGAATAGGCAGCTGTTTTCGTCGAATTATAAGTTTCTCTCCCAATGGTTGGTTAACGCCCGGAGCAACCCCGATTTTAAAGGGGCAAAAGCAAAATTCGAATGGCAGGCCGGTAAAACAGCAAGCCCCGATCTTTGGAATACCTTAATGCATTTCCGGCCATCGGGCCTGAGGGCTAAAGCACTAACGCATTTCCCGGCGTTGGTGGCCATTACGCAAACATCGATAGTTGGACCCTTACAAAGAAGGCTTACCCCACGGGAGTGTGCTCGGTTACAGAGTTTCCCCGAGACTTTTAGAATTCATCCAACCGACAGAATTGCATACCGTCAATTCGGAAACTCTGTAAATGTTGAGGTGGTAAAACTTTTTGCAGTAATTTTATTAAATTCGAATTCTTTAAATATTTAGCCCTAAATCATTGTTTGTTTGGAAAAAATATGCAGGCTTTTGGTGGCTTGCCATGCATTAAGCGGGCATTATCCGGCAATGTTTACACCAACCTTTTTTAGGTCGTCCCAGTATGTTGTGTACGATTTGTTGGTTACCCACGGATTATCAACCGTAACTTTTATGCCCATTAGGCAAACTGGTGCTAACGAAAGGGCCATACGGTGATCATTGTGGGTGTCGAATTCAACTTCTTTTAACCCGTTAATTTTCGATTTTCCGTTAAAAACGAGAGCCTCCTTGTTGTCCTGAGTCTCAACGTTGATAACGGCTCCCACTTTTGCAAGCTCGGCCTGTAATGACTGAATTCTATCGGGGTCCTTGTGCCGGAGATTTTCAATTCCGCCAATGTTGAAAGGAATTCCAAGGCAAACGCAGGTTACCGCAACGCTGGGTAGCAGATCGGGGTAGTTTGAGAAGTTGTGGTTAAAGTTTTGGATCGCTTTGCCCTTTCGCTTAATTGCTACATCATCTTCGGAGGTAATGCTGGTAGCAGCCCCAAAATGCTTGTAGATATCCTTAACGGCTGTTTCACACTGTAAGCTCGCTGGGTTTAGTCCCTTCAGCACAATAGAACCCTTTTGCGATAGGGCAACTGCCTGGTACCAGTATGAGGCCATGCTCCAGTCGGATTCGATGGTGAGTTCAGAGCCGTCAAAAATTTCGTGTTCAACTAAAATTTCTTCCTCCTTCCAGTCGGTATTTACGCCAAGGTACTGCAATGCTTTTAGCGTCATCACAATGTAACCCGATTTCATTATAAAATCCTTTAATTCGGTAATTGTCTCGTTTTGTATATTCGAGGAGAGCAGCAACTTGGCCTCAATAACCTTGCTGTTTATTGATCCATCAACCCTCAGAATTCTTCCCTTGAGGTTTTTTCCGGTGATTTTAACGGGTGGCCTCCCGGTGTGTTCCTCAAACAGAATATTCAACCCAAATTTTTTCAGAATTCCGGCAACCTTTAGGATGGTTTTATCTTTTATGTAGCTGGACGAAGTTATCACCCATTCTCCTCCAAAAAAGTTGATGAATGCCCTTATATACCTTATGGCCTTGGCAGAAGTCCCCCTGTTCTTTTTGATGCTCTTGCTTAGTTGGTCGTTTTCAATAATCTTGGCATCTTCCGATTCCG
>JBFXEO010000016.1:0-22982 GCA_050180015.1 Bacteroidales bacterium | reverse complement strand
GAGGGACAACTTACCGAAAGTATTCTGGAAAATAGTGTATATATCATTGAAAAACATTACCGCGCCAAAGGATTTTTGAATGTTGTGGTCGATCCCATCCAGGAAAATGACACTGTAATGGCCAACGGAATTAAACTCACCTTCGATATAAAGAAAAACGGGCGGGTAAAAATTGGCGCAATAGATTTCGAAGGTAATACGGCCTACAAGGATCCCAAACTACGTGGAGCTTTGAAAAAAATACACCGAAAAAACATGAACTTTTTCAAATCGTCTAAATTTATTGAAGCCGATTACGAGGAAAGTAAAAATAACCTTGTTACATTTTACAACGAGCATGGGTATCGCGACCTAAAAATCCTGAAAGATTCTATTTACACCATCAACACAAAAAGGATAGGCATTAAGTTCAACCTTTACGAAGGCCCGCAGTACCATATCCGGAATATTAGCTGGATAGGAAATACCAAACTCCCGTCCGATGCCCTTTCGACTGTGCTTGGAATGAAAAAAGGGGATATTTACGATAAATCATTGCTGGAGAAACGGCTATTTTCCGACGATAACTCCATTACAACAATTTACATGGACGATGGCTACCTTTTCTTCCAGCTCGACCCGGTTGAAAAGCAGATTCAAAACGACTCCGTTGATATAGAAATGAGAATTTACGAAGGAGAGCAAGCTACCATAAACAAGGTACTAATTGCCGGTAACACCAAAACCAACGAGCATGTTATCCGCCGGGAAATTTGGTCAAAACCAGGGTATTTATTCAGCAAAACAGATATAACCAGAACTATCAGGGAGTTGGGGCAGATGGGCCACTTTGATCCTGAAAAACTTGATGTAAAGCCACTCCCCAATCCCGCCGATAATACCGTGGATTTAAAGTATGTTTTAGAGGAAAAAGCTAACGACCAGCTGGAAGTTTCCGGAGGATGGGGCAACGACATGTTTGTGGGGACTTTGGGCATTCGGTTCTCGAATTTCTCAGTCCGTAGAATATTTGACAAAGGTGCATGGAGGCCAATACCATCGGGGGATAGCCAATCTTTAGCATTAAGGGCATCTACAAATGGCTCCTACTATAAAGCCTTTAGCCTTTCTTTTACTGAGCCATGGCTAGGTGGTAAAAAACCGACTAATTTCTCATTCTCCATTTATCATACCATTCAAAATAATAGTAACTACTTTTACGAATCGAGCAAAAAATACTTTAAAGTCACGGGGTTTTCGGTAGGATTAGGAACACGCCTAAAATGGCCAGACGATTACTTTTCCATATACAATGAGGTTAGCATACAAAATTACAATCTTAAGGATTGGACTGGCTACTTCCTATTCAGCACTGGTCAGTCAAACAACCTAAGCTTAAAAATGACCCTTTCGAGAAACTCAACCGACCAGATCATATACCCACGCCGGGGATCAAATTTATCTATATCGCTCCAGATAACCCCTCCGTACTCGCTGTTCAACGGGAAAGACTATACGAAGGCCATGAGAGACAGCGAAAAGTATAAATGGATTGAGTACCACAAATGGACGGGTAGAATTCAGTGGTATATGCCAATAGTTGAAAACCTTGTACTATACACCAACTTTCAGATGGGTATTATGGGTTACTTCAATAAAGATTTGGGCTACTCTCCCTTCGAAGGGTTTGACGTTGGAGGTGACGGCATGTCGGGGTACAGCGGAATTTACGGTAAGGAAACAATTGGGCTCAGGGGGTATAGCAACGGATCGCTTACGCCATACACCATTATCAGTGGATATTCCATTGGCGATGGACACGTTTACGATAAATATACTGCCGAGCTACGCTACCCCGTTTCGCTAAAACCCCAGGCAGCCATATACTTGCTGACCTTTGTTGAGGCGGGTAACGCGTGGAGCAGTACCGATGAGTTCAACCCGTTCAATATGTACCGCTCTGCAGGTTTTGGAGTAAGAATGTTTCTCCCTATGCTGGGTATGCTAGGTATTGACTGGGGTTATGGATTTGATGAAGTCCCAGGGCGGTCAGATGCAAACGGAGGACAATTCCACTTTATTATCGGTATGCCATTCTAACCTAACAATCAGCCTACAGCTTAATAATTACTCACCTCTCAGACAACTACAATTTTTCAAAACTTTAACCTTCGGTGAAAAACATTGTTAATTTGAAATAATAACGATAATCAGCGTGAAATTAATAACCATTAAATGGTTACTTTTGCAGGTACTCGACTTTAAAACCAAATATTAAAAATAATGAAAAGGGTTATACTAATAGCGGCAATGGTACTAATAGGCACAAATTTATGGGCACAAAAATTTGCCTATGTAGATACAGACTACATACTAAAAAAAATACCATCCTACAAGGCAGCCCAGGAGCAACTCGATAAACTTTCGGAACAGTTTCAAAAGGAAATAGAGGATCAGTACGCTGAAATTGATAAACTTTACAAGGATTATCAAACCGAAAAAGTTTTGCTAACCGAGGAAATGAAGAAGAAACGTGAGGATGAAATTATAACCCGTGAACGTCAAACTAAGGAATTGCAAATGAAGTATTTCGGCAAAGACGGTATGCTTTTCAAAAAAAGGGAGGAACTGGTTAAACCTATTCAGGAGCAAGTGTTTAACACAATAAAAGAACTTGCCATTGAGGGTGGGTACGCAATAATATTTGATTCCGCATCATCGCCCAACATGCTTTACACCAACTCCCGCTACGATAAGAGCGATGAGGTTCTTCAAAAACTTGGCTATAAATAATAATTCTTATATTTGCTAAAACTAAATAACTAAACTATGAGAAACATCCTAAGATTACTAGCTGCTGGAGCCATTCTTTTGGTTGCTGGTTTTAATGCTAATGCACAAAACTTTAAATTTGGCCATATAAATAGTCAGGAATTACTATCATCAATGCCAGACAAGGATAGTGCAGAGGTAAAATTAAAAAAATATACCGAGACTCTCCAAAGCCAAATTGAGGAACTGCAGGTGGAGTTTAACAAAAAATACCAAGATTACCTCCAGAAACGTTCCACTTTCTCCGATGCAATTCGTGAAATGAAAGAAAAAGAGTTGAGCGAAATGCAGCAACGCGCCCAGGAATTCCAACAAACAGCAGAACAGGACTATCAACGCTACCAATCAGAAATCATGAAACCTGTAATTGACAAGGCCGATGCAGCAATAAAGAAAGTAGCCAAGGGAAACAGCTTCACCTATATTTTTGACACCAGCAGCGGAATACTACTATATTTTTCCGAGCAAAGCGTGGATATTTTACCGTTGGTAAAAAAAGAATTGGGGATTACCAAGTAACCTAATTTCGGCAATCAAAAAGGGGAGTAAGTTGATTTGTGTAACTTATTCCTTTTTCATTTTTACAGGTATTAACATCAATGGCAATTAAGAACAACCCAATTGGTGTATTTGACTCAGGCTTGGGGGGCTTATCGGTACTCTCTGAGCTGTTGCGCGAACTGCCTCACGAATCGTTTATATACTTTTCCGACTCGGCCAACTGCCCGTACGGCCCCAAATCACCTAAGAAAGTTATTGAACTTACGGATAGAATTACCCGTTTCCTGGTAGAAAAAGGATGTAAAATCATTGTTGTAGCCTGCAACACCGCCACTGCCGCTGCCATTGATTACCTGAGGGAAACGTTCGCAGTACCATTCGTAGGCATGGAACCGGCCATTAAGCCAGCATCGCTCAACTCTAAAACGAAAAGCATTGGGGTTTTGGCAACTGCAGGCACTTTCAAAGGTCGATTATATATTGAAACCAGCAAAAAATACGCATCCGATGTCAATGTTTGCTACCAGGTGGGCGAAGGTTTGGTTGAACTTGTAGAGTCAGGGGCGCTACAATCAAAAAAAGCCGAAATACTTCTGCGAAAATATGTAGAACCCATGCTTGACTGTAATATCGATCATCTGGTGCTGGGCTGTACGCATTACCCGTTTCTTATTCCAATCCTGAAAAAAATATTACCAGCCGGAGTAACAATAATAGACCCGGCACCCGCAGTAGCCCGGCAAACAAGAAACATTCTTACAGAACAGGGACTTCTGTGCGATAAGCAAACACCCCCAACCCTTTCGGTTCACTCAAGCGGGAGCACTGATATACTGAAAAAACTGATGGCACATTCCGATACCATCAGCAATTACCCGTACAGTATAACCTTCAACAACCACTTTGCAGCTAAATAGACTGGCACTCCGCGCTAAACGCCCCTTACTGAATATTGAATTGAACTACAACTTGCCGGCAAACCCTTAACCCCAGAACATTTTGTTAAAAAAGACGAATAAACCTTAACAAACAAAGAATACCACGGAGTATCAATTAACTTTGATACTTCATATAAAAATAGCATTTGCTCAAAAAGAACCAATAAACAATCCAGCATGAGAAAAGAAGTTGAAATTGTGATAGAAAACACCAAGCAGAAGGTACATATAACCCCAGGTTTATCGCTACTGAACATATCCCAAATTTTTGATATTACGCTGGAGCATCAAATCCTGGGCGCAATGGTAAATAACCAGCTCAAGGAGCTGGATTACGAAATTTTTTCGCCCAAAACCATCCGCTTCATCGATGTTACCCATCAGGCGGGCATGAGGATGTACCAGCGTTCGCTATTTTTCGTTCTCCAAAAAGCCGTACGCGACTTAATTCCAACCTCCAAGGTTAGAATAGAGCACTCCATTTCCAAAGGTTTTTACTGCGAAATCGATGGCTGCGACCAGCCCTTAGAACTCCCGCTTATTTTTACCATTGCCGACAGGATGCGTGCCATTATTGCTGCCGATTTACCGTTCAGGCGGGATAAGGTACTAACAACCGATGCCGTCAAAATCTTCCAGAACTCTGGGTACCACGATAAAGCTAAGCTATTCATTCTCCGGCCTAAACTCTACACGTCGGTGTACCATTTGGGTGATAATTCCGACTACTTTTTTGGAAGCTTAGTACCATCTACCGGGTACCTCAAGGTATTTGACCTGGTTAAGTATTACGACGGAATGCTGCTGCGCATACCCAAACGGTTTAAGCCCGATGAGGTAGAAGATTTGGTGTTACAGAACAAAATGTTCGACATCTTTCAGGAATACAAGGATTGGGTCGAAATTCTGGGGGTGAAAAGTATTGCAGCCATAAACCAGGAAATTCAAAAAGGGAACGACAGCGAATTGATAAAAGTATCGGAAGCTTTGCACGAAAAAAAGGTGGCATGTATTGCCGACAAAATCCACGAACTGGCCAACAAAGTAAAAGTAGTCCTCATTTCGGGACCATCATCATCGGGAAAAACGACCTTTGCCAAACGGCTTGCGGTTCACCTTAAGGTTAACGGGTTAAAACCCTACACCATTTCGCTCGACAACTATTTCGTAAATCGGGATGACACCCCACGCGACGAAAATGGAGAATTCGACTTTGAGGCACTTGAGGCGCTAGACATCAACTACTTTAACAATAACCTTGTAAGCTTACTGAAAGGCGAGGAAATTGAACTTCCAAAGTTCTCGTTCGAGGAGGGAACGCGATTTTTTGACGGAACCAAGCTGAAAATAGAACCCAACGGTATCATCATCATAGAGGGAATACACGCCTTGAACCCCAATTTAACCCCCTTAATTCCCGGCGAAAAGAAATTTAAGGTTTACGTTTCGGCCCTAACCTCGCTTTCCATCGACGGGCTGAACCGAATCCCAACCACCGATAACAGGTTAATCCGACGAATTGTCCGCGATTACCGCTACAGGGGCTACAGCGCATCCGAAACCATAGGGCGCTGGGAAAGCGTAAGGCGTGGTGAAGATAAAAACATTTTCCCCTACCAGGAGGAAGCCGACGAAATGTTTAACTCTGCGCTACTGCTAGAATTTGGGATACTAAAACGGTACGCGGAGCCAATTCTCCTTGAAGTGCCGCCAACCATACCCGAATACGACGAGGCAACCCGGCTGCTGAAATTCTTAAGCCACTTTTCACCCGTATCGGACAAGGAGGTACCTCCAACTTCCATTATTCGGGAGTTTCTGGGTGGCAGTACATTCTCGTACAAATAGCGTATTTTACATTTTATCAACAACATATCAATCTAAATATCAATAGAATAAACTGTAATTGTTGAAATAAACTTGGAACCCGCAATCACAAAGCTCAACATTTTAGGGATTTTCTACTCTAACTATTGTAATTATTTACTATTATTGTAGATGTTTTAACCTAACCTCAACCTAACCTAAGAGCTGAGCCCAAAATGCTAAGGTTACTATTTGTAATTTTTAACATGGTAGGAGTTGTGCTCGTGAATATTTTCACGGCCGATGACATTACCCTTACCATGAATGTCCCTGTAACCATCAACGCCGGTTCAGAGTTCGACATCGAAATAGTGCTTAAAAAAGGCACCTTAGATGGTTTTGCGCGCTACCAGCAGCAGCTACCGGTGGGCTTAACAGCTCAACTTGTAGAATCATCCCTTGCCGATTTTTCCTTCGAAGATCAAAAGGTTAAGTTCTTATGGCTTAAGATGCCAAGCAATAAAGAAATTAAATTCACGTACAGGGTCAAGGTTGACGAGCGGCTGAAAGGTGAATTCAACCTAAAGGGTACATTCTCGTATATAGTTGATAATGAAAGAAAGATTGCCGATGTTGAGTCGAATACCATTTCCATTACTCCTTCAACCCGGATTGATCCCAGCCTAATTGTTGACATACATGAATTCCAGAATATTCTGCCCATTCAAACTCCCGTGCCGTTCATGGCCAGCAGCGATGTCAGCTGCATTAGGCAAGTGCCAATGCCCAGCGGAGAGGCAAACGACCTGTTAGTGAGGATTTTGGTAAATAAGGCCAACACCGAAAAATTTGCAAAAATAGAGGAAGATATACCCGCAGGTTTCAGCGCCGAGGTTATTGATGCAAAAAGTGCCATATTCACCTTTAAGGACCAAAAGGCAAAATTTTTATGGATGAATTTACCCCCCGAACCAAGATTTACCGTATCGTACCGGCTAATTCCTCTGGATGGGAAAGGCGATGCAACGGTACAAATTGCCGGGAAATTTTCCTACATCGTAAATGATGCGACAAGTGTTATTGACATAGTTCAAAAGGATGTCGATTTAAGCAACCTCGACCCAAAATACCTCGATGGAATACTGATGCCGGCAATCGACAGAACCCATCAAACCTACACGCAATCGGTTAGTTCAAGTTTTACAAAAACCGGGGAGGATGGCGGTGTAAGCATCCCCATTCGTTATCAGAGAATTGAGGATAAACCCACAAAAAAAATTAAAAGCGCACCGGCCATGCTGTCGTACATGCTGGAACCAGAAAAAGGTGTTTACTTCAGGGTTCAAGTGGCAGCAGGGCATAGGCCAATCAACATTAAGAAGTATTTTTTACGGTACAACATATCCTACGAAGTACGAACCGAAAAGCACGAAGGATGGTACAAATACTCCATCGGCTCGTTTGGGGAATACAAGGAAGCACGAGATTTTAGAATGATGATTTGGAACACAACAAAAATTAACGATGCCTTTGTATCAGCATATAATAATGGGAACCGGATCACTGTTCAGGAAGCGTTAATGATAACTAACCAGCAATGGTATAGATAAAAATTAACCCGTTAAACATGACTATAGCATTCCAAAAATATTGGTCAGCCTTCTGCATGGTGATCCTCACGGCAATTCTGATGCTTAACGGCAAGTCAACCTTTGCCCAGGAGGATGAGGAATACTGGAAAAGTCAACTCGACACTGTTGTTGAAGTGGTTAATCCCGTTTATAAACCCGTAATATCTATTGGCACCGGCGTTATGAGTTTTTGGGGCGACGTCAGAAACTCTGCCACATCGCCCATCAATGGGAACTTTGGGTACAAAGCCAACCTATCGGCCCTTATCGGAAAAAACAACTTCTTCAAAGTAAACGTTTTTGCAATATACGGTAAGCTGGAAGGGCACAACTTTGACATATCCAGACAAATGCAACTTCAGCCCTTACCCGTTGATGACAACAACGATCCCATATACCCAAATTCATCATTCCAAACCGATTTCTTTCAAATCGGACTTAGCTTTGAGTATAACTTCGGACATTTGATGAAAAGTAATGCCAAGCGATTCAACCCATTCATCGCCGTGGGGCTTTCCTCCATGTTTTTTAGTCCAAAAGGTAACCTTAAGTTCAGTACCGGCAGTGGTACTTACGGCTACTACCATTTCTGGTCCGATGGAACCATGCGCGATTACAGCGAGAATGGCCCCGATGCCTGGCGTGCAAATATCAAACATTTTGACAATGACTACGAAACAGACCTTTCCAGTGCCGATTTATACGGCGATGGAACATATACACAAAGAGCATTCGTAATACCGGCAGATTTTGGTTTCGATTTTTACCTATCCGACAGGGTTAACTTCAGAATTGGGGCCTCGGTAAACTACGCCTTTTCGGATATGCTGGATAACTACAGCTCCGACATCGCCAAGAAAAAAGGATATCCGACAAAGAATAATTACAACGACATTTTTACCTTCACGTACTTTAGCATGAACTTCGACCTGTTCTCCGATCCCAAATCGCTGCTGGTTGAACGAGTTTTTGCCGCCTACGGTGGAGAATTCGACTATGAAGTATTCTTTGCCGACGAGGATAACGACCAGGTTTTCGACAAGGATGATCTTTGCCCGGATACCCCCGAAGGAGTTGCCGTTGACTCTGTAGGCTGTCCGTCCGATAGCGATAACGATGGTATCTTCGACTATGCCGACGTAGAGCCCAACACCCCAGAGGGGGCAATCGTTGACGAGCACGGGGCTCAACTCTCTACAGATGCACTCTCGGCAATGTTTGACAACATCAATGCTGTTTCCAGAAAAGAAATCAGGCTAATCCCGCTGGCAAACATTTGGACCCGAAACGTTACCTTTACCCCGGGCGTAATTCCCGACAAGTTCAGAGCTGTTGACAGCGATGCCGATGGGTACATCTCATTCCAGGAGCTGCTAAAAACAATTGACGATTACTTTGACGAGAAAACCAACTTTAAACCCGAGGATATTTACGAGTTAAACGATTATTTCTTTACCCAGTAAAAAAACACCAACAATAAACCCCGTGAAACCCGGCAGGGCCTATTTATTTTACCCCCGTAACTCTTGTCCAAAGTACCAGCCCCAGATTATTTTGGTTGAATATTACACGCATTTCCATCGAGAACCTTCTAAAAGTTCTACCCAAAAGTATTCACTCTACCATTGCTGAACCATCCTAATCATTGAATGTTAATATTATCGATAGCGGTTAATAAATGTTTTCCCATTATTAAAATAACAGTGAAAATTTATCATCGAATATTTTTAACTTTACAAACAGAACCGTATGGAAACAACAATTCTCAAAGCTGGCGATAAAGCTCCTGATTTTTCAGCCATTGATCAGGACGAAAAAGGTATATCCTTATCGGACTTTAAAGGTAAAAAGCTGATCCTCTACTTTTACCCCAAGGATAATACCTCGGGTTGTACCGCTGAGGCCTGTAGTTTAAGGGATGGTTACGAGGGTTTACAAAATCTGGGGTTAGAGGTTGCAGGGGTAAGTCCCGACAGTTCAAAATCACATAAAGCATTTATTCAGAAACACGTCCTGCCGTTTAGGTTGATAGCAGATACAGAACATACCATAGCTAACGCTTACGGTGTATGGGGCGAGAAAAAAATGTACGGCAAATCGTATATGGGAATCCTACGCACTACATTTGTAATTAACAATGGAATTATTACCCATGTATTTGACAAGGTTAATACCAAGGAACATGTTAACCAAATACTAACGGAGTTAAAAAAGTAACAATTACAGCTAAATGGAAAAAACGGAAAGCAAAGATCGGAAAGAGGTTAGCAGGGAGAAGCTAAAAGCATTACAGTCAACACTCGATAAAATAGAGAAGGATTTTGGTAAAGGCTCAATAATGAAAATGGGCGACAAAGCCATTTCCGAAGTTCCATCAATTTCGTCGGGTTCAATAGCGTTGGACATTGCCCTGGGTGTTGGTGGTTACCCAAGAGGCCGCGTTGTTGAAATTTATGGCCCGGAATCATCGGGTAAAACAACGCTGGCAATACACGCAATTGCCGAAGCCCAAAAGCAGGGCGGAATAGCCGCAATCATAGATGCAGAACATGCCTTTGACCGTACCTACGCCGAGAAGCTTGGAGTTGACGTGGAAACTCTACTGATTTCACAGCCCGATAATGGCGAGCAGGCCCTTGAAATTGCCGATAACCTGATACGTTCCGGCGCAATTGACATTATTGTAATAGACTCAGTGGCCGCACTTACACCCAAAGCCGAAATTGAGGGGGAAATGGGCGATAGCAAAATGGGGTTACAGGCAAGACTCATGTCGCAGGCACTGCGAAAACTCACAGGAACTATAAGCAAAACCAACACGTGCTGTATTTTCATCAACCAGCTGCGCGATAAAATTGGGATTATGTTTGGGAACCCCGAAACAACCACCGGAGGCAATGCTTTGAAGTTCTACTCTTCGGTAAGAGTTGATATTCGTAAGTTAAACCAACTCAAGGATGGCGATGAATCAACCGGGAACCGGGTACGGGTAAAAATTGTTAAAAATAAACTTGCACCCCCGTTCAAAAAGGCAGAGTTCGATATCATGTACGGCGAAGGAATATCAAGGATTGGTGAAATTATTGACCTAGGAACAGACCTCAACGTAATCAAAAAAAGCGGTTCATGGTTCAGCTACGGCGAAACCCGCTTAGGGCAAGGCCGCGATGCGGTTCGCCAACTTTTACTGGATAACCCCGAACTTTCAGCTGAACTCGAATCAAAAATAAGGGAACTGCTCAAAGCACAGTAACTGCCCAGCTTACCAAACGTGCGTTAATGGCGCACGTTTTTTATATACAAGCGGTTGAACGTTAACTCGATGTAAAAACTCAAACAGTTTCTTAAAATTTTTGCGTACTTTTAGTTGTTATTTAAATCGTACCAAGATGAAGAAAATCATAATCTTCAGCATTTTACTTACCGCATCGTTGACGTCGTGCCAGGGTTTGCTCAAGCGGCATTTAATTGATAGCAAAGCCCAGCGGAAGGAAGTAACGGCACAATTTACGCAAAGAATTAAGCTGATTCAGGATAAAGATTCAAGCATAACCAGCATAATAAACGGCGAACTATCCCAAAAGGAACGCGAAGGCTTCGAATTCCTTTACGCATATATGCCGCTCAGCGACATGGCCATGCACCAGAGCAGCTACGTCCTGAAACAGGTTCAACTATCCATTGAGGCAAAATCGCACTTTAAATGGGGGAAAAAAATTCCTTCGGACATTTTTCTACACTACGTTCTCCCCTACCGGATAAACAACGAATACACGGATTCTGCCCGGCAGGTATTCCTATCGGAGCTAAAGCCCCGGCTTAACGGGTTAAGCATGTACAACGCGGCACTAGAGGTAAACCACTGGTGCCACGAAAAGGTAACCTACAAATCGACCGACGAAAGAACCTCGGGGCCATTAACCACAGTACGCACAGCCTTTGGCCGGTGCGGAGAGGAATCGACCTTCACGGTTGCAGCCTTACGCTCTGTGAGTATTCCGGCGCGTCAGGTGTACACGCCACGCTGGGCGCATACCGACGATAACCATGCCTGGGTTGAAGTTTGGGTTGACGGGAAATGGTACTTCCTAGGAGCCTGTGAACCACAACCCAAGCTAAACATGGGATGGTTTGCCGGCCCAGCCAAAAGGGCCATGATGACAAGAACATTCGTATTTGGAAAATATAACGGAAACGAAGAAAAACTGTCGGACTCGCAATGGTTTGCTGAAATAAACCTGCTATCAAACTACGCACCAACAAAAAACTTAAAGGTTAACGTCGTAAATAAAAATGGGGCTTCGGAACCCGGCACCAATGTAGAAATTCAGCTGTACAACTACGCTGAATTTTATCCGATTGCAGCCAAACAAACCAACACCGAGGGAGTCTGCACTTTAACCACGGGATACGGAGACCTAATGGTCTGGGCGCATAAAAATGGAATGGTTGGGTTTTCAAAGGTCGATAAAGACTCAACCGAAGTTACCATCACGTTATCCGAGAAACCCAACTTTACAAACATCAACCTAACACTAGTTCCCCCTTCCGAACAGCCCGTTGAGCAGGCCAACCAATCAGAGGCGGAAGCCAATAACACCAAATTAAAAAAGGAAGATGCCATACGCAGCAAATACATTTCAACTTTCATTGACTCAGCCTCTGCGGCAAACCTTGCAATGGAAAAGGGGGTAAACATTGCCGAGGCATGGAGATATCTTTCCATTAGCCGTGGAAACTGGCAGGAGATATACAACTTCATAAAAAAGCTGGATGGGAAAGATTTAACGGTTGGAATGGCAATATTGAATAACATTTCAGAAAAAGATTTACACGATATTACCTCATCAACATTGCAAAACCACCTTATCACGGTTGACTCGTTCCCTTCAATAGTAGAAAGCCAGGACTTTGCCACATTCGACAAGTACATACTCTCGCCGAGAATTGGAAAAGAATTAATTACACCCTGGAGAAGTTTTTTACAGAAGGCTTTCACCTTCGATGAAATTGGGTTCTTCCGGAACAACCCGTACAATCTTGTTGACTGGATTAAGCAAAACATCAACATTGACAAGGAAAGCAACTACTACAAGGTTCCGTTAAGTCCGCAAAGCGTTTACTCGCTCAGAATTGCCGACGAATACTCGCGTAACGTATTCTTTGTTGCCGCATGTAGAAGTTTTGGAATTCCTGCCCGGCTCAACCCTGTAAATACCCGGCCACAATTCTTGATGCACAATAAGTGGAACGATGTACTTTTCGAAAATCAGACCGAGAAAGTAATTCCTACCGGGGTATTGTCCATCACAATGGCAGCCAGGCAAACAATTGCTAAACCCCAATACTACACCCATTTCACCATTGGGAAATTTGAAAATGGTGAATTCTCGACCCTCGATTTCGAAAACGATCCAACCATGAACAACCTGCCTGCCAGGGTAACCTTAGATGCCGGCTTCTACAGAATCATCACCGGAAACAGGCAAAGTAACGGAACCGTTCTGTGTAAAATAAAGTACTTTGAAATAAAAGAGAACCAAACCACGGCAGTAAGCCTAGAGTTTAACGGACAAAACGGCCAGAGGCATACCTTCGGGAAAGTTGATTTAAACACCGATATCCCCGACATACATGGTGAAAAGCAATGCACTATAGGCGACATGGTGAAAACCAATTCAGCCGTACTCGCAATTATTGATCCCGACAAGGAGCCCAGCAAGCACCTGATAAACGACATTTCTGCTGTAAAAGCAGACTTCAACAGCTGGGGCGGCAAGGTTGTGTTTGCCGTTGGTGCAGGTCTCCTCCCCAAAAATTTTGATCCAAAAGTATTCAACGATCTCCCCAAAACATCGAGTTTTGGGTACGATAAACAGCAAATACTTGTTAAGGCAATTGCCAGAGGATGCGGCAAACCCGAAACAGCAAACTACCCAGTAGTGACAGTAATCAATAAAAATGGCGAGGTTATGTTTTACTCCGAGGGCTATAGCATAGGACTTGGCGACCAGATACTAAAAGCAATAAAATAGCATCCCTTGCAGGAAAAATGGATACTGGAAGTTTGTGCCAACTCCGCTCAGAGTGCGGTAAATGCAATGCTGGCCGGAGCGCAAAGGATTGAACTTTGCGATAATCTGCAAGTTGGCGGTACAACTCCATCCGTAGGATGTATCAAAATGGCAAAAAAAAAGGTAACCCTAAAAATCAACGTACTGATAAGGCCACGTCCGGGCAATTTCCTTTACTCCGACATGGAGTTTCAGCAAATTAAATACGATATTCTGTCAGCAAAGGAGCTGGGTGCCAATGGAATTGTTTGCGGGATACTCCTTCCCGATGGAAGTATTGATAAACACAGGGCAAAGGAGCTGGTTGAACTGAGCAAGCCCCTCCCCTTCACCTTCCACCGTGCCTTTGACTTTACACCCGATCCATTTCAGGCCCTTGAGGATGTAATTGAAATTGGTGCCATGCGCCTGTTAACTTCCGGGCAAAAAGAGCGGGCTGTAGATTCGGTTGAACTTATTGGCCAACTTGTAAAAAAAGCCGACGGCAGAATTACTGTAATGCCCGGCGGCGGTGTAAACATTAATACCATCAGAAGTATCATCAAAACAGGCGCAAAGGAATTTCACATGAGTGGAGTGCAGAATGTGACAAGGAAAATGAAACACCAAAACCCAGCCTTTGGCGGACAGAGCATGGCACTCTGCAACTACAACCACCAATACACAAGCAAAGAATCCGTTGAAGCGGTAATAAATTTTTTAAATTTGAACATCTAATTAGCTGATAAAATTATGAGTACCACGATGATGGCAAAAACCGACTTTGATAAAACCATTCTTAAAGTTCAGAAAGATGAAATAACGGGATACCAAATTTACAAGCGGCTTGCATTGATGGAAAAGAATGAGGAGAATAAAAGGGTACTTTCAAGAATTGCCGGCGAAGAGCTGAAGCATTACGAGTTTTTTAAACTTATCTCCGGTAAGAGCTTGAGCCACAAAAAGGGGGAAGTTTTTTTATACGTTATGGCCGGTAAAATTCTGGGGTTAACTTTTACAGTAAAGTTGATGGAAAAACTGGAGTCAAAAGCCCAGGATGTGTACCAGCAAATAATACCCCATCTTCCCGAGGTTATTGAAATTATGAAAGCTGAGGAAGAGCACGAGGAAGCCCTTATTGCCATGATAAAAGAGGAACGCCTAGACTATATCGGCTCTATTGTACTGGGACTAAACGATGCGTTGGTTGAACTAACAGGGGCGCTTGCCGGATTTAGCCTGGCATTGCAGAACACCAGGCTGATAGCCATAGCAGGCTTAATTACGGGCATAGCAGCCTCGCTATCGATGGCTGCATCGCAGTACCTATCGGTAAAAACAGAAGGCGACGGGAAAAATGCCGGTAAATCGGCCCTGTACACGGGAATTGCCTATGTTTTAACGGTTGCCATACTCATATCGCCATACCTGGTACTATCGTCGTATTTCTCGGCCCTGGGAATCGCCCTCTTCTTCGCCATCCTCATCATCTTTCTTTTCAACTACTACATTTCGGTGGCAAAAGACTTAAACTTTAAACACCGATTTACTGAAATGGCCCTGATTAGCCTTGGAGTATCGGCACTAACTTTCGGCATTGGCTTCCTGATAAGAATTTACATGGGAATTGATATCTAAATAGGCCAAAAAGTTGCCCTGAATTCTAATTTGTTTTGACTTTTTGCATTATGCCAACTATTACAATTCCTACCATGAGCTACCTGGAAAACTACAGCAGGATTTCACCATTTGACTTAACGGAAAATATATTCTACTCCCTGAATAATAAATGGATGCTTATTGCCGCCGGAAACAGGGAGAAGCTAAACACCATGACGGCATCGTGGGGCGGGTTTGGAATACTCTGGAATAAACCTGTAGCAATAATTTTCATCAGGCCACAACGTTACACCTTTCAGTTCACAGAGCAAAACCCATTTTTTACGCTTAACTTTTTTGATGAAAAACACAGAAACATACTGGAGTCCTGCGGCTCAAAATCGGGAAGGGAATACGACAAGGTAGCGGAAACCGGTCTTATTCCAGTACAAACGGAGAACAGCATAGCCTTTGAACAGGCGCAAATGATTCTAGAATGTAAAAAACTTTACTCCGATTTTCTAAAACCCGAAAATTTTACTGAAAAGGAGGTAATTCAAAAACATTACCACAGGAATGACTTTCACAAAATGTATGTGGGTGAAATTAAAAATGTGTTCAGAAAAGACTAGAAGCTTGAATCGGCCAAGTTTTTACCATCATCTTCGTCGTCCCAGTCGAAACCATCAAAACCCTCTTCAAACATCTCATCGAGCGAACGACGTTCCTTTTTGGTAGGGCGCCCGGCACCATGCTCACGGTAAATGTTAAACGCCAAAAATGCGGGATCGAGTTTTTGGAGTTCCTCTGCCGGGGTCAAATTCTCAAGGTATTCTGCTACCAGCTTGGCGCCTAGGCGACTTCTGGGAATACTTTTTACCCTAAACACATAGTTAACGGGAGGTTTCCGGACTGTAATTTTATCGTTTGGGTGAATTTCGTGCGAAGGTTTTACGGTATTGCCGTTCATAGAAACTCGTCCCTTCTTGCAGAAGTCAGTAGCAAGGCTACGGGTTTTAAAAACCCGGACCAGCCAAAGCCATTTATCAATCCTGCACGACTTTGCTGCCATTTACTTACCGTTAAAAAAGTTCATGGTACGCTCCAACCCTATTGTCCCATAGCTGAGAACAGCCTCGCCAGCCAGCTTAATTCGATCGGACAGCAATTTTTTCTCATCCGCTGTCCATTCTCCCAGAACATAATCGATCTGCTGTCCCCTGGAAAAATCGTTGCCAATGCCAACGCGTAGGCGTGTATAGCGGTTTGTTCCCAGAACCTCGTCAATATTCTTCAGTCCGTTGTGGCCTCCGTTGCTGCCTCCCGCCCGAATACGAATGGAACCAAGAGGCAAAGCTATATCATCAACAACAACAAGTATATTCTCGACACCGACTTTCTCCTTCTGCATCCAGTAATTTACCGCCCTACCGCTAAGATTCATGTAGGTTGACGGTTTTAGCAGGACAAAAATCCGTCCCTTGTGCCTGAGCTCGGCAACTGCCCCGTAGCGGGAATCGGCAAAAGTAACATTGGACGCCTTAGCCAAGGCGTCCAATACCATAAATCCTGCATTATGTCGGGTATCGGAATATTCTGAACCTATATTCCCCAACCCTGCAATCAAATACTTCAAGTCTTACCGCTTAAAATTAACTGGCAGCACCTTCGGGCTGGGCATCGCGGGCTGCGCGTGTAGCTTTAACCGTGGCTATAACCATACTTTGTGGCTCTGACACTACAAACTTAGCATGGTCAATATCGCCAACCATTATGCTTTTACCCAGACCCAGGTTAGTTACATCAATATTTATGCTTTCGGGTAAATCTTTCGCAAGGCCAGTAACCCTAATTTTACGAACTACCTGCAACAGCTTACCTCCCTGCTTCGCACCTTCGGCCTGTCCCTCAAGGACTACAGGCAATGCAACGGTTACCTTTTTATCATCGGCAACTCTCAAAAAATCGACATGTAAAATACTATCGGAAACCGGATGGAATTGGGTTTCCTTAATAATTGTACTAACCACTTTCCCTTCAACGTTTATGTTAACAATGTAAACGTTGGGGGTGTAGATAGCCTTTTTCAGCTCTTTCTCATCAACAGAAATCTTGATATTTTCTCCATTACCATAAATGATGGCTGGAATTAACGCCGACTTACGAATTCCCTTCGCATATTTTTTGCCTGTTTCTGTGCGAATTGTACCATTTAACTCAATTGTTTTCATTTTTACTTTTTTAATTATTACACCAGTGTTACTCAGGACTACCCCTCATTTTTCCGTAGTCCCCCATTACACCATAGCTGAGGGAAATTTTGGGCTACAAAGTTAATAAAGTGATTTTAAGAAAACAATAAACCTAAATAATAAAATTATCGCTGATAGACTGGTAGTTATACACCTTATTGATTACATCGGCAAATATTTCCGCCACTGATACAACCCTAATTTTGGAGATGTCCCTATCCGTTCTCAGGGGAATGGTATCGGAAACAACCAGCTCCTTAATTTTTGAATCGCGGATACGTTCGTAGGCCGAACCGGAAAGTACCGGGTGCGTTGCAAATGCACGCACGGAAAGAGCCCCCCTGTCCATCATCAAATCGGCTGCAAGGGTTAACGTGCCTGCAGTATCAACCATATCATCGAGAATAATAACGTGCCTGCCCTCAACATCGCCGATCACGGTCATTTCGCCTACCTGGTTTGCCTTTTCCCTATTTTTATGGCAAACTACAAGCGAAGCATTTAAAAACCGAGAGTAGGCATTGGCCCGCTTTGCACCGCCCATATCGGGTGCCGCAATAGCAATACTATCCAAGTTAAGGTTCTTTATGTATGGAACAAATATGGATGAAGCGTAAAGATGATCGACAGGTACATCGAAAAAGCCCTGAATTTGGTCCGCATGTAAATCCATGGTAACCACACGGTCAACACCCGCCGCTCTAAGCATGTTGGCAACCATCTTGGCCCCAATGGCAACGCGGGGTTTATCTTTTCTATCCTGTCGAGCCCAGCCGAAGTAGGGCATTACGGCGACAACCTTGTATGCCGATGCCCTGTGGGCGGCATCGATCATCAACAGCAATTCAAAAAGATTATCAACGGGTGGAAATGTTGACTGGATAATAAAAACGGTGCATCCCCGCACCGATTCATCGTAAGATGGCTGAAATTCGCCATCGCTAAATACCGTTACATTCGATTTTCCCAAGGGGATCCCAAAACTTTGGGCTATCCTTTCTGAAAGGTAACGGGAGCTGCGACCAGTAAAAAACTTTATTTGGTGTTTGCTGTGCATTTTTTTAGGAGGTTTTCCGGTTTAATGCCCGCAAATTTATAAAATTACCAAATGTTATGTGCGTTTTCCAGCTGGTTTATTTTAACATTTTCGTTGATAGTTTCTATGTACTTCAGAATATCTTCCCTACCCGTTCGGGTAACGGCAGAACTCGTGAAAGTTTGAGGTAATTCCTCCCATGTATTCAACATTTCGGCCCTGAAGGCATCGATATTCTGCTGAAGTGTATCGCCGGAAACCTTATCGGTTTTAGTAAAAACCAGCGCAAATGGAATCTGGTTTTCTCCCAGCCAGTTAACAAATTCTAAATCGATTTTCTGTGGTTCAATTCGAGAATCGATGAGTACAAAAAGCAGGTAAAGGTTTTCCCGTTTTAGTATATACTTGGTAATTATTTGGGCAAAGGCTTTACGATCGCCTTTCGATACTTTAGCGTACCCATAGCCCGGCAAGTCAGCAAGATTCCAAGAGCCGTTTATCAGGAAATGGTTTATTTGCTGTGTTTTGCCTGGCGTTTGGGAGACCTTGGCCAAGGCCTTGGTACAGGTTAACATGTTGATAAGGGAAGACTTCCCTACGTTTGAACGGCCAATGAAAGCATACTCGGGTTTGTCAGAAATGGGTATTTTTTCAACACTCGGGTAACTAGCCACAAATTTCGCAGTACGAACCACCATAGCATTAGTTTTAAATTACACAAATTAGTTGTCCCAGAATCCGGCTTCAAAGATACAACTCTTATATGCTAAAAAACAAACATTTGGTCAATAACTTACCTTCTGCTGCAAATGCAGCATGCTCCAAAAATAACAAAAACTAATGCTGGCTAAACCCAGAGAAGGGGTATTACTTTTTCCGCGCGCAGCTTTGGGCAGCCCTAAAAACCCTCAAGAAATTTTCGCCCCATATTTTTTTAATATCGCTGTCTGAATAACCCCTGCGCAACAGTTCAACGGTGATGTTGTACATCTGCGAAACATCCTCGCAACCAGAAATGCCTCCACCGCCGTCAAAGTCGGTTCCTATGCCAACATGGTTTATCCCCATCACTTTCACCATGTGGTCGATATGGTTTACCGCATCGGATACCGTGGCCAGCTCCCGTGGATACTTATGCTCCAACTCATACCACTCAGCCGTGGCCTGTTCGTCCTGTTCGGGCGTTAAGTCACGGAAGTTGTTATACTTTACGCGAAGTGCCCTGAATGCACTGTCACGTTCGGGATTTCTGGGCATTTCCTTCACATAATCACTTAAAATGCACATCTGCACAACGCCACCTTTTTTCGCAATTGCCTGCAACATGCTATCGTCCAAATTACGCGGGTTGTTGCAAATTGCCCGGGCGCAGCTGTGCGATGCAAAAACGGGGGCCTTGGACAACTCCAGGACATCGTAGAATGATTTATCGGAGATGTGTGAAACATCTATTAACATGCCCAATTCATTCATGGTTGCAACTACCTGTTTTCCAAAATCGCTCAACCCGTTGTGTATATACCCGTCCGGATCGGTGGACGAATCGCAAATCTGGTTATTCCGGGTATGGCAGAGTGTTACGTACCGGGCGCCCAAATCGTAAAACAGCTTCAGCTGCGACAAGTCTTCGCCAATGGGATATCCATTCTCCACGCCTATATAAATTGCCCTTTTGCCTTCGGCCTTAATGCGGTACGCGTCATCGGGATTTTTTGCTATTGCTGCCCGCGCAGGGTATTTTGATATAACGTCGTCTATCGCTTTAAAGATATCCAGTGCCTGCCTGTTTACCTCGGCATACTTTTGCGGGGTACACTCACGTTGACCAATGAATACAGCAAAGAAGGCGGCATCTAACTTTCCGGCTTCCATCCTTTTCAAATCTACCTTGCTCATTATGGCGTTATTATTGTCGCCGCTAAAGTCGAAACCGGCACGTAAAAAGTTCAAAGGGGTATCGGTGTGAGTGTCAATGGAAACCATTTTCGCGTGCAACTCCAAAGCGTGCTTCAACAGGGCGGAATCATCTTTTCCGGTTCTGCTACACGAAGCAAGAACTACTGCAACGGCTACAAGTACAATAAGTCTGTTCATATTTTTTACCGGTTTACTTGACTATGATCCCAAATTAACGGTTAAGTTTAAAGCAATCCATAAAAATAGCCGGAAGTTTGCGCAACCGGCCATTAACGAACATTTATAAAAGTTAAATATCCTGATCCTCAAAGGTATAGTCGGTTATATTAAAGCGTTCAAGTATCGATTTATCGTTGATTTCCTTGGAAAGCGAGGTAATGGTTTCGATGGGTACCTTTAAAAGATCGAGTATTAAAAGTCCATCCAGGGAGTTGTTAAATTTAGGATCCACATTAAAGCAGATTATCTTCCCGTTTAACTTAATGTATTTCTTCAAAAGAACAGGCATCCGGTAATCATAAGGCTCTACCTCTTTAATAAACTTATCGAGTTTATCCAGATCATCAGAATTATCAAAGATGATGTTTAATTCCTCCTCCTTCACCGGGATACGGAATTTATTCCGCGATTTAATATACCGGGCAAGGTTATGGTCGAAGTAGTTAGATCTCATAAAGCTGATGATAACCCCCTTGGAGTAATCGGAAAAACGGTTAGATATGCTAACCGGGCCTATTAAGTACCGGTACTCAGGGTTTTTAATCAGGAAGTATAAAATACCTTTCCATAGCAGGAACAAAGGCAATGGCTTACGCTGGTAATCAGGAACTATAAAGGAACGTCCCAGCTCAATAGATTGCTCAAGAATGGGCAGAAATTTTTTGCTAATCTTAAACAGGGTGTGAATGTAGAAACCGTCTATCTTGTAACGCTCAACTATTTCTTTACCCTTCCCCACACGGTATGCCCCCACAATACGCTTCTCATCCTCGTCCCAAATGAATAGCTGCCAGTAGTATAGGTCGAACTCATCTATATCTATCTTTCGGTTTGTGCCTTCGCCAACATCACGGAAAGTAATTTCACGAAGCCGTCCAATTTCGGTCATTAGGTTGGGCATTTCTGACGAGGGTGCACAAACTACGCTATAGTTTTTACTCCTGAATAACAGGTATTTTCCCATCAAACTACCCACCTCAGTTTCTATTAAATTTGCAGCAACCGGAGGGATAATTTGCTCGGGTTTGG
Organism: Bacteroidales bacterium; assembly: GCA_050180015.1. Classification (GTDB taxonomy): domain Bacteria; phylum Bacteroidota; class Bacteroidia; order Bacteroidales; family Tenuifilaceae; genus JBFXEO01. The sequence goes on along the minus strand of JBFXEO010000016.1, from coordinate 1,190 downwards.
GCTCCGATCTGAGGCTATAGTTAAAAAACTTCTCAACCTCCAGCGATGAACCGAGTGCATAGGTTTTTAACCGAAGGAATCGGCCAAATCGTTCTATATCGTTACAGGTATCCTGCTCGCTAACGCTAATCGGGTATCCGATACGGACACGTATGGTTTGGTTTTTCTTGTTCAGTAATTCTGATGGGAGTTTCACTGTTCGTAAAAGCGGGTGAATTAGCCCCAGCAGGTGGAATAGCCGGCTATTTTCCCCCTGAAAATATATTGGTACAACGGGAACCTTGGCCCTTTTAACAAACTTAATCATTGAGGTTTGCCAGTGTTTGTCAACCACGCCAGATTCCTCCGTATTATCGTAGTATGTGGATACCTCGCCAGCCGGGAAAAGACCCAGCATACCACCGCTTTCCAGATGGCCAAGGGCACTTTTAATCCCCGCAACATTAGAGCTCCTGTTTGCCCCTCCCTCAAATGGATCTACTGCAAAAACGTAATCTACAAGGGGCGGTATCCGCTTCAGCAAAAAATTACCCAGCAACCTGGTATCGTGACGATTCTGCTCCAGCAATATTTTAAGAAGAATTAATCCATCTATGCCCCCAAAAGGGTGATTTGATATGGTAATAAATGGGCCAGAGGTTGGCAACCGCTTTATTTCCTCGGGGTTAACTTCATACTTAACCTCAATGGCATCCAGCGCAGCGCTCAAAAACTCCAGGCCTTCCTTATCCGATATTTTAGAATATATTTTGTTTATCTTATTAAACCCAAGCATCCGCATTAGCAAACGTGCAAAGCTGTCACCAAAAAGCGGCCCTAGGTTAACTGCCTTTTTAATTTTCTGAGAATCAACAATCTTATTGTCAGTCATCGTACAAAAAATAAAATATTAATCCATCCAGCACAATTAGGGAGTATTGTACAGATTACCAGCACATTAATAGGTGCGTATCAAATTTCCACCGCTAACAAAGATATTAAAAAATGCTATACAGCATACTCCCGTACCCGGAACGCCAAAAAAATAATGGTTCACCCATATTACCTGGGTTAACTTTAACAAACTCGGCCGCCACGGGCTGATAATGTTTTCCAGATTTTGGTACAGGATACTTTAATCGTATCATTTATTATCAAAACATACTTAAATTTGTAATGATTTTTACCCGAACTATTGTTGAACATAATAT
>JBFXEO010000015.1:0-23490 GCA_050180015.1 Bacteroidales bacterium | reverse complement strand
ATATCTATACCCGGCAAAAAATTGTGCAGTTGATCGGGCGTTAGGACAACATAAAACAAAAGAATAAGAAGAATATTTAGAGCCACGCCAAAAAGTTTTATCCCAGAAAAGAGCAATGGCCGATTTTCACTTCGTAACTTAGCAAATGGCAATGCCATAAAGGCATCTATGGATACGACTAAACCAAGAGTTGTTATATAGGATCTATCATACAAAGGCCCTAGTAAATCCGATATTCTGCCAGAAAAAAACAAAAACAGTAACGACGAAATTGCTGAGGTCAGTAAAAGAAAATAAAAAACAGTAGCATAAACATTCTGCTTATTCTCGCTCTTTGTAATGAAACGGAAAAAACCCGTCTCTAAACCAAACGTCAAAAAAATCAAAAGAAATGTTATGTAAGCATACAACTCACTGACAATACCGTACTGAACCGGGTTAGTTAGTACACGGGTATGTATGAAAACCAAAAAATAGTTTAAAAGACGAGGCAAAACAGTGCTCAAACCATAAACAAAAGACTGTGAAAATAATTGCCTAACAGATGACATTCAGGTAAGGGTTTACAGGTTAAACGCCAACAAATTAAAAAACATGACAATAATCATTATTGGATAAATGTTTCTATTTTTGCAACCATAAAAATGTATATATGAAAAAGATTATACCATTGCTTCTACTCGTTTTAGCGGGTTGTTCAAAATACGATAAAAAGTATCAACATGTTAAAATTGATACTGAGTACGGAAAAATCATCGTAAAATTATATAATTCTACACCGAATCATAGCAAAAATTTCATAAAACTGGTGGATGAAAAATTTTACGACGGTATAATCTTCCATAGAGTAATAAAAGATTTTGTTATACAAGGAGGCGATCCGGAAACAAAAAACCCTAAACCCGGTGTACTTTACGGAGAAAAAGATTCCGGTTACCTAATAGATCCAGAATTTAACGATACCATAATCCACAAAAAGGGCGTAATTGCAATGGCCCGTGAAAGTGATGACGTTAACCCCGAAAAAAGATCATCGGGTTCTCAATTCTACATTGTCATTGGAAAAGTATTCACCAATGATCAGCTAAATCAACTTGAACAAAAAATAAACAATGAAAGGTACCGGGTTGCCAAGGAAAATTTTTTGGCAAAGAACCAGCTAAAAGGTAAAGATCAGGTTGACTCAAAACTAGACTCACTCAAACAGGCAGTACCGGTATTTAAATTTTCAGCCAAACAAAGAGGCGTTTATACTACAGCAGGAGGGCTTCCTCATCTGGATGGGAATTATACAATATTCGGTGAAGTAGTAGAGGGGCTGGATGTTGTGGAGAAAATATCGCTAGTTCCAACGGACGAAAATGACAGACCAAAGCAAGACATTAAAATAAAGATAAGACAAATCTAACGAAGTATGATTGACAGAATAGAGAAAATCAGGGAAGAAATTAAAAGGTTAAACCCTAAAAATCAGGAAGAAGTAGAAAAAATAAGAATTTACCTGCTGGGTAAAAAGGGATCGATAACTCAACTTCTCGATGAATTCAGGGAAATTGGCAAGAAGGAAAAGAAAGCGATTGGACAACATTTGAATGGTTTAAAAAATGAAGTTCAAACCAAAATAGAACAATGGAAACAAGATATTTCGGGTAACACAAAAAAGGAGAAAAATATAGACCTTTCCTTACAGGAAAACCACAGCAGCTTCGGGACAAGGCATCCAATTTCCCTAATTAAAAATGAACTTTACGAAACATTCAAAAAACTTGGATTTTCAATATACGAAGGACCTGAAATTGAAGATGATTGGCATGTATTCTCAGCATTAAACTTTCCCGAAGAGCATCCGGCCAGGGACATGCAGGATACTTTTTTCATTGAAAAAAATCCAGATATTCTGCTCCGTACACATACATCGTCGGTTCAAGTTAGGAGCATGGAAAAAGAAAAACTGCCAATAAGAGTTATTTGCCCGGGAAGAGTTTTCAGGAATGAGGCCATTTCAGCAAGGGCGCACTGCATATTCCACCAGATAGAAGGGTTATACATAGATAAAAATGTTTCGTTCGCAGATTTAAAACAAACCTTACTTTTCTTCGCCCAGGAGCTCTTCGGGAAAGAAACCAAAATAAGGTTAAGGCCATCTTTCTTTCCATTTACAGAACCATCGGCAGAAATGGATATAAGCTGCAAACTTTGCGGGGGTAAAGGTTGCTCTGTCTGCAAATACACGGGTTGGCTGGAGGTTCTTGGATGCGGAATGGTAGATCCGAATGTTCTTAAACTAAACAGTATCGACAATAATATATACTCGGGATTTGCTTTTGGAATGGGTCTAGAACGAATTGCCATGCTTAAATATCAAGTTAAAGATTTACGGCTATACTTTGAAAATGACATTCGATTTCTCAACCAATTCGTAAATTATTAATCCATTTTGAATCAAACTTAAATAAGTTTCAATTGTTTCACCAGTAAAATTAAATACTATGTTAGAAGGTAATACATACCTATGTAAAGCCTGTGCATGTTCGAGCATTTCGGTATTTAAGTCATTAACCAATGAAGAGTATGAACTACTAAATTCAAAATTAAGGTGCAATAGCTATAAAAAAGGCGATATAATTTACAAGGAAGGTAACAAAATATTAGGATGTTACTGCGTAAAAGAAGGTGTACTCAAAATATACAAAACCGGTATAGATGAAAAACCTCAGATAATTGCATTTGCACAGAGCGGAGATATTACCGGATACAGGTCGGTTCTAAGCAACGAAATGGCCTGTACAACCCTGGAAGTGCTGGAGGATTCTACAGTTTGCTTCATTCCGTCAGAAATTATTTTTAACCTTATAAAAAGGAACTCAGATTTTGCACTTTCACTCATTCAGTTGACCTGTAAAGAGCTAGATCATGCCAACGTTTACATTAAAGACATTGCACAAAAAACAGTCAAGGAAAGAGTGGCAGAGGTTCTTTTAATGCTTTCCGATACTTTCAACGTTGATAACGATAACTACATCAAAATAAACTTAACCCGTGAAGATTTATCGAGCATTGTTGGAACAGCAACCGAATCGGTAATACGAATTCTAAGTGAACTTAAAAACGAAGGGCTTATAGAACTTAAGGGTAAAAAAATTAAAATAGCTGATTATAAAAAAATTAAAAGAATAGCTGATTCAATATTTTAACTAAAACAACTTTCCCTGATCGGGTATTCTACTTACCTTCAAATGTTTATAGGTTAAATCTGTTACCTCTCTTCCGCGGGGGGTTCTCTTTAAAAAACCTTCCTTAATTAAAAAAGGCTCATAAACTTCCTCTATAGTACCAGAATCTTCACCAACAGCAGTAGCTATAGTATTAATCCCAACAGGGCCTCCCTTAAATTTAGATATCAAGGTTCGTAAAATTTTGTTATCCATTTCGTCCAAACCATGCGAATCTATCTTCAAAGCATCCAGCGCATGTTTTGCTATAGACAAATTAATATTTCCATCGCCTATTACCTGGGCAAAATCCCGAACCCTCCTTAGCAAGGCATTGGCAATTCTTGGCGTTCCCCTACTCCTCAACGCAATTTCTACGGCAGCATCCTCGTCAATGCCTATATTCAAAATACCCGATGATCTTTTTACTATTTCCACTATAACCTCAGAGTTGTAGTATTCAAGGTGAAAATTTATACCAAATCTTGCCCTTAAAGGGCTGGTTAATAATCCACTTCTTGTTGTTGCGCCAATTAAAGTAAACGGATTTAACTCAATCTGAATACTCCTTGCGCTAGCACCTTTATCTATTATTATATCAATTTTGTAATCCTCCATTGCCGAGTAAAGATATTCCTCCACAACGGGGCTTAAACGATGAATTTCGTCAATAAAAAGTATATCAAATTTTTCAAGATTGGTAAGCAAACCGGCCAAATCACCAGGCTTTTCGAGAATAGGACCCGAAGTGGACTTAATTTTTACACCAAGTTCATTGGCAATAATGTTGGCCAATGTGGTTTTACCCAATCCGGGAGGTCCATGAAGTAAAACATGATCTAACGCTTCCCCCCTATAGTTGGCAGCCTTAACAAAAATTGACAAATTTTTAATTATATCTTCCTGCCCTTTAAACTGCAGAAATTGAGAGGGTCTTATTTTACCCTCAAAGTCTATATCAGCATCGTTACTATTTCTAAAATCCAAAGTCATTTTAAAGCCAACATTTTTTCTATGGGTAACCGTGCCAACTCAATTTCTCTGGAATCCAAAGAAATTTCTGGTTTCTCGTATTTCAACGTCAAATATAACTTTTTTAATGTTATCAACTTCATAAAGGAACATTCGCTACATCCACAGGTAGAATCATCGGGCGGAGCAGGAATATAAGTCTTTTCGGGGCTTAACCTGACCATCTGATGTAGAATTCCTGCCTCTGTAACAACAATATATTCCTTTGAGTCATCGCTCTTCGTAAAATTCAATAATTCCGCAGTTGAACCAATAAAATCTGCCAAAAGTAAAATGGGTTTGGTACATTCAGGATGAGCAATAACTTTAGCATTGGAGTGTTCTTTCTTTAAAGCCACAAGTTTTTCCAACGAAAATTTACTATGAACATGGCAAGCACCATCCCAAATTAACATGTTCTCCCTGCCAGTAATAGCCTTAAGGTAACCACCCAAATTCTTATCCGGAGCAAAAATAATGGGTACATCCCTTGGAATACTATTAATTACCTTAACAGCATTTGAGGAAGTACAGCAAATATCGGATAAACTTTTAACCGCCGCAGAAGTATTAACGTAGGTTACTACTCTATATCCCGGATTACCTTGAATAAACTTTTTAAAATCCGCATAGTTGCAACTTTCTGCCAAACTACATCCTGCATTTAAATCCGGTAATAAAACCTTTGATTTCGGCGATAATATTTTGGCGGTTTCAGCCATAAACTTAACACCGGCAAAAACAATTATACTGGTATTAATCTCGGATGCTTTTTGCGACAAGGCCAAACTATCGCCCACAAAATCGGCTATATCCTGAATTTCTGAATTTTCATAGTAGTGCGCCAGTACAACGGCATTCTTTTGCTTTTTTAGCTTACCAATTTCTTCAACCAAATCTAAAGATACATCCAACTCTTCATCTATAAAACCTAAGTTATCAACATTACTTTTATTAATCATTATATTTTAAAGGTTTAAAAATTTAAGAATATATGATGATAAATGGCTGTTAATACGGTTAACAATAAATTAATTTTTTGCTTGCAAAAATGTCAATTAAATATCGGATAACAAATTGTTAACATTAAAAAACCTATAATGTTGTTTGAAATTCAGGACAATTCATATTTTATTAACAACGGTTAATCCCCCAAAGTGTTAAATATTTTTTAGTTGCCGGTAGGCGTGTTTTTGTTGATAATGCTGCTAAGAAATTCCAGCAAAGTTATGTGAAACGCCATTGCTTTTACTGATAAATGTTGTATATATACAAATATGCAGGCAAGTCAAATAAATTTACTTAAAGTAATTAACCAAAGTTTTAACATTAAGTAAACGGTAACCGGGTATTTACTAACAGCAAAATTACGGTGTGAGTTAATTTGGTTTAAGTACATTATTGGAAAGGCACAATTGCGGATAACCAGCTATACAGGTTGATTCGGAAGAAATTGATATATTTATCAGTAATTAAAGTGCGGATGGATGAAAATTAGTATTCCATTTTTTATGCCGATATTTCTGGTTGTTGGAGTAAGGGGTATAGCACAAACAGATTCTATATACCGGGATACCGGTGTACAAAAGAATTATTTCATAGCCATACCGGTTGCTTTTTACAGCGATGAAACGAATTTGGGATTCGGTACATCTGCCGGATACTATTTTGGTGCAAGGAACGGCAAAGTTTCTAACATTCAGGGAAATGCGGTATATACTCTTAAAAACCAGTATGGTTTTTCCATTTTACCTAAAATTTATACCAATAACCAAACACAGTATTATTCCGGGTACGTAAAGGCCAATTACTACCCCGATAAGTACTACGGAATAGGACGTAATACAAACGATTCGGTTCGGGAGGATTATACATCCAAAGATTTTTCGCTGTTGGTTCAGTGGCAAAGAATGGTTTTTGGTAAGTTTATGGTAGGATTTCAGTCGCAGGTAAACTACTATAAGGTTTTGGATATTGAGCAAAATGGACTTTTGGCCAATGAAATTACAGATGTAAACAAAAAAGTTACTATCGGCATGGGTTTACTGTTTACCCGCGATACCCGTAGTAGCACGTTTTATCCATCAACAGGAAATTTCACAAAAATTTCGTATATGGCCTATAGTAAAATTATGGGTAGCGAGCTAAACTTTACCCGGCTTACCGCTGATTTTAGAAATTTTTTTACCTTAGGCCGGGTGCCTGTTTTAGCCTTTCAACTTTATGGCGATTTTACGTGGGGCGAACCGCCGTTTCAGCTTATGCCCATGCTGGGTGGTGGCGATATTTTAAGGGGATTTTACAGGGGAAGATACCGCGATGATATGATGTTATGCGCACAGGTAGAATACCGGTTTCCCATTCATAAAAGGCTAAAGGGAACTGCTTTTGTTTCGGCGGGAGATGTATCCAAAGATTTTAAGGATTTTAGTTTAACCGGCCCAAAGTATTCCTACGGGGTTGGGTTGCGGGTTAAGGTTAATCCGGTGAATGTTCATATACGCCTGGATGTTGCTTTTACCGGGCAAAACGATCCCGCGGTTTACTTTACCGCCAACGAGGCATTTTAGTGGCTGGGCATGTTCCATAATACAAAAAGACCTCAGAATAAGCGGGGCCCTTTTGTATGTAGGTGGAGAGAGTTATTGTTTATTCCATGGTAGACTCCACTTCATCAATCGTAATAGGAATACGTTGACCAATAATTTTGCAACCATTCTCGGTAACCAGAATATCATCTTCCAGCCTGATCCCCCCAAAGTTTGTATATTCTGCAAGCTTGGAGTAGTTGATAAATGATTCGTTAATTTTTTCCGATTTCCATTTTTCAATAAGCGGTGGAATAAAGTAAATACCCGGTTCAACGGTGATCACAAATCCCGGCTGTAACCTTCTACCACACCGTAACGATGCCGTACCAAATTGATCAGAACGGGAAATTTCATCATTGTAACCGATGTAATCTTCGCCAAGATCTTCCATATCGTGAACATCGAGTCCCATCATGTGTCCAAGACCGTGCGGCATGAATAGGGCATGTGCCCCGTTGCTAACGGCTTCATCAATATTACCCCTCATAATACCCAGTGCAGATAGCCCTTCAACAATAACCTTGGCCGAGGTTTTATGGACATCGAGGTACGGGATACCCGGCTTCGAAATTTCTATCCCTTTGTTTATGGCAGCCAGAACAATGCTGTAAATATCCCGTTGCTTTTGTGAAAATTTACCGCCAACCGGCATTGTCCGGGTATTATCCGAGGCGTAATGCAGGGTCGATTCTGCACCGCTATCTACCAGCAACAAACGACCTGACTGCAAAATTTGTGAATGATCGTGATTGTGCAGCGTTTCTCCATTTTGGGAAAGGATAATCGGAAAGGCAGACATGGCCCCGTGGGCAAGGGCAACACCTTCAATTGCCCCTGCAATTTCACGCTCGCTCACTCCCGCTTTTGCCATTTTCATGGCGGTTACGTGCATTTTGTAACCAATGGCACTTGCCCTTTCCAGTTCCTGGACTTCACACTTTTCCTTAATTGACCGTAAACTTACAATGGCTTTGATTAAATCGACCGAAGAGTAAGTTTTTATGAGAGTCTGATTAATTCCCAGTAGCCGTTCAAGGGTTAACGTATTTTCTGCACGGTAGGGTGGTAAAAAGTGAATTTTCAGACCCAGCCGGATTGCCCGGGCAATGGTTGAGTTTAATTCCCGGAGGGGATGGGTGGAGAGTACGCCAACCCGTTCACCAAGTTCCTTGAGTTTGGGTTGAGGTCCCATCCATACAATGTCATCCATATCAAAATCATCGCCATAAAGGCAATCTTTTCCATTTTCAATGTCTATAATCCCGATTAGGTTAGGGACATCAAGACCGAAGAAGTATAAGAAATTACTATCCTGTCTGAAATGATAGGTGTTTCCCTGGTAGTTCATGGGGCTTTCCATGTTTCCCAAAAGCAACACAATTCCCGACTTGATTTTTTTACGTAGGTTCAACCTACGGTCAATGTAAACCTGCTTATCAAACATGATTGTAAAATTAGTTATAATTTTGTTGCTCTAAAGGTAATGCCAAAAGTGTAAATTTCAAATGATAAATTTCATACGGAAACACATTAACTCCGCGCTTTGGGCCGTAGTTATCCTAATTTTGTGCGGAGCACCGTCATCCGGTTTTTCGGGTTTTAGATTTATTAACATACCTCAGTTCGATAAGGTGGTTCATTTGGGTTTGTACGTTGTTTTTACACTCCTCATTATTTCCGAAAATAATCCCAACCGGAATATGGGAACGGTAGATCGTCGTTATAAAATTATAGCATTGGCGGTAGCATCGGCCTATGGTTTATTGATTGAACTGCTGCAATGGCTGATTTTCACTTCCAGAAGTGCCGATTTTTTCGATTTCTTGGCCGATGTGGCCGGTTCGGTACTGGCAATATTTGCATATAAACTCGTTAATAAATACTCGAAGGGAATAATATAGGGTAAACAGCTTTTATTCAAAACAATAGCATTCAAACAGCTGAATATCGCTTTTAAAATATACATTTTTTTCTGCTAAACGGAATCTTTTATTTAACTTTACACGCAGAATGTGGAAGGATTTGACTGATTGCAACCACAATAATAAATGCTAAAACAGAAAATTCTGAGCAATCGCGCAAACCTTCCCTTCGCATTTTTGTTAAACACACTAAAAATTTAAGTTGATGGGATATTTGTTTACATCCGAAAGTGTATCGGAAGGGCATCCCGATAAGGTGGCCGATCAAATCTCCGATGCGCTCCTCGATGAGTTTCTACGTAGAGACCCAGACTCTAAGGTTGCCTGCGAAACCCTTGTAACAACAGGCTTGGCGGTACTTAGCGGAGAAGTAAGAACAAAGGGCTATATTGATGTTCAAGAAGTTGCCCGCAGGGTAATTAAACGAATTGGATACACGAAGCAGGAATATCGTTTCGATTCCGAATCGTGCGGGGTTATTTCTTCCATACATGAGCAATCGCCCGATATTAATCGCGGGGTGGTGCGTGAAACCGAGGAAAATCAAGGGGCTGGCGATCAGGGGATGATGTTCGGTTATGCCTCGCGCGAAACCGACGATTATATGCCGCTTACCCTTGTTCTTTCTCACGTACTCCTTATGGAGCTGGCCAAAATTCGTCGTGAGGGGAAAGAGATGACATACCTTCGTCCCGATGCAAAATCACAGGTTACCCTTGAGTACGACGATAATAACCAGCCCCTGCGTATCCATACCATTGTGGTTTCAACACAGCACGATGAGTTTGACCCTGACGATGATAGAATGCTGGACAAGATACGTACCGATGTTAAGAATATTCTTATTCCTCGGGCCAGGGCAAAATTCCCCGAACGTGTTCAGAAATTATTCAAGGATGACTACGTTCTCCACGTTAACCCTACCGGAAAATTTGTAATTGGTGGTCCACACGGCGATACGGGGTTAACCGGACGTAAAATTATTGTTGACACTTACGGTGGAAAAGGCGCTCACGGTGGTGGTGCTTTTTCTGGCAAAGACTCATCGAAGGTTGACCGCTCTGCGACCTATGCGGCCCGTCATATTGCAAAGAATATGGTTGCTGCCGGCATTGCCGATGAGATTCTTATTCAGGTTGCTTATGCAATTGGTGTAGCACAACCAGTTGGCCTTTATGTGAATACTTACGGAACCTCAAAGGTAAAACTAACCGATGGTGAGATTGCCCAAAAGGTTCAAAAGATATTCGATATGCGTCCAGCTGCAATTGTAAAACGCTTTGGATTGAAAAATCCAATTTTTGAAGAAACTGCTGCTTATGGGCATTTTGGCCGCGATTACTATAAACGCGAAGTTGAATTTATTGAGAATGGAAATGGCAACGGCGAGCGTGCTGTCAAAAGGGCAGTGGAGTTCTTTACCTGGGAAAAACTCGACTACGTTGATATCTTGAAGAAAGAATTTGGATTGTAATATGTATAATAAATAAAGTAAAAGCCCGACTTTCCTGTCGGGATTTTTTCTATAACTTTAGAAAGTATTTAGTTTTCTCAACCGATAAATGATGGTGGAGAAGTAATTTATTGCCATTTTCTTAACCTAAAAAGGAGTATTTTTATGCTAAGGATTCAAAAATTTTTAATAGTAATTCTACTATTGTTTCTATTTAACCAAACATTTTCACAAACAAGAACAGTAGATAGTTTAGAGAACTTATATAATTCCACGCAGGTAGATTCAATAAAAGTAGAGTTACTAATTAATATTCTAAATTTCTACTTAAATAAAGATACCATTAACATAAATGGAACCATTGATAGAATGTTGGAGTTGGTCAATAGTAAGAAAAATGGAATCCCTTCGAGATACATCTATGCAATTGGAACAATTTTAGAAAATTATCAAAACAACTACGAAGGGGCGATAAAGGTTTATGAATTAGCTTTAGAAAAGGCAAAATCAGATAAATCAAAGGATTATATTGAGATAGAGAGTTGGTTGGGCTATACTCTTTCTAAGGTGGGCGAATCTGAAAAAGGACTTCAACTTATGTTAGATGCATTACAAAATGCAGAGAAAGAGAAAAACAACCAAGAATTACCAAGAATATATGTATTAACTGCGTTTGTTTACAAAAGTATAGAACAATTGGATAAGGCAGAGTATTACTTCAAAAAAGCCGAAGTAACAGCACGAGAAATAAAAGATAATTCAACACTTCATACAGCTTTACATGAAATTGGTAACATATATCTTTTTAGGTCGGATTTTGAGAATTCGTTGAAATACCACAAGTCCGCATTATTAATAAGGGAGTCGATAAATGAACCTACGTCATTAGTATACTCTTATCACGATATTGGTATAGATTATAAGGGCCTTGATAGTTTAGATAAAGCATTGGAGTTTATGTATAAAGCGGAAAATCTCGCATTAAAACTCAATGATAAATGGATGTTATTCAATGTTTATAGTAACATAGGAGGCATATATTCTCGTCAGAAAAAAAACCTTCAGTCTTTAAAGTTTTATGATAAAGCAAAGCGATTGGCCGATGAGTTAAAAATGAAGACGACGTACGAGAACTTATATTTAAATCTGTATGATTTTTACAAAACACAAAAGAAATACGAAAATGCATTAGAAAACTTTGAATTATATGTAACCTACAGAGATTCTATTACAAATGAGGCTACAAAGAAAAACATGGATGAGTTAGATAAGAAGTATGAAACGGCAAAAAAAGATAAAAAACTAGTAGAAAATCAAGAGTATATTAGAAGTCAGAGAATTATCATAATCTCCGTAATAGTGGGATTAATTTTGGTTTTTATATTCATGGTTATTGCTATAGGTTTATTTCGACAAAAAAGATCCGCGTATAAAATTCTTGAATATAAAAATCAAGAAATTTTTGCGCAGAAAGAAGAAATTCAAATGCAGGCTGATAATTTGGAGAAAGCAAACATTCAAATTTCTCATCAAATGGAAGTTATTGAGAAAAATCATGCACAAATTACGGCCAGTATTAATTATGCTAAACGCATTCAGGAGGCAATGCTTCCCGTTACAGATATTTATGAAAAAAATTTTAAGGACAACTTTGTTTATTATCAACCAAGCGATATTGTCAGCGGTGATTTTTACTGGGCCGAAAAGATTAATAACAAATTGGTCTTTGCTGTTGCCGATTGCACGGGGCATGGCGTACCCGGAGCCATGGTTAGCATGCTTGGAATGTCGTTGCTTAACAAGGTTGTAATCCAAAGTGGAAGCCTTTCAACATCAGCCATTCTAAACGATTTAAGGAGAGAAATAAAAGCGGCTTTAAAGCAAAAAGGAGAGAAATTCGAAACGAAAGACGGTATGGATATTTCCCTCTGTATACTTGACAGGGATAAGAAAAAACTGCAATTTTCAGGTGCGTACAGTAATGCATATTTATGTAGAGAGAATCAATTGATAGAACTAAAAGCCGATTCTCAACCAATAGGCGTGTTCGTTAAAGAAACAGAGTTCACTCAAACAGAGGTGGATATTAAAAATGGGGATATTCTTTATATGTTTTCCGATGGATTTATCTCTCAATTTCATCATACAACGAAGGAAAAAATAAAAGCAAGGAGATTCAAAGAATTGCTGTTGGAAATAAACACTATGAGTTTTGTTGATCAAAAAAACAGGTTGGACGCTTACCTGAATGAGTGGAAGGGCCACCAGCATCAAATTGATGATATATTAGTGTTAGGCTTAAAGTTTTAGCAAAAAAAGTTAAATGATTATCCGCAATGATGCTTACAAATATACGCAAACCTCTTATCATTCCTGCGCAAGCAGGAATCCACTCTTTAGATTGATGGATTACCTGCGGTGAACTCGCGAACTCGGTTCCGCATCAAGTGCGGAATGAAGAGCCGTTTTAGGAATATTAGCGAATAATCATAAAAAGTTAATAGTTAAATAGTGGTATATCAACATTAAGTTGTCATTTATTTAAACAGATTAAATTGGCAACAGGATGATATTATTTATCTTTATTTTCCGAATAAAACCCTTTTGGAGTTATTGGATAAGAATATTGTGGATGCATTGCGACGGGGCGATGAGCAGGTTTTTGAGACTATTTTCAGAACCTACTACGAGCGTCTTTGCAATTATGCCAACACAATACTAAACGATATGGACGAGGCCGAGGAAATGGTACAGAGTGCATTCCTTACAGTTTGGGAAAAACACGATACGCTGGAGATCCATACCTCCGTAAAACCGTACTTATACCGTGCGGTTCATAATAGCTGTTTGAATAGGGTAAAACACTATAAAGTGCGAAAAACATACGGGGATTCTGTCAAAAGCCAAGCAGAATTGCTGCACGATGATGCTTCGCAGGACTTGATTGGAAGTGAACTTGACGGTATTGTGGCTAACGCGATAGACTCATTGCCTGACCAGTGTCGGTTGGTTTTTAAGTTAAGCCGATTCGAAAATTTAACCTATGCGGAAATTGCAGAGCAACTAGGAATTTCGGTAAAGACTGTGGAGAACCATATGGTTAAAGCGCTAAAAGTGTTGCGGGAAAAGTTGAAGGACTATTTGCCTGTTTTAATTTGGTTGCTATTTATGAAGAATTAGAATATTGATTGAGGAGAACAAACATATTGACCTTATAATTGCCCGGTACATTGCAGGTGAAGCAACCGAGCAGGAGATTGCTATGCTTAACCAATGGCTCAACGAGTCGGAGGTTAACCGCAAGTACTTTGGCGATATACAGTTTGTTAATCAAAAAGCAGTTACATCGCACACCATTAATAAGGTTGATATTGACAAAGCCTGGGGCAAGGTTCATCAGCAGATGAAGAAAAAAGCCGTAGAACCAGAGCCTGCCGCAAAAATTGTTAGTTTCCAGATACCCGTTTGGCTTAGAGTTGCTGCGGTATTGGTTATTGTATCGGGTATATCGTTTGGTCTTTACAGGTACTACTCCTCTGCCCTGCTCTATCCTACCGAAATGGTTGCTGCAGCAAGCAAGGATAGCATAATTACCAAGAGTTTGGTAGATAGTTCTACTGTTGCTTTGAATAAGAACAGTAAAGTTACCTATGCAAAAAATTATGGAAAAAAAGAACGTAGGTTGAAACTTGAAGGCGAAGCCTTCTTCGACGTTAAACATATCGATGATAAACCGTTTATTGTTGAGGCCGAAGGAACATTAATTGAGGATATTGGAACCTCGTTCAACATAAAGGCGGTTGATACCGACACTATAGTTGAGGTAATTGTAAAATCCGGTGAGGTTGTATTCTTTACTAAGGACAATAAGGGAATAAGTCTTACCGCAGGAGAAATGGGCGTTTATAATAAGAATACAAGAATATTTGCAAAGATTTCGTCACCCGATGTTAACGCAACATCGTATGTTAATAAGGTTTTCCTTTTCCAGAACGTTCGCCTTGCCGACGTGGTTCAACAGCTAAATATGGTTTACAATGCCAATATTCGCTTTGGTAAAGAGGAGTTAAAGGATTGCACCATATCGGTGAAGTTTGAGAATGAAGATATAGATTTGATTTTGACAATAATATCCGAAACCCTCGACTTAACGATTACGAAGGATACAGAGGGATATGTAATTAACGGAGATGCTTGTAAAAAGGAGTAGGCAGAGCGATGAAGAAGATATTTTTACTTTTCCTGATATTAATCCTAACTATCAACTTAAAATCACAGAATAGTTCAGTACCGCCGCTTGAGCGCGAGGTAACATTATCCATATCGAACGAATCTGTTCCATTTGTGCTAAATGCCATTTCGCAACAAACAGCCGTAGTGTTTTCTTACAGCCCAAACGTGATAAGCCCAACAAATAAAATTAGTATTGGTGTAAGGGCAAAATCGGTTAGGCATACCTTGAATACAATTTTTACCGGAACAGTAAAGTATAAGGTGCGAGGAAAGTATATTATTCTACAAAAGAATGACGATGTTGCAAAGGAGGAGGTTGTGGTTGAGGGATACTTGTACGATTCACAAACAGGAGATAAACTTACCAATGCCACTGTTTACAACAAGGAGCAAATGGTATCAACCATAACCGATGAGTATGGTTACTTTAAGCTCGAAGTTCCTACCGATACACCAAATCCTGAGTTAAAAGTTAGCAAGGAGGGTTATACCGATACGTTGTTTACGCCAATTTCGGGTAATCGAAACTATGTTAATATTGAATTATCGACCAAACAGAAATTGGCAGAAACTCCACTCTTTATTGAACCAAGACTTGAAGAGGAAAAGCATCGAATCAAAATGCCAGAATGGCTAATACCGAATAAGTTGTTAATCAACACAAAAAACATATCCGATACGCTTTTCAGTAAATTTCAGTTTTCGCTTATTCCTTTTGTTAGTACGAATAAGTTGTTGTCGGGTAAAACCGTGAACGATTACTCCTTCAATATGACAGTTGGTTATGTTCAGGGAGTGCGCAAGGTTGAACTTGGGGGTATTGCCAGTATTGTGAGGGAAGATGCTGGTTTTTGTCAATTAGCGGGTGTTGCTAACGTGGTAGGTGGTTTGGCTTACGGGTTTCAAGGAGCCGGAACATTCAATGCCGTAAAAGAGATGAGTGGCATACAGGCTGCTGGTGTTATAAATTTTGTTCTAAAAGATGCGGATTACATTCAGTTGGGGGGTACAGGAAACTTTGTGGGTGGAGAATTTACAGGAGTGCAAGTTGCGGGTATTTTTAATATTAGTAGTGGATTAAGCGGTGTTCAGGTAGGAGGAGTAACCAACTTAACGGGCGAAGCCGAAGGAGTTCAGGTTGCAGGTGTGCTAAATCACACGAAGAAAATTGTTGGAACCCAGGTTGCCGGTGTTATAAATAATACCGATAGTTTGGACGGTGTTCAGGTTACAGGTGTCTTTAACCGAGCAGCATACTTTAAGGGTTATCAAATAGCAGTAATAAACTACGCCGATTCTTGCGATGGTATTCCCTTTGGCCTTTTTAACTTTGTGCGAAAAGGGTACCACAAAATTGAACTATCGGCCGATGAGGTTTTTTACTCAAACGTAGCATTCCGAAGTGGTGTCAAAAAATTTCATTCAATAGTATCAGTTGGACTTCGTCCTGAAAATTTAGATAACCCTGTTTGGATGTTTGGATACGGTTTGGGAACAACCTTGGGGAAATCGTACAAATATTTATTCGACATAGATTTAACAGCTCATCAAGTAATGAAGGGTAGTTATTTCGCATCCAAAAACTCGCTCTATAGGCTTACACTCGGATTAGACAGAAAAATATCACCCAAAACTTCAATTACCTTTGGTTTAACCTATAATATCTATGTTACAGATACTGAATTAAAGTACTATAGTGATACTTTTTCTTCGTTAGTCCCCTATTCCTTTACAAACAGCACAAGCAGTAACGGAAATAGTACGAAGACTTGGGTAGGAGGAAAGATTGGGATAAGATTCTTGTAATTATTGTTGATAGATTTTCATTTTACGATAGATTTTTTCTCATTCCTGTGTAATCAGGAATCCACTTAATCGAAGGTTAATGTTTTAATATTATCATTCGTCATTAAAAAATTACTCTTTAAGGAATAGGGGTATAAAAAAAGATAGTTGTCATAGGTTTGAATTATAACTAAAAAACCGATGAAAACAACTATCAAGTTTATTGCAAAACTCTTTATTTATTTAGCGTTTTATGCGTTTAGTTTATTATCATTTAAAATTGCAAATGCCCAAAATTTAACTCAGGTAATTAAGGGTAATGTAGTTGATGTTGAAACACAGGCCACACTTTCAGGTGCAACAGTCGTGATTCTTGGAACAAATCCTATACTAGGAACATTAACCGGTATGGATGGTAATTACCGAATAGAAAATGCTCCGCTTGGACGGTACAGCATTCAGGTTGGATTTGTTGGATATGAGCAAATTGTTATTCCAGAAGTGTTAATTACCTCAAGCAAAGAAGTAGTACTTAATGTTGGTTTAAAGCAAAGAATTAATCAAATTCAAGAAGTTGTTGTGAAGGCTCATTCAAGAAAAGATAAGCCAATGAACCCAATGGCAACAATTAGTGCAAAATCGTTTACTGTTGAGGAAACACGTCGGTATGCTGGCGGGCTGGATGATCCTGCCAGAATGGTATCGGCTTTTGCTGGGGTGACTGTAGGTAATATTCAAGATAATGCAATTATTATCCGAGGGAATTCACCAAAGGGTGTTTCGTGGCGATTGGCGGGCGTTGAGATTCCAAACCCCAACCACTTTGCAGGAGGAAATGTTGCTGGAGGTGGAGTAGTAACTGTTTTTAGCAGTCAACTGTTGGCTAACTCCGATTTCTATACGGGTGCATTTCCTGCAGAGTATGGCAATGCCCTTGCGGGAGTCTTTGATATGAAGTTACGTAGCGGGAATAATGAGAAACACGAGAGCACTTTTCAGGCTGGATTAATGGGTATTGACTTTGCCTCAGAAGGTCCTTTTATTATGGGAGGAAAATCAAGTTATCTGTTTAATTACAGATACTCTACTCTTGGATTAATTAGCAAAATTGGGTTGATTCCATCAGCACAGATTCCCCGATACCAAGATTTCTCATTTAAGTTGAACTTTCCAACAAGTAAGGCAGGAACTTTCTCTATATGGGGAATTGGTGCTGTTGATTATAATAATGAACCAACAGAAAAAGACTCGACTAAATGGGAAACAGATTGGGATAGAATAACCTACGATTGGAATTTAGGCATGGGAACTACTGGTATAACCCATAAAATCTTATTGGGTAAACAATCGTATATAAATACTTCAATTGCAGCATCGGGAACGGTAAATACAATGAATGCGAAGCGATTCGATGATTTACTGACACTTCGCCCCAACTGGGATTTTGCCGATAAATCAAGTAGAATAGGTGTTAATACATTCCTTAACCATAAATTCAGCGCGAAACACACCATAAGAACAGGAATAAATTTCAGTAAAATTCTATATAATATCGATTTAAGTAGCACGATTAAGGATAATCCTGAGACTTTCCAAAATTTTGTTAAGCAGGATGGTAGCAGCAACTATGCAGAATTCTACGTGGAATCAAAATATAGTTTAACCTCTAATTTAACGGCAAATTCTGGTGTAAACATTAATTACTTTGCCCTGAATGGGAATTATTCCATCGATCCTCGCATAAGTTTAAAATGGGATTTTGCATCAAGCCACTCTATTTCTATAGGCTATGGAAAGCATAGTCAAATGGAGGAGCTCAAGATTTACTTGATTAAGCAGGAAGTAGATGGACACGATTATTATCCCAACAAAAACCTTAAATTATCCAAAGCGCATCATTTTATTCTAGCCTACGATTGGCTAATAAATAGTAACCTCCGATTAAAAGTAGAACCCTATTTTCAGTATTTATACGATATTCCTGGAATTGCCGATAGTTCATATTCTTTAATCAACTTTAAGCAGGATTGGTCGTTTATGGATGCGTTAAAAAATAATAGTGTTGGCAAAAATCTTGGTGTTGATATTACTTTTGAACGATTCCTGAATAACAATTATTACTACTTGGTTACAGCATCTATCTTTGACTCAAAGTATAAGGGAGATGATGGTGTATGGCGAAACACTCGGTACGATAAAGGTTTTGCATTTAATCTTCTTTTTGGAAAAGAGTTTTTCCTAAGTAAACACAGAATGCTGGGCGTTAACCTTCGGGCAAATATAACTGGCGGAGAACGTTATAGTCCTGTAAACTATGAACAATCGTTGTTAGATAGACAGGTTGTTTATGATGAAAGCCGGGCTTTTGAAATGCAGAACCCAGCTGTTTACAATGTGGATATTACAATAACCTATAGGGCAAACAAAAGCCGATATTCTGAAGTATGGGCTTTGCAGGTAAAAAATATTCTTGGTGCGCCAATGGAGGAGGGTTATGAGTATAACTACAGAACCAACACAATTGAAAAGTCTAAGGCGGTGGTTGTTCTTCCTGTGCTTAGTTACAAAATAGAGTTTTAGTTTGTATTAAAGCCTCAACAGGCTCGGGATGACAAAAAGACTGCCGAGCCCGTTGAGGCATCTTACTGAAATGCTAAAATTTGCTTCGTGCTGAGTGATAAATATTACTCTCAATAAAAGGAGAGAATTTACGTTTACCTAATCAAACAATTTTCCTATTCATTAAATAATTACTTTTGTTACCTATTTACTAGGAATGATTTCGAATGTCAATTGTAGTTAACAGCATTACAAAACTTTACAGTCAGCAGAAAGTTCTCGATTCTGTTAGTTTTTCCATTTCAACAGGCGAGGTTGTGGGATTGCTTGGGCCAAATGGTGCCGGAAAATCCACCTTGATGAAAATTATCACCGGATACATCAGGCAGTCCGATGGCGTGGTGGAGGTTAACGGGAACAATACCCTGAATGAAAGTGTTGATTTTAGGCATGAAATCGGGTATCTTCCGGAGAACAACCCGCTTTACACCGATATGTATGTGAAAGAGTACTTGATGTGGGTTGCTGGCATTTACAGGCTGGGGAAAGAATCGGGGAGAAGGGTGAAGGCGCTGATAGATACAGTGGGCATTGGATATGAGCAGAACAAAAAAATAGGTTCCCTATCGAAAGGGTACCGTCAGCGGGTGGGATTGGCACAGGCCTTAATCCATAGCCCCGGCGTGCTTATACTCGATGAACCAACCAGCGGGCTTGACCCCAATCAAATTGTTGAAATCCGAAACCTTATAGGACAAATTGGCAAAAACAAAACGGTAATTCTTTCAACCCACATCCTGCAGGAGGTGGAAGCCATTTGTAAAAGAATCATCATTATTGACCGGGGAAAATTGGTTGCGGATGCCGCTACGCGCGAAATCCAGGCCTTGGCTGCCGGCTTGGGCCAGCAGATCACTGTGGAGTTTTTGGAGGATGTTCAGGAAAAAGAGCTGTTAGGCATCGATGGCGTTTCCGGAATTGTGCCGGTTGATGCTAAATGCTGGATTATTAAATCGGATGAAGAGCAGGATATCCGGCCAAATATTTTCAGCTTTGCCAAAAGTAGCGGGAATACGTTGCTCACCTTAAACCGTAAAAATATTCAGCTGGAGCAGGTTTTTCAAAATTTAACCTTGTCCGGCAAGGATTTACATATATAAAATAGTAATACATTTGTGATCAGGCTTATACTCAAAAACTGATTTTTGGATAGGAGAAATCAACTCTGGCAATAGACAAATTACTAATCAATTTAATTGAATTACTATGGATAATGAAGTTAAACCCTCGAAAGCGGTGCCTGTGCTAACATTTGTTGTTGTAGTGCTTTTGGTTGTTTTGGCCGGGCTAACCTACGTTTACTATCAGCAGAAACAAAGCGCAAAGGAAACAGAAACCCAGCTGATGGCCGAAAAAGATTCTATATCGCACAACCTGGTTAACCTGATGAGCGATTATAACGAGCTGGAAACCGACAACGATTCGCTGAACCAGAAACTGATGCGCGAGCAGCAAAGTGCTAAAAAGCTGTACGATGAGCTGCAGAGCGTGAAAAAGGTTAGCTACGCTAAAATTAAGGAGTACCAGAAAGAGCTGGGTACCCTCCGTTCAATAATGAAGGATATGCTGCACGATATAGACTCGTTGAATGCAATGAACAAGGAGCTTATAGCCGAAAACATCAAGGTTAAGGAAGAGGCTGCAACGGCCAAGCAAACCGTTAAGGATTTGGAGCAAAAAACCGATGAGCTCAACACCCAGGTAGCCAAAGGTTCGGTGGTAAAGGCCCGGGATATAGTATCAATGGGCGTTAGCCGTAAGGGCAACGAGGTAACCCGTGCGCGGAGGGTAGAGAAGATAAAAGCATGTTTTACCCTTAATGAAAATGCCATTGCGAAGCCCGGAAACAGGAACGTTTACATGCGAATTGTTGGCCCCGATGATTATGTCCTTGCCAAATCGGAAACCGATGTGTTCGATTTTGAGGGTCAAAAGATAGTTTTTTCGGCCAACCGCGAGGTAGATTACCAGAACAAGGATATTGATGTTTGTATTTTTTACGATAACAACGGGGAGCTGCTTAGCGGGGTTTATGGGGTAACGCTGTACATGGATGGATTTATGGTTGGCTACTCGGAGTTTACTTTGAAGTAATGGTATATTTATGGTTTAAGGGGGCTGCATCCAGAACCGGGTGCGGCCCTTTTACTTCAAAAACCAGGGTGGTTGGGAGCATGGTGTTGTGGCCCTGGGTTGGGTAATCTGTTATCTTCTCCCCAAAATTTGGCCGCCAACGCAAATGTTTGCCCCTCCTTAATGTTTCACCGAAAATGGACAGCACCGGCTTTCCGGACTCATTCTTTATGCCTACCTTTAAAAAAGAGTTTCGTAATTTTTTCGAACTCAGCTATATGATTGATGGATGAACGGTAGCTGTAGGGGAAACTATAAATTCGGATCGGGGATTTATGCCCTGTAAACAGCGTAAACGTGTATTCAGGTGTCCAAAAGTGGACATGCAAATACTCCCGTTCTGAGTATAAGTATTTGCCATACATTGAATTACAGTATATGGTTTAATATTTGCTTAGGTATATGGGGTAAATTGTAAAATTTTGCAGCGAATTGTAACATTGATGTAAAATTTTCGATTAAAACTAATTAGTGGAGTAGCTAATAAATAAACATACAATATGGATACAGGGATCAACCAGGTTGCAGCGATGGCCAGGTATAAAGGTTACCAGCCCGTGAAAAAAGGTATGCTGCAACGATCTTTTTTTCTGCTGGTATTATTGTTGACAATATCGGTAAACTTGTTTGGGCAAACGGTAATTTGGTCTGATGATTTTGAAACAGATAAAGGTTGGACTCTTGGAGGTGAATTTGAACGAGGAACACCACAAGGATTAGGAGGTGCATATGGCAATTCAGATCCATCTTCTGCATATCAAGGTTCTTACGTTTTAGGAACTGACCTGACGGGCATAGGAACATACGATGGAGATTATGAAGTTAATTTAACGGACAGACAATACTATGCCATATCTCCGGTAATAAATTGTTCGAGTTATTCAGGTGTAATTTTACAGGTTCAAAGATGGTTAAACGTAGAGTCCAGCACCTATGACCATGCATATATTGATATTTCAACCAATAGTGGTAGCACTTGGAATAATGTATGGGCAAATACTGCGACGACCATTACAGATAATGCTTGGTCTTCTGTGGCTATTGATATTTCTGCTTATGCAGATAATAGCAGTACGGTTCAAATTCGTTTCGCTATTGGAATAACTGATGGTAGTTGGCAATATTCGGGATGGAATATTGATGATTTACGGGTAATAGGTTTTACACCATTGGCCGGGGATTACCGTTCAAGGCAAACGGGAGATTGGAATAATTCGGGAACTTGGCAATACTTTAATGGATCGAGTTGGGTAAACGCATCGAATTATCCGGGTCAGGCCTCTGGTACAGGTGTTGTTTTCATTCGATCTGGGCATACTGTAACATTAGCGACAACTCCAGCATATAACATAGGTTCTCTTGTCGTTAGTGAGGGTACTTTGCAGAAAGATAATTCCAATACGGCAAGGTCACTTTCTATGACAAACGATTTCTCCTTGATAAGCGGAACGGTTAATCTGAGAAGACAAAATGGAACAATTACCTTAAATGTTGGAGGAGATTTTTCAATCAGCGGGGGTACATTAAATTGTTCCGACGGAAACAATATAAGTTCGACAGTAAATGTATCTGGAAATTATACTCAGGATGGTGGAACAATAACCGAAACAGGAAATAATTCAGCAAGCGGTAATTTTATATTTAACGGTTCATCCACACATACCTTTATCAAAACAGGAGGTACAATTTCCAATACTATTAATTTTACTGTAAACAGCCCTTCAACTCTCGATATGGGAACCTATGTACTGGATGGTTCTTCGGGTACTTTTACCTTAAACAGTGGTGCAACGCTAATTACAGCACATCCCGAGGGTATTTCAACTTCAGGTTCGGTTGGTAGCGTTCAAGTAGGAACTCGTGTTTTTAGTTCGGGGGCAAATTATATGTATGATGGTACCGATGCACAGGTTACAGGAACTTTTACAACAACGCCTACAGCTGCAACCGTTAACAACCTGACGATAAATAATGCCAGTGGAGTAACGTTAAATAATACCCTTTCGGTTTCCAATGTACTAACTTTAACGGCAGGTGCACTTAAACTTGGCGATTACAACCTTACGGTTACTAATACATCTGCAAGTGCAATACAGGGATCTCCGTTTAGTGCGGCAAACATGGTTGAAACAAACGGCACGGGGTACTTAATTAGACCGGCAAACACAACGTTGCCGGTTACGTTTCCTGTTGGATCGGAGGGCTACTATACCCCGGTTAGTATTTCGTCCTTAAGTGAAACTTCGGGAAATATTAGCATTAGGACAGAAACGGATAACACGTTAGGTTCAAATTACCTGCCTCGTGTTTGGGAGGCTATTACAAGTACAAGTGTATCGGGAAGAACGGCTACGGCATCGTTTACTTACGATGCGGCGGAATCGACAATTGCGCCGAACAATATTTGGGTAAAACCTTCTGCGGGAACGTGGCAAATACCAACAGGTGTTCAAAGTTTTCCATCTAATACATTTACTATTACTGGTACTACTGATATTACTAATACCAGTACACTATGGACTGCCGATTGG
>JBFXEO010000014.1:0-24764 GCA_050180015.1 Bacteroidales bacterium | reverse complement strand
AGTATTACAATAGCACTACTTCCCGGACGTATGGCGTGTAAAACAATCCCGGAATGGGCATGTTTTCTCTTGTATGAACAACAACCTTACCTCCAATAAAAGCAATGGCTGCAGTGTTTCCCTGTGCATCGCCCACGAAAAAGTGCCAACCCCATCCATCTATTTCGAACGCATAGGCGCATCCTATTGCTTCGTCAGTGGCTTTGCAGTTGTCCAGAATGTATTGCATCCAGTTCATTTGGTTTAGTTTAGGCAAACTGTCGTTCTTGGGATACTCTATTTGCTCATTCATTTCCCAGATGAACAATCCCGCTTCGTTCATTCCTCCATCGGGGAAATCGCGTCCAAAGTTGTTGAAGGTTATGGATCCGTACCGAGATATCCAGCAGTAGTTCGATGGGTTTATTTTTTCTTTTGTTGAAATTTCGCTCCAGGTCCGGCCTGTTTTGAATATTCCTCTTTTGTTGATGAATACTAGTCCGGGAACACCTATATCACCTTCGTTTAAATTATGCCCGTAAACAAGGCTATCACCCTTTTGAAGCTTAAAAGTAGAACAGGCCGATAAGCGATTATCAGTAATTGTAACCATTGCGAGAATCAGAAATACCAAAATGGTTTTTTTAAAAAATGATTTGCTTTCTCCGAGTCCAATTACGTCAGAAGTTTTGCCTTTTATTCGTTTCATGTCCGTTTTACTTTTGGTTTACCCCAAGGACTAATTTATATCCTTAATGTTGCACCGGTGGCTTGCCATCGAGTTACAGGTTAAAATAGCGTAATGTTTTGTATTGCTTGTTGTTAGTGAAATAAAGCTATGCGTTTTTGTGATTCTTATCGAAAAACAATCAGCGAACTAACAAAAACAATCAGTGAGTTTTAAGTATAACGATAAAGTCAGCCGCGTGTTAATCAATTAAACCTCCCTGTTCAAATATTTATGATGAAATTTTGTCTTCTTAAAATGTGTATATTCTACAGTAATCATAAAATATATATGTATATTCTAAAAATACCCGTTTATATTGACATATCTGCCATGTAAGGGTATATTTGTTAGATTTCTATAATAATTGGATAAAATTATGAATGATTCTATTGAAAATGTTACGTTGAATGCCTGGGCTATTACCGATATACTGAAGAATTATCAGGATAAGCCGAAGGATTACAGGGAATTGCTTGATATGGCAAAATGTTTGGATTTATCCAACCCCACAAATAAAGTTCCACTGAAAGTTTATGTTGATATGTGCTGCTGGATTGAACAAAAGTTGGGCAAATTCAACCTGATTAAGATTGGCCGTAATATCGGAGAGTCAACCTATAAGGTGATGGTTGACAATAACATGATCACCGACGGCTGCACTCCGCTAGATATGATGGAAGCGCTTATAGTAACCGCCCAGAAAGGCGTGCAGGACCCCCAGAAAAGGGGCTGGGAAATAGTTGGGCATACCGAAAAATCTATTACTATGCGCAAAACTCAGGTTTTTAATGCTTCAATACAGTTGGGGTTGCTTGATGCCTTGATTCGAAAATCCAAAGTTTTTGGCGTACAGATCAGTTTAAGCAAGGAAGTAGGAAAAGGAAGCGAATTCGACGAGTATTTAATCACCTGGTTATAAAATTGCTGTGTTAAATATCTTTAGAGCCATTTAATTTACACTGAACTTGGGAATAATCGTTGAATTTGTTGAAACGGTTATACTGTGGCATAAAAAGTTAGCACGGTAACACCAGAATTCGATTAGCCATTAACGCCAAGCCGCTCTCATTTCTCGCCATCATTCCTTGTCGTTTTATGTATTCCATGCAAAAAGTATTACCTTTGCAAATTGGGATTTTTCTGAAAATCATTAATAAATGGCTGATATTGATAATCTTAAAGACATCGCGGCGCAGGTTCGTCGCGATGTTATTCGTATGGTGTATAGGCCTGCCAGCGGTCACCCGGGCGGTTCTCTGGGCTGTGCCGATTTTTTTACGGCACTTTACTTCAGCACTTTACACGTTGACCCCCAAACGTTTACCATGGATGGCAATGGCGAGGATTTATTTTTTCTGTCCAACGGGCATCTTTCTGCGGTATGGTATAGCGTTTTAGCCCGTCGAGGTTTTTTTGACGTTAAGGAGCTGGAAACGTTCAGGCTAATTAACTCACGGCTTCAGGGCCACCCAACGCCAGCAGAGCATTTACCGGGCGTTCGTATTGCCTCTGGCTCTTTAGGACAAGGCCTTTCGGTTGCCTGTGGTGCTGCGTTGGCAAAAAAACTCAACGACGACAGGCATTTGGTTTATACACTCCATGGCGATGGGGAGTTACAGGAAGGCCAGATTTGGGAAGCTGTACTTTTTGCCGCGGCAAAAAAAATAGATAACCTTATCGCTACAGTTGATTACAACGGAAAACAAATAGATGGCCCAGTTGATGATATTGTTACCTTGGGCAATTTAAAGGCTAAATGGGTTGCCTTTGGGTGGGATGTTCTTGAAACTAATGGTAACAACATGGAGCAGCTGCTTACCACACATGCAGAGGCAAAAAATCGCACTGGTAAGGGAAAACCCGTTGTTATCCTGATGCGTACTGAGATGGGTATGGGAGTGGATTTTATGATGGGAACCCACAAGTGGCATGGAAAGGCTCCTAACGGGGAAGAGTTTACAAGGGCAATGGCGCAACTCCCCGAAACACTTGGGGATTTCTAATCCGAATAATTTTAAAAGTACACATAGGGATGAAAAATATTGCTGTTATAGCGCACGATGCCAAAAAACCGGAATTGGCAAAGTTCTTAAAGGAACACGAGGAGTGGCTACCCGGGGTTAACCTTCTGGCAACCGGTAGAACTGCCGAATTTATTGAGGAACAAGGCATCAGGTGCAGGCATTTAAGTCCGGGGCAATCGGGCGGTTATATTGAGATTACGGAGATGATTCAGCTCCACGAGGTCGATATTGTAATCTTTTTGCGTGATCACAAGGTTATTCAATCGCATCACGAGGATATTCGCAGATTGCTGGAGGTGTGCAATGTGAATAACATTCCGCTGGCCACCAACCAGGCAACAGCCGAACTGGTAATCCTTGGCCTAATCCGCAAGGAAGCCATAGACAGAATGAAACGTAACGTATAAAATCAGGGGTACAAAGCATCTAATTTAACAACCTGTGTTATCGTTAAGGTTGAATGGGGTATGTTGAATCGTTAAAATTATTAATGATGAATTTTACATCGACAGGAAACAAGGATACACGTTCCGGCTTTGGTGCCGGACTATATGAGTTGGGTAGGTCTAATCCAAATGTGGTTGCACTTTGTGCCGATCTTATCGGTTCACTTAAAATGGATGAATTCGTTAAGAATTTTCCCGAGCGTTTTTTTCAGATGGGTATTGCTGAGGCAAATATGGTTGGCGTTGCTGCCGGCCTCACTGTAGGCGGAAAAATTCCTTTTACCGGCACCTTTGCATCATTTGCAACGGGTCGGGTTTACGATCAAATACGCCAAAGCGTTGCCTACTCCAACAAGAATGTGAAAATATGCGCTTCACACGCCGGGCTTACCCTGGGCGAGGATGGTGCAACACATCAAATGATGGAAGACCTGGGTTTGATGAAGATGCTACCCAACATGACCGTTATTAATCCTTGTGATTATAACCAAACAAAGGCAGCAACCATTGCCGCCGCAAATCATGTTGGTCCGGTTTACCTCAGATTTGGTCGTCCCGCTGTGCCAAATTTTACACCTGCCGATCAAAAGTTCGAAATAGGGAAAGCCGTTAAACTTCAGGAAGGAACTCAGGTTTCAATTTTTGCCATAGGACATTTGGTTTGGAAGGCACTTGAAGCTGCCGATGCTCTGGCTCAAAAGGGTATTGCGGCGGAGGTTATCAATATACATACCATTAAACCGTTGGATGAGGAGGCTATTATCCGTTCAGCAGGTAAAACCGGATGTGCCGTATCGGCCGAGGAACATGTGATGAATGGAGGTTTGGGCGACAGCATCGCCCAGCTACTTGCGCGCAAAAAGCCGGTCCCACTGGAAATGGTTGCGGTTAATGATGTTTTCGGTGAAAGCGGTACCCCCGATGAATTAATGGTTAAGTATGGGTTAGATACGCCAAATATTGTTGATGCTGCATTAAAGGCTATATCAAGAAAATAAAATAATTTATAGGTTGAATGAATAATTACTCCGACAAGGAACTGCTGGAGATGTTTCGTGACGGGAATACCAGAAACTATGCATTCAACCTTTTAATGCGTAAGTATCAGGAAAGGCTTTACTGGCATATCCGTAAAATTGTTATCAGCCATGACGATACTGACGATGTTATCCAGAATACTTTCTTAAAAGTTTGGGGTGGGCTGGAATCTTTTCGCGAAGATTCCCAGCTGTTTACCTGGCTCTACCGAATTGCTACCAACGAAGCACTTACGTTTCTTAAGAAAAAGAAAACAAAGTATCTTTTACCCCTTGTTGATGTTGAACAGCAACTCGGCAAAACGCTCGAAATGGACAGCTACATTAATGGCGATGAGTTGCAGCTAAAACTTCAAAAGGCAGTGCTAAAACTTCCGGAAAAGCAGAGGGTCGTTTTCAATATGAAATATTTTGATGAAATGAAGTATGAGGATATATCAAACATACTGGGTACCACTGTTGGAGCACTTAAGGCATCATTCCACCATGCCGTCAAAAAGATAGAAAAATACATGGAGGAAGATTAAACCATTTTACTGTTGTAACATCATAATTTCAGAATATTTCCCTTGATATGAGTAACAAGAAAAAAATAGATTTGGATGGGTTTACCGGGACAAAAGAATTACCCTTTTCTGTTCCCGAGGGTTATTTTGATAGTTTGCCCGGTAGAGTGCAGGAGATAATAGTTCAGGCACATAAACAGCAGGCTACTCCTGTAAAGTGGTTGTTTGCATTCCGGTCCCAGCTGGCATTTGCTGCCGGCTTTGCATTTATGGCTGTTATAGCATATTTTGGGTACTACATGGCCCAACCCTTAGTAAAAAATCCAGCAACCCCTTCGGGTGTGGATTATGTAAACATAGTTAGCCGTAATATTACCGATTTTGAAGATATTGATTTATACCAAGCAATTGAGGACAGGCGCGTTAACGATTCTATTGCAAGGGCAAAAGATGATATTTTCCGGCATTACTATGTTCGAAGCAACAATTGCATTACAATTATAGAGGAAAAAGAGGAGATAGAACCATGACACAGGGAAAACAGCTGGTAACTTTTATCCTCCTCCTGATTTGCAGTTTTACCATTTCGGCTCAAACCGAAACGGAAAAGGCGCTAAAGGCTGAAAAGGTGGCATTTATTACTAACAAGCTCAGTTTAACCAGCGAGGAGGCAAAACAGTTTTGGCCAATTTATGATGATTACTGGCAGAAAAAGGATGCCGTTTTAAATGAACGAAGAGCATTTGTAGAGCAGTATGGAAAGGAGCTGGATAGCCTTTCGGAGCAGGAACTCACTGCCTACACCAACCAATATGTGAATTACCATAAGCAGGAAGCCGATTTGCTGATAGAGCTAAATGTAAGGCTAAAGGCGATCTTACCCCCCCGTAAAATACTTTTGCTCTACCAGGCAAACTATGAATTCAAGAACTACCTTCTGCAAAAGGTTAAAGAATCTGGCAAGGAAGGGAAGCAATAATTTTCTTTTCTGAAACCTTTCGGGAACAAACAATTGTATCAACTTTTTTTTACATTTGTTGCAGACAAATTATCATTGGTTTATGGTTCCAAGAAAAGATGTTGTTGATTTAATAGATTTGCATATTCCGGCCACAACAGAAACTCCAGAGGTTAATTGTTTGAAAGAACAAGGCGAAATTTCGATGACCGGGAACCTTATTTCCAGCGATCCCCTGTCGTTTTTTGCGCCAATTTTGCGATGGCTGGAGGCTTACACCCAGGACTATAATCCAACAATTTTAACAGTTCATTTTTACCTGACCTTTATAAACGGATGCTCGGAGCATCATCTTGGAACATTGCTCAAGCGTCTCGAAGATTCCCATTCCAGGGGCTTAATGGTTCAGATTGTTTGCCATTACGAGCTGGGCGATACGGATATGCGCGATTGGGGAAGAGATTTACAGCAGGTGATAAAATTACCCATAGAACTTGTAGAGATAAACTAAAATAAGAATCCCCGACAAAATAAATCGAGAATTCTTATTTGGCGAATTAATTACCTTCCGAATTTTCCTTGACGAATAAACTCTACCGTTTTTTCTATTTCCTTGTACATAACTTTATCTTCACCAATAAACGGAACCACCTTACGGTATTCTACCATAAATTCTTCAATATATGGCGATGATTTAGCGGGTTTTCTGAACTCTAAAGCCTGAGCAGCATTAAGTAATTCGATGGCTATAATACGCTCTACATTATCAACCACACGTAAGAGTTTTGTTGCCGCATTTGCCCCCATGCTCACATGGTCTTCCTGTCCGTTTGACGAAACAATTGAATCGACCGATGCTGGCGTGCAGAGTTGCTTGTTCTGGCTAACCATTGCCGCTGCAGCGTACTGAGGGATCATTAAGCCGGAATTTAAGCCGGGATTAGCAACAAGAAACTCCGGTAAATCTCTAAGACCTAAAATTAGCTGTGCAATTCGTCGTTCGGAGATATTCCCAAGCTCCGATAGTGCGATTGCCAGAAAATCATACGAGATTGCCAGCGGTTGCCCGTGAAAGTTTCCTCCGGAAATAATTAAATCCTCATCGGGCCACATTGTCGGATTGTCGGTAACGGAATTTATCTCGGTAAGTAAAACTCCGGCAACGTAATTGATGGCATCCTTTGAAGCCCCGTGTACCTGGGGCATGCAGCGGAATGAGTATGGATCCTGCACATGTTTCTTGGGACGGGAAATAAGCTCGCTTCCTTCTAGTATCTTTCTAATATTTTTTGCCGTTTCCATTTGTCCCGGATGTGGGCGAACATTTTGAATGTTTGGATGGAATGGATCTATTCTACCATCGAATGCTTCAAGTGATATTGCTCCAACAATATCGGTAAGTTTCGCAATTTTAAATGCTTTAACCATAGCATATACCCCATGGGAGTTCATGAATTGGGTTCCATTAAGTAAGGCCAATCCTTCCTTGGAGCAAAGTTCTACTGGTTGCCAGTTCATCTCCTTTAGGACGTCCTCTGCCGTCCTTATCGTACCATTATGGCGAACTTCGCCCATTCCAATCAATGGAAGGAAAAGGTTCGAAAGCGGGGCCAAATCGCCCGATGCACCAAGCGAACCACGATCGTAAACTACTGGAAGAATACCGTTGTTGTAAAAATCAAGAATTCGCTGAACGGTTACAACCTGGACACCGGAATGACCCAACGAAAGAGCATGTGCCTTTAGGAAAAGCATCAACCTTACAATTTCTGCGGATACCTCTTCGCCGGTGCTACACGCATGCGACATCACCAAATTCTTCTGCAGCTGCGATAATTCTTCCTTGGATATGGTTCTGTTGCACAGCGAGCCGAATCCTGTTGTTATGCCGTATATTGGAGTACTTTCGTTTTCCATTTTGGCATCAAGGTAATTCCTGCACTTACTAATCAGGGCAATGGCCTCGTCGGAAAGTTCTAGCTTGTATTGGCTATGGATAGTATCATCTATCAGCTCCCATGTTAAAGGCTTAGGCGATATTTGGTGTACTTTAATCATGAATTTTAGGTTGATTTTATTTGATATGCTGCTTGATATAATTTGCAATTTCGCTGTAGGCAATTGAAATCTGTTCGCCGTTATCCATGTTTTTTACCGATAGCAGCTTGTTCTGAACCTCGCTTTCACCGGCAATGACTACAAATTTAATTTTGCGACGATTCGCATATTCAAACTGCTTCTTCATTTTGGCCGAATCGGGATACAGCTCTGCACTAATGCCATTATTTCGTAACTCACGAATTGCCCCGAGACAATATGCGGCCTCCTTACCGCTAAAGTTGGCAAACATCACCTGGGTCGATGCAAGCAAACTTTCGGGGAAAAGGTTTAGCTGAAGCATTACATCGTAAATACGGTCGGCACCGAACGAAACTCCGACACCGCTGAGGTTCTTCAAGCCAAAAATTCCAGCTAGGTCATCGTAACGGCCACCGCCGCAAATGCTGCCAATTTCAGCATCGGCGGCTTTTACCTCAAATATTGCCCCGGTGTAATAGCTCAATCCGCGCGCTAACGACAAATCAAGTTCTACTGTGGTTGTTAAATTTCCTGATTGGTTGATGTAGTCGAATAGCTCCTCCATCTCCGCAATTCCCTTTATACCAATCTCTGAGGTGGCAAGAATATTTTTGAGGGTATCCAACTTTTGAGCATTTGTGCCACTCAATGTGATTATTGGTTGCAATTTAGCAATTGCTTCTTCGGCAACACCCTTGGTACGAAGTTCTTCGTTAACGGCATTCAAACCAATTTTCTCGATTTTATCAATGGCAACGGTAATGTCGGTTAACCTTTGTAATTCACCAATTACCTCGGCAATTCCGCTAAGAATTTTGCGGTTGTTGAGTTTCAGAATTGTCTTAATTTTTAGTTTTTCGAAAACCTCGTTGATGATTAAAACCAATTCCGCTTCGTTGAACAACGAGTTGGAGCCAATTACATCAACATCGCACTGGTAAAATTCGCGGTAACGGCCTTTTTGGGGCCTATCGGCACGCCAAACAGGTTGGATTTGGTATCGTTTAAACGGAAAATTAATGTCGTTTTGATATTGCACGACAAAACGGGCAAAAGGAACGGTTAGGTCATACCGTAAACCTTTCTCGCTAATATCTAACGCAATTGAATTTGAGCTTCCGGGTTTGATTTTATTTATATCAACCTTGTCAATAAAATCTCCTGAATTAAGAATTCTGAAAAGTAGCTTATCTCCTTCTTCGCCGTATTTCCCCAGTAAAGTGCTGAGGTTTTCCATTGCAGGCGTTTCAATTGGCTGGTAGCCATAATAATTAAATACTTGACGAATGGAGTCAAAAATATAGTTACGCCGAACCATTTGCTCGGGGCCAAAATCGCGGGTTCCTTTGGGGATTGATGGTTTTGCTGCCATACTGTAGTATTTTGCTTTCGAATAGATGATTGCAAACCTACAATTTTTTTCGCTACCCGCTGATGTTGTAAATCATGTTAGGTCAAAAATAGCCAATAGTGAAGTAAACAAGCCGTGATTTATCCTACTTTAAGAACTGCTCAAAACCCGTAGCGTATTTCACCGGGTTAAACTCAATCGCCTTATACGCTGCAATTTCATTTATGAAAAAAGGATCTTTGTGAATGAAATTCCAAACATCATCGATGTTTGGAAAGTTACAGACAATTATGCCCCCAACTCTGGGATTTTGTGGGCCTGAGCAAATTAAATTTCCTGATTTGTAATAATTGTCTAAAAATGCGCGATGGTTGGCAAGGTGACTGTCAACATCCTGAATTGGTTTGATGTAGGTTACTTGAACCAGATACATGGCGTTTCGGTTTAAGCTGATGTTTTGTGTTTACTGTTTGGTGTCAATATCAACTTGCTTTCTCCGACTTTTCTTCTCGGAATTTACTTTTTTCTTTTGAAGTCGCTTCTCCTTTGATTGCTTGGTTTGCTTTGTAGGTTTCCGCTCCTTTTTAGGAGAGAGTGCTTTGCTTAAAAGATTGTAGAATTTTTCAATCACCTTCTCCTTGTTGGCCAGCTGCGACCGCTCCGACTGTGAAACTAAAATTAACTCACCATCCTTGTTTATTTTATTCCCAAGTTTTTCTAGGATGATTTCTTTCTCATCGGCCCGTAGCAATACGGACTCAATAACGTTGAACCTAAGTTCAACCTTCGTGCTCACCTTGTTCACGTTTTGTCCGCCAGGGCCACCGCTCCTCGATGTGTTAAACGTAAACTCTTTCCCAAAATCTCTATTTTGTTCCATCCCTGTAGCTAACGGTATCGATATGAAGTTCTGGTCAACAAAAGTAATCAATAAGTTTTGCATCATTGTTAAATGCGCAGCGCTTAAAGTTGCAGTCTCCTTAATTTTACCATCAGCCGCTAGCCGGTTATGGGCAGATAGCTGTTAGCTTTCTTAATGTCAGTCAGTTTATAAAACCATTGCACCTGTTAATATCTATTGGGATAGAAAAAAGTAAACCGCATCATTTTATCCTTAATTTTGCAATCGTAAAATCTAAAGTGTCTTTTGTTAGGTACTATATATTGATACAAGTTGCTGGATTTAACTCTATAGCCTTGTGTCTGAGGTCTTGAATTTAGAAAATTATGAGTACAGGTTATTCAGAGGAGAGCATTAAAACGCTGGAGTGGCAGGAGCATATCCGTAAACGTCCGGGTATGTACATTGGAAAGCTGGGCGATGGCTCTCAACCCGACGATGGTGTTTATATCCTGCTAAAGGAAGTCCTCGATAACTCCATCGATGAGTTTATGATGGGTTTCGGGAAACGTATCGATATCAATTTAAATGAATTTACCTTAACGGTGCGCGACTACGGCAGGGGTATCCCGCAAGGAAAACTGAAGGATGTTGCTTCCAAAATGAACACCGGGGCCAAGTACGACTCAAGGGTTTTCAAGAAGTCGGTGGGCTTGAATGGCGTGGGTATAAAGGCTGTAAATGCACTATCGAATCGATTTCTGATTAAGAGTGTGCGGGATGGAGTTGCGAAACAGGTTGAATTCTCTGCTGGTCAGCTGGTCAGCGAACTCGATTTCCCATCCAATGGCGATACCAATGGAACTATGGTGGAGTTTACCCCCGATGATACTGTTTTTGGTAAGTTTCAGTACCACGAGGAGTACATTGAGTCCATGTTAAGAAACTACAGCTACCTCAATACAAATCTGACAATCAATTTTAACGGGAAGGATTTTGTTTCTAAGAATGGTTTGCTCGATCTTTTGAATGAGAACCTACCCGGTGAGCCCCTATACCCAGTAATACATCTAAAAGGTGAAGATATTGAGATTGCTATTACCCATGGAAGTGGATATGGCGAGGATTACTACACCTTTGTTAACGGGCAGCATACAACTCAGGGCGGAACTCATCTCTCCGCATTCCGCGAGGCCTACGTCAAAACCATACGCGAGTTCTACCGCAAGGATTTTGACCCATCCGATATTCGCACATCCATTATCTGTGCAATTAGCGTAAGAGTTGAGGATCCTGTGTTTGAGTCGCAAACCAAAACTAAACTTGGTAGCAAGGACATGGGGCCCGACGGACCATCGGTAACTAAGTTCATCGGTGATTTTATAAAGAACTCACTTGATAATTACTTGCATAAAAACTCCGAAACGGCTCAAATCCTCTTACAAAAAATTTTAGAGTCGGAAAAGGAGCGTAAGGCCATATCGGGTATCAAGAAATTAGCCCGTGAACGGGCTAAAAAGGCTAGCCTCCACAATAAGAAATTGCGCGATTGCCGTATTCATTATAACACCAACGAGCAGCGTGCCGATAGATCAACCCTGTTCATTACCGAGGGTGACTCTGCTAGTGGTTCCATTACCAAGTCGCGCGATGTGAATACGCAGGCGGTATTCTCACTCAGGGGCAAACCGCTTAATACGTATGGATTAACCAAGAAAATTGTTTACGAAAACGAGGAGTTCAACCTTCTTCAGGCGGCCCTGAATATTGAGGATGACATGGACAACCTGCGTTACAACAAAATAGTGGTTGCCACCGATGCCGATGTGGATGGAATGCACATCAGACTTCTACTTATTTCTTTTTTCCTTCAGTTTTTCCCAGAGGTAATCCGTCAGGAGCACCTGTTTATACTACAAACACCGCTGTTTCGGGTTCGTAACAAGAAAAAAACAGCCTACTGTTACTCCCCCGAAGAAAAAGAAAAAGCAATTAAGGAGCTGGGCCCAAACCCTGAGATAACCCGATTCAAAGGCCTTGGCGAGATTTCGCCCGATGAGTTCAAAAATTTTATTGGCGAGGATATGCGTTTGGATCCTGTGCGCCTTACAAAAGATGATCAGATATTTGATTTGTTGGAATTTTATATGGGCAAAAACACCCCCGATCGCCAGGACTTCATCATTAATAACCTAAGAATAGAAGAGGATATTATAGAAGAGGATAGAATAGTGAATAAAAATGATGAAGCCGCTGTTGGGGTCAATGAGTTCCACAATAACCTGGTTGCGTGACCACCACGTTAGTTTGAATTTTTTGAAACTGAGGATAAGCAATGCGATTGGATGATTTTGATGCCGATGAACTTTTAACCGAAGGAGAAAACGAAGATAATTCCCCCGAGTTACACGCCAAAATTGAAAAGCTCACCGGAGATGGAGCCAAAAAAGCCCACCTTACCGGTATGTACAAGGACTGGTTTTTGGATTACGCCTCGTACGTAATACTGGAACGCGCCGTTCCGCATTTGGACGATGGATTGAAACCCGTTCAGCGACGTATCCTGCATTCAATGAAACGCTTGGATGACGGACGTTACAATAAGGTGGCCAATGTAATTGGTTTCACCATGCAGTACCACCCCCACGGCGATGCCTCCATCGGCGATGCGTTGGTTCAGCTGGGCCAAAAAAACTTACTTATCGATACCCAGGGAAACTGGGGAAATGTTCTCACTGGCGATGGTGCTGCTGCACCACGCTACATCGAAGCACGCCTCTCGAAGTTTGCACTCGATGTGGTGTTTAACCCAAAAACCACAGAGTGGATGCTCAGTTACGATGGCCGTAACCAGGAGCCAGTAACGCTACCCGTTAAATTCCCATTGCTGCTTACGCAGGGAGTTGAAGGTATTGCGGTAGGCCTCGCATCAAAAATTTTACCGCACAATTTTATTGAATTAATTGATGCCTCTATTGATCACCTAAAGGGCAAGACCTTTGAGCTTTACCCCGATTTCCCAACCGGAGGTTTTGCCGACTGTAGCCGCTATAACGATGGCATTAGGGGAGGTTCGGTTAAAATGCGGGCCCGTATTCAAAAGGTCGATCGTAAAACCCTTGCCATCACCGAACTTCCATTCGGGAAAACAACCTCATCGCTGATTGAGTCCATAGTAAAGGCCAGCGAAAAAGGGAAGATTAAAATTAGGAAAATTGACGATAATACCGCGGCGAACGTTGAAATCCTAATTCACCTTTTCCCCGATGCTAATCCCGATATGACAATCGATGCGCTATATGCATTTACCGATTGCGAAATGTCCATTTCAACCAACTCCTGCGTAATTTATCAGAATAAGCCCCGATTTATGGGTGTTAAGGAAATACTTAGGGCATCGGCCGGTAAAACCAAGGAGCTGCTGACCCGGGAGCTGGAAATTAGAATGAAGGAGCTGGAGGACGATTGGCATTACTCATCGCTCGAAAAAATATTCTTTGAAAAACGAATTTACCATGAGCTGGAAAAGGATACCGAAACGTGGGAAATGGTTATAGATGCCATTGACAAAGGTTTCGATCCATACCGCAAATTGCTTCGCAGAGAAATTCTCCGGGAGGATTTAGTAAAGTTAACCGAGAAACCCGTCCGCAAAATCTCCAAGTTTGATATTAAAAAGGCCGATGAGCATATTCTTGCCGTTGCGAACGAGATGGAGGAGGTGAAAGATCATTTGGCCAATATCGTTCAATATACAATTAATTACTACCAGCAGATTAAGAAGAAGTACGGAAAGGGACGCGAACGTAAGACTGAACTTCGCAGCTTCGATAGTATTGTTGCCACAAAGGTTGTGGTTGCCAACGAAAAACTCTACGTAAACAGGGTTGAAGGCTTTGTTGGCACCGGACTTAAAAAGGATGAGTATGTTTGCGATTGTTCCGATATCGATGATATAGTTGTTTTCCTACGGAATGGGAAATACTACATTCAAAAAGTGCAGGAAAAAGCTTTTGTCGGGAAAGACATACTCCACGTAGCTGTTTACAAAAAGAACGACAATCGTACAATATACAACGTTCTGTATCGGGATGGCCTTAACGGCGATATTATGATGAAACGTTGCGCTGTAACAGGTACAACGCGCGATAAGGAGTACGATATTACCAGGGGAACGCCCGGTTCGCAGGTACTTTACTTTAGTGCAAATCTAAACGGTGAAACCGAGATCCTGAAGGTATTCCTAAAACCTCGTCCCCGTTTGCGTAACCTAATTCTTGAATTGGATTTTAGCCAAATTGCAGTGAAGGGTCGTGGATCGCAGGGGAATATATTTACCCGGTATGCTATCCATAAAATTCAGATGAAGGAGAAGATGGCCGCCGCAGTTGAGGGACAAAAAGTTTGGTTCGACAATGAGGTACTTCGGTTAAATAGCGAGGGCAAGGGTATCTGCCTGGGAGAATTTTTACCCGATGAAAAAATTCTTATTGTTACCAACGATGGAACATACTTTTTGGCGGGAACGGAATACTCGCTGAGGTTCGATGTAGAGCCATTCCTGGTTGAAAAGTACGATCCGGACAAAATCTTTTCGGCGGTATATTTCGATGGAGAGCAAAAGTATTTCTACTTAAAGCGATTCCGATTTGAGCCCACGGAGAAAACCCAGGTATTTATTCCGGAAGATGACAAATCGTACCTGGTAAACTTGAATAGTAATATCTATCCATGTATTGAACTTAAATTTGGAGGCAAACATGCGCATCGCAATTTGGAGAAAATTGATGTTGATGCCTTTATCGCAGTAAAGGGGTACAGGGCAAAAGGGAAACGGTTATCGACCTACGATATTAAAAAGATTGAGTTTGTTGAACCCCTGGAAAAAGAAGCATCGGCGTTTAAAGAGGAAGACGAGATTATTGTTGACGAAACCCCCGATAACGATCCGTCGGCAGAGCAAATGGCCCTAGATATGTAGTGATCATAACGGTTGTAGGTTGGTTTATGCTAACATTTATTGGTTCAATATCCGGTCAACGGAGACCTCAACCGTGGTAAATGGTTTAATGCGTAAGCCTGTAGTAGTGAATTCGCCCAACATCGGAACCATTATCTTTTCCGGGGAACCGCAATAACGGCCAGCTTACCCGGCCTAGAAAATTGCGGTTTAACATTGCCCCAGACTCAGAGCTATATGCTATACTCAACGTGCGTTATAGTACAAGGAAATTTACAAAAAACGAAGTCAAAATCAACAGTAAAACCTTAGTTTAAGGGGTATCGGAGGCTTATTTTATGTAAATTTGTTTGTTAGGTAATGGGGGTTTTCAATTATTATATAATTTTAACTACTCATAGAATACGTTAATTGCGAGATATGAAAATATACCTTATTGGCTTTATGGCCAGCGGAAAAACTACCGCAGGCCAGGAGTTGTCCAACATGCTGGGATTTCAGTTTATAGATCTTGATGAGTATATCGAGACCAAGAATAAGCGAACGGTAAAGCAGCTTTTTGAAATTAACGGTGAGGATTACTTTCGAATGGTTGAGAATGAGGCACTTAAGGAAGTATCATCGTTTGATGGCAATTACATTATTTCGTCGGGCGGGGGAACGTCCTGCTTTTACAA
Source organism: Bacteroidales bacterium (assembly GCA_050180015.1). Taxonomy (GTDB): domain Bacteria; phylum Bacteroidota; class Bacteroidia; order Bacteroidales; family Tenuifilaceae; genus JBFXEO01. The sequence goes on along the minus strand of JBFXEO010000014.1, from coordinate 9,176 downwards.
TAGTATAGATTTTATGAATAAGGCGGGAATGACCATATACCTTAGAATGGAGGTTTCCACGCTGGTTTCACGGTTAGTCGATTCTAAAATTGATAGGCCTTTGTTATGGGGTAAAACCAAGGAGGAGCTGAACAATTACATTATTAGGGTTTTAGATGAACGAAAAAAATTTTACGAAAAAGCCAAAGTTGTTGTAGATGCCGACAACCTGAATGTTCACGATTTGGCAAAAACGCTGAAGGAAATTATTCGGGGCGAGGAGGTTAAAAATAATGCGAATTAAAAGGTAACAGAAAAACCCTGTCGGGATTATTAGTTGGACAGGGTTTTTCGGGATAATTGGTTAAGTTCACAGTTTCGTTAGCATTTGCTTCATAATAAGGGTCATTTTTTGCTCTGCCATGCTACCTATTTTTTGAACATCTTCGTGGGTAACCTCCACAATTTTTCCGGGAACACCTAAATCGGTAATAATGGATATTGCAAAAACAGGAATGCCCATGTGGCGTGCCACTATAACTTCGGGGATGGTTGACATACCCACGGTGTCGCCGCCTATAATTCTAAAATATTGGTATTCCTTGGGCGTTTCAAACGTGGGCCCGGTTGTGCCGACGTAACACCCTTCCTGAACTTTAATTCCATTGGCCGCTGCAATTTCTTTGGCCAGTGCCATGAGTCCCCTGTCGTATGCCTGGTGCATATCGGGGAATCGTGGCCCCATCTCATTGCTATTGGGTCCGATAAGCGGGTTTGGCATTAAGTTTATATGGTCGTTAATTATCATCAAATCCCCGATCTCAAAGTTGGGATTAACTCCACCGCTGGCATTCGACACAAAGAGCTGCTCAATTCCCAAGCTCTTCATCACCCGAACGGGGAATGTTACCTGCTTCATGTCGTAACCTTCGTAGTAGTGAAACCGGCCCTGCATGGCAACAACCTTTTTACCGCCAAGCTCACCAAAAATTAACCGGCCAGAATGCCCCTCAACGGTCGATACCGGAAAGTTATAAATGTCCTTGTATTCTAAAACTTCCTGCTTGATAATTTCTTTTACCAAGCCGCCAAGTCCTGTTCCTAGTATGATTCCCACTTCGGGAGTAATGGTAACGTTACTTTTGATGTAGGCTACCGTCTGGTTAATTTTCTCCAACATAGTTAAGTATTTGTTTGTTAAATTTTACAGCATCGTTGTTTAAAAAGTTGATGGATATTGACAGGTAGTATAGCCTGTTTTTGTATTCCGGCTCAAGCTCCAAACACCTGATTCGGGCGGCATCCTTTTCGGTGGTAACCACCAACGTTTGCTGAGCGCTGTTTTTCAAAAATTTGCCAAATATAGATTTTATTTCCTTTTCCGTGAAATGATGATGGTCTGGATACGATTTGTTCCCAACACTTTGGAAGTTTTTCATAGTATAGTCAAAAAATTGATGCGTATTTGCTATTCCTGCCAGGGCAAATACATTTAAAGTATTGTTAATCTCTACCGTTTCCGCCGCATTGTTGAAAATGGGTTTAATTTTTCCGTACTGTACACAGGTAAAGTAGATGGTTTGGTCTGGCGATGTCCTTAGTTCGTGGCGAATTGCATTCATTCTTTTTGTGGATAAATCTGGCGGGCACTTGGTGACTATGACGATTTGCGCCCGGCGTTTTTCCGATATGCTATCGCGTAGGTTACCTACGGGTAAAAAAAAGTCGCGTGTAATTAGGTTGTTGAAATCTGTGAGGAGTAACGACAATCCGGGTTTTATATACCTGTGCTGAAACGCATCGTCGAGTAGCAGAACGTCCATTTCGGGGAACCGGTAAATAAGTTCATTCGTGCCGTTCACCCTATCCTCATCAACGGCCACAACGGTATTCGGGTACTTAAGCTTTATTTGCAGGGGCTCGTCTCCTACCTCTTTTACCGTAGAAGTATTGCCAACAAGTTTAAATCCCGTTGTAGTGCGACGGTAGCCTCGGCTAAGCAATCCAACTTTATACTGATTTTGTAGAAGGTCAATGAGGTACTCGGAATGCGGGGTTTTACCGGTTCCACCAACCGTAATATTTCCTATACAGATGGTTGGCAAATCGGGGCTGTACCCTTTTAGCAGGTTTATGTCGAAAAAGAGATTTCTGACTTTTACGGCAAGCCAGTACACAAACGAGAGTGGTAGAAGAATGAACCGAAATACTTGCATGGGGCATAAAAATTTGTCATCCAACGCGGAACAATGGATGACAAATTAACGAAAAAATAAATTAACTAGGATTTTTTTATCGTTGCATAATGAGTTAATGCTAGTAAATTTCAATGTCGAACGGGATACGCGTTTGTACCCCTTGATTTTTGATCATATTTATAATTTTGCTGTACTGCTTGAACGAAGTTCCCAGCTCGCCTTTCAGCAGGGCAATTTTTGCTTCACCCGTTAGGTTCCTTATTAACTCCTGCATAGGGTCTTTCAGCTCAGGGAGTTCAATAATCCGGTATTTATCCACATTTGCCTTTTCAGCAGCCAGCTTAATGGCTGCCTTTAACCCGCCAAATTCGTCCACAAGGTTGATGTCCTTGGCATTGGCACCGCTCCATACACGACCCTGCCCTATCCCGTCAACTGTTTCAACGGTTAATCCTCTTCCTTCGGCTACGTGGCTGGTAAACGTTTGGTAGGTTTCCTCAATGAATTTTTGGCCAACGGCGCGTTCTTCCGCGGTCATAGGGCGGTACATGCTAAAGAAATCGGCGTGATCGTTGGTTTTTACAACATCAACGTTAATCCCCAACTTTTTGTTGAGCGTATTTTGTAGGTTAAAGAATACACCGAAAACGCCAATTGAGCCTGTAATGGTGGTGGGGCTGGCCATTATGGTGGTTGCCGGGGCGGCAATGTAGTATCCTCCCGAAGCGGCAACATCACCCATCGATACAATCACGGGTTTTACTTTGTTGGCGAGTTCAACCTCGCGCCAAATAACTTCTGAGGCCAAAGCGCTTCCGCCGGGAGAGTTAATTCGGAATACAATTGCTTTGATTGTGCTATCGCGACGGGCCTTACGTATTGCCCGCGAAAGGCCATCGGAGCCAATTTGTTCGTTGTTACCTTCACCCATTCCAATTTCGCCCTGGGCATAAACTACGGCTATTTTGTCCTTCGAGAATTTTGTGCCAGAGGGTGCCTTTATATATTTTGGTAGCGTTACGGTACTAAGGTCAGAGCTTTCCGGGGTTTCGGTCATCGCTTTGAGTTTACTAATTAGCTGATCCCTATAAATTAGGCTGTCAACCATTTTGTTTACAAGGCACGATTTCCCGCTGAATATCTCCATATTGTTGGCAAGCCTGTTCAGCTCCTCTACCGAAATACCGCGTGATTTGGATATGCCGTTAACCCAATGGTTCCAGATGGACCCCATGTAGGTTAGGGTTTGCTCCCGGTTTTCGGGGCTCATTTTGTCGAGCATGAAAGGCTCTACTGCGCTTTTAAACTTGCCATGCCGGAGAATTTGTGGCTCAATGCCAAGTTTTTCCAGAGTACCCTTGTAGAACATTATTTCGGAACGTAGGCCCATCCACTCAACCATTCCTTCGGGGTTTAAGTAAATGTTATCGGAAACCGATGCTAGGTAGTACGCTTTTTGGCTGTATGTATCGCTAAAGCTGACGATGAATTTTCCCGACTCCCTGAAATCGATCAACGCATCGCGGATTTCCTCCACGGTGGCGGCACCTGCATTTATGGCATCAACTTCCATGAATATCCCTTTGATTTTTGGATCATCCTTGGCATTGCCTATAGCCTTAAGAATGTTATTTAACCCAAGGCTTTGCTTCGGCTCAAAGGCTGAAATGTCAAAGCCATCGAAAGGGCTTTCGCTTGCACGGTCAACAATATCCTGGTTAAAATCGATGTAAAGTATTGAGTTATTTTCTACCCGTGTCGGTTTATCCGACGATGAAATTATGCCGCCGACTACCCCTATCATTATGAAGAAAAGTAGGAAGAGCGAAACGAATACACCCAGTATGGTGATTAGTAAATGTTTAAAGAAACTTTTCATGGTTGAACTTTTTGGTTAATTACTCGTGCAAACGGTTTTGTGTAAAAATCAAATTTAAGAATTTTCTGAAAATTATTCAGATTTTTTATGTGGCGACAAATTTTGAAATACCCGGGGTCCCGGTTCCTGTGGTATTACATATTTTTTGCTGAAATGGAGAATGGCCTATATTTATTATATAGAATAGGGGCTATTTCTGGGGCTGTCGTTTTGTGCTTGTTTACAGGTAGTTGGTTTTATGTTGATTAATTACTTTAAAATTCTTTTGAGCATTCCGATAATTTTACAAAATTTACGATAAGTTTGCACACGTTAACATTTGACTGATGGCTAAAGTATTTTTTGTTATAGGAGGAAATTTAGGCGATAGGGAATTCAACCTGAAGGAAACTTGCCGGCTAATTTCTACCCGTGTTGGTGTAATACGGAAACAATCTTCGATTTATGAGTCGGAACCGTGGGGGTTCGAGAGCGATAAAAATTTTTTGAACCAGGTTCTGATGGTTGACACCAACCTTAACCCGGCTGCGCTAATGCTTGAGATTTCATACATAGAGTCGAAAATGGGGCGGGAGCGTAACAACGGCTATACATCGAGAACCATGGATATCGATATACTTTTCTATGACCACCAAATTATGCTTACCCCCGATTTGATTGTACCCCATAAGCAGATGCACTACCGGAGATTTGTTCTCGAGCCACTCAACGAAATAGCTCCAGAGTTTATTCATCCGTTGTTTTCGGTTACAATTCGTGAATTGCTTGTTACCTGTACCGATAAATGTAAGGTTTGGCATTACGAACCGGTGGGTATAGAGCAATAAATTTTCTGCCTGTATATGAGCTTGATCTAACAAGCCCCCCCTGCAAAGCGGAGGGCTTTTCTTCTGTTTTCGGATTCAGGGGTTTCTAAGAGGCCGGTTCGTTTTTGTTGTTTTTTCTTGAGAAGATGTAGTACCCCAAGCCCGATATTACCACAAACGCCATTGCAATAAGAATCCACCACCTTGTAGTTTTTTCTTCTGTAACCTGAGTGATGTCGTTGTATAGGTTGAACTTTTCGTTTTCGGGCAGGTTTATGTAGGCACCAATTGCCGATTGTGCCAGTATCCTAAGCAGCTCCTTCAGGTGGGTTCGATATCCATCGGGGTTATCTTTTTGGTAGTTACGGATTAAATCCTCGATGGAAAGCATGTTTGGATTGTTAACCAGCACCGTGGCTAGCTGCTTGCTAAGTTCAGATGATGCAGCGTTGATAAGTTGGTTGTAGAAGAAGTAGAACGGGTTTGAGGCTTCAATAGCCGCAATGTTCTTTGATCGTTTACTTAGCGATTTTATGTTGGAGCGGCTGAGTTTATCGGCGAATAGCGCAAGGGTCGATACCATGGCTTCTTTTTCTTCATCGGTTGTGAAGGCCTGCGAGAATTCTATAATTCTAACGTTCAGCGGAGGCACATCAAATTTCCATCCGTTTTTTAGTATTTTGGATAGGATAGATTGGTAGCTTTCGGGGGTTAGAATTAGGAACATTTCCAGTAAATTGTTGTTGTCTGTTGTTACCGCGGCAGTTGTTTCGCGCAGGAATTCATTCTGGCTTTGAGAGTCGGGCACATTTATGTTTTTTGCAATTCCGGTGCGAATATTTGTATCGGAGAATTGTTTGAGAAGGTTAATTCGGTGCATGATAGGGGCCTTAATCAGGGTATCGTTATCAGTGGAATCGGTTAGTAGCACTATTGACGGAAGTTTTTCGGCCTGTACCTGTTCCGCTCTGGCAACCATCCTTTCACTGAACTTAGCTTTTTCCCTTATATCAAAACCTTTACCCTCAAAAAAGAGCTTGTAATGTTTTTCAGGATCAAGGTTTAAAGGTATGTCGGAGTTTGTGATGTCCAAAAGTGCAATTCCGTTGGTGTTTAGCGTATCAACAACAATCTGCCGGTAAGTTGCTTTACCGGGTATCCTATCGGAGAATGAGGTCGAAGAAACGATGTTCTTCATAAATTTTGGAATGAATAGCTCTACTTCGCAAATGTCTTGGTTGCCATACCCTTCAGGGTCAAATGTTGCCAGTAACCCCTTAGACCCATCTCCAATCGGGAAAAAGAATAAATTGTCATCGGTTGTATTTATTGGGTAGCCCAGGTTGATTGGCTGGCTCCAGTCCCCGTTCTGATCGATTTGCGAGATAAAAATATCGTATCCGCCCATATTGTTATGCCCCTCGGAGCTGAAGTAAAGGATATTTCCGTCTGTAGAGATGAAAGGTGTATTCTCGTTATAATTTGTGTTAATTGTGGGGCCTAAATTTTGGGGAATTCCCCATTCATCGCCGGTTGACCGTTCACTCATGTAAATATCCAGATCGCCATAGCCACCTTTTCTGTTGCTGGTAAAGAAAAGCTTTTTCCCATCGGGGCTAATGCAGGCATGGGTTTCATACGATTCGGAGTTGATATTCTTATTCAGCTTTGCCATTGGCGACCAAATACCGTTTTTGAAATGTGAAACGTAAATATTTCCATCGTGATTGTCGTCCTTGAACAGGTATAGCTCGGTGCCATCGTACGACAGCGAGAGGGTAGAACAATTTCCATCTACCTGTAAATCGAGCGTTATGGTTTTAGGTGTATTCCATTCTCCGCTGCTGTTTAATGTTGAAATAAAAATTGCCTGGTAAAATCTTCTTTTTGTTGTAAAGGCAAGTGTTTTACCGTCGCCTGAAATTATTGGGTTGTAGTTGTCGAACCTGTCATTTACTTTGTCTCCGAGATTGTACCGTAAGAAGTTTACAGGGGTTTTCTTAAGTACGGTAGAGTTTTTTGCCGTACTTACCTGGTGGTTGTAGTAATCCATATTCCAGTTGCCTTTCCCCCTTGTTGCATCGGAGAACCTTTTATATTCTGTCAGCGCATTTTCAATTTGATTGTTGAAGAAGTAAGCATTGCCGAGGTAAAAAATTGCATCGACGGGGGCCTTTGTTTCTATTACGGATTCCTCGCTGTAGTGTCTTGTGGTGTTGTTTACTGCTTGTTTTAAAAAGGGTAGAGACTTGCCCTTACTCCCGGGAATATTCAGGTAGCAAAATCCAATTCTATAGCAGAGGTTGGCGTTGTTTGGCTGGCTGGCATATACTTGTAGGTATAGTGCCAGAGCCTCCTCGTAGTCTTCGAAGTAGAAGTATGAATTGGCATCCCGGTAGGTTTCCTCCAGCTCTCTTTTGGTTTGTGCCTTTATGCTGAGCGCGAATGTGCAGATTATGGCTATCAGGATGTATTTATACACTTTCATGGGGGAATCCTATTTGTTAATTATCAGCGAAATCAATTGTAACATAGTATATGTCTTCTTCTCCGTCACCCTCTGGGTTTATTTTCGATAGATAACCCCGGTTCCCGTTGCCAACGGGGAAAAGAAAAACATCGTCATCGGTGGTGTTCAGCGGATAGCCCAGATTTTTAGGAGTATCCCAGCTGGAGGCTGTTCTGTTGGAATAGAACAAATCAAAGCCCCCCATTGTTTGATGTCCGTTGGAGCTGAAAAAGAGTTTTTGGCAATTTTCGGTGACAAATGGGGCAATCTCGTCGAAAGGAGTATTGATGTTTTTACCCAGGTTAACAGGATTGGTCCACTCACCGGCTACTGTTTTGGTTGACATGTAGATGTCGAAACCACCGAAGCCACCCTCGCGGTTACTGCTGAAGTAGAGCGTATCGCCATTGGTTGAGAGCGACCCAAAGTTTTCCCAATTTTTGGAGTTGATCTCCTTGGGAAACTTTGTGATGGGATTCCATTTGTTTTTGGTTTTATCGTACGTGCTGTAGTAGAGGTTTGAGGCTTCGTTATCGTTGCGTGATAGTATAATTATGGAGCCATTCGACGAAATTCCCACGGTGTGAATTTCCCCATCGGCGTACAGCTGGGCATTGAGGTTGAGCGGATTGCTCCAGTAATCCGATTCTTTTTGGCTAATTAAAATGGCGTTGTAGAATCGTTGTATAGAGGTGTATATGAGGATATTCCCGCTGCTGTCGGATAGCGGGTTTTTTTCGGGGAACCGGGTTTTGATATTTCTACCAATTGGTTGAATTTTATGGTTTTTGGGCTTCGAGAGCATTTCCTTGGCATACGCAATGGATTCTACTTCTTTATCGGCTATTTTTATTGCGCTCTTTTCGTTATTCTTGAGTAACCCTTTGTACGTGTTGAAGGCCTGGAGGGCCTTGTTAAAATCACCGTTGATTCTTAATGCCCTGCCATAGTATAGGTATGCCTCGGTTGGTGATTTGGTTTCGGTGAAGTAGCCTTCCTTGTAATCGTTGGTAGTGCCGGTAATTGCTTTTTCAAAGTAGGGTATAGATTTACTTTTTTCGTTGGGGGTGTTTAGGTAGCAAAGGCCAATTCTATAGGCTAAATTGTTGTTGGATGGATAGGCTTTGTATATTTCTAGGTACAGGGGCAGGGCATCGCGGTATTCCTCGTAAAGCAGGTAGTATTCAGCATCAACAAAAACTCTTTTAAAGTAAGAGTCTTTCTGACCTGAAACATTTTTTAAAAGCAGTAAAAATATAAGTATTAGGAGTAGTCTAGTCCTCATCAAACGTAATATTGATACCTGTCAGCTTTATCAACCCAAAAATATTCGTTTTAGCCCTTACAACAATCCAATTATCAGAATAATAACAAAGTAAGCAAATAAAAAGGATTATTTAAAAAATTTCCTGTAAAATATTTGTTACCGATAATTAATACCAAGGGTCAATTCGGTTGTATTTTAACAATATATACGTTTTCTATGAGATTTTAGTTTTACACCCTATATTGCTTAAGCTATATGAATACAGCATGTTATGCAGGTTGCTGGAATAAAAACAGCACAGAATTTGATGGAGTAAACGTTACTGTTTATAAATCTCAAATTCTGTTCTATCAATGGAATGTAAGAACTGCTATACGGCTCTTTCGGGGTTGAAATTTTCCAGAATATCGCGAATAGTCTTTAGGAAATTTCCGGCGAGGGCACCATCAACTATTCTGTGGTCGTACGATAGCGATAGAATGCACATTTGGCGAATGCCAATCAGGTCACCCTGCTGCGTTTCTATAACCACAGGGCG
>JBFXEO010000013.1:0-24829 GCA_050180015.1 Bacteroidales bacterium | reverse complement strand
TTTGTAATCTTCTCAACGGATAAGCCTCAATGATATGGTCGCTTTTTACTTAACTTTACCGTTGGTACTGCTTGCATTTTACAGGTTAGCAGTTGTTTTACACTACTATGTTAGCCCACCCTACTTAAAGAACCGGCCTGTTTTGCGGGACAGCTTAGTGTCGGTTTTAGTTCCGGTGAGGAATGCCGGTATAGAAGACGCTAAACAACTTTTTACCGATATTTCAGTTCAAACATACGCTAATATTGAAATCATAGCTTGCGGTGATAATTCCAATGAAGAAATCGGAAAGGTTACTGATGATTTTGAAAAGGCCGATTCCCGGGTTCGGTTTATTGAAGAATTGCCGAATGGGCTCCTTACCCGGAATGATGTATTGCACGAGTTAACCCGAGTTGCCAAGGGCGATTACTTCCTTTTTATTGATCCCGAGGTTAGGGTTTCTCCCGGGTTCATTGAAAAATCGTTGGCGTATATGCAATCTAAACGGCTGACATTGCTATCGGTATTCCCCTATCAGCCTGTAAAATCTTTTGGTGACCGCGCCGTAGCTCCGGTGTTGCAATGGTTGATTTTATCGGTTTACCCCTTTAAAAATAGGGCAGTAAGCAGCAGTGCAATGATGCTTAAGGCAAATATTTACCGCGAGAATGGCTGGTATAAGCAATTTGCCAACGATGAACTTTCCGATTGGCGTATTGCAGAACGGATAAGGACATCGAAGCGCAGAATGGCCACGCTGGTGGGTACAAAAGCTGATATATACCTCACAAAAAAAACCACTTACAGCAATCAGGTTACCGCCCATTCCACTGCTATTTGCGAATATTTTGGTGGTAATTCTGGGTTAATGATCGGTTATACTGCAATTACAACGTTGGGCTTTTGGCTGGTTCTACTGATACTCCCGTTTCCGTTCATTTTTGCCTATCTATTTTCGGTAATTGTTTCGCGGGCTCTAGCTGCCGATATACTGGGACATCCGGTTTATACCAGTGTCCTTTTGCTTCCGTTTCAGCAGTATGCCTTGGTTCAAATTGTAAATAGATGGATGAAGAGAAACGATAAAAGAGTTTGGCGATGGAAACCCTTGAGAAATTAATCGGTAAGGTAAGTCGCACTTTGCTTGTTCTTGTTACCCCCCTTTTAGCATTTACCGGGCATTCTGCCACTGTCGGCTACGATGTTGATAATGTGGCCGAGAGGCTATACGTATGTTTTACCGCCGGTAACATGGACGAGTGGGCAAGGGTTGTGGCCGACCTTGAGCAGGAGTTCAATGTTTCAAAAAGTACCCGGGTTGAATTTGAGCTGCTACATGCACAGTACGGACTAATTGGATTTTTGCTAAGCAAGCAGGATGAACTTGAGGCAGAACGATACATTGCCGGCGCAGAGGATCACATAGAGCATCTTTTGCAGGTAAATCCGGAATATGTTGAAGCAATCTCGATAAAAGCAGCAATTCTTGCCTACAAAATAGCAATCAACCCGCTTAAGGCCTTCTACCTTGGGCCAAAGAGCAGGGGGCTAATTGATAGGGCAATGCAAATAGAGCCATCGAATCCATTTGCCCTGATAGAGAGTGGTAACTTTGAACATTACGCCCCGCTTATTCTGGGGGGAAGCACCGCGAAGGCCGTGAAATTTTACCAAATGGCTATAGATAGATTGCTACACCTGAATGGTGGAGAAGCCCCAAAAACTTGGTGGTACTTGAATGCCCTTACGCAGTTGGCCTTGGCAGCCGAAAAAGCACATAACTATCCGCTGGCAACAAAAACCTTTGAGGATATATTGGCGTTGGAGCCAAATTATCAGTGGATCAGAGATGACGTTTATCCCAAATACCTGAAAAAAGTAGGGGCAGAACAACGTTAAAAAACGCGAGTTCAATGTAAGAATAATCAAAGCCCCACTGCAGCCTTGCTGGGCATGTCGAAGCATTTTTAAATAAAGCCATACTTCGCTTCTCTTCGGCGGGTCTATGGAGCCCACCCGGAAGACATTTTACATCGAACTCGCGTTAATTTACGATTTTTTCTTTTCCTCGGCAGCTTTTACCTCGCTAACCTCGTAACCCAGCTTTCTGATTGCCTCTGCAATTTTTTCTGGGGTGGTTTTAGTTTCGTCGTATTTAACTGTAACCAGTTTTTCATCGAGCGAGGCGGTAACTTGCTTTACGCCTTTCTCAAAGGCAATATCGCGCTCAATTTTTGCCTTGCACGATTTACAGTGCATAGATACTGTATAAAGTACAGTTTTATCGGTTTTTTTCTGGGCGTAGCTATCCGTTGCAGTCGATACAAGCAGCGTAACGCCCACCAGTAAGAATGTTAACCTTTTCATCGTGGTAGTTTTTAACTTGTTAATTTTAAATGATTTGCAGGATAACCGGGTTCTACCGTTTTACAGAATAACCCAGAATTTCCAGTTTTTTGATGATGGTGCTGCGCACACTCTCATCGTTGTACGATACGGTAACCGACGAGGATGGTAGGTCCGCCTCAACCTTGTCAACCCCCTGGATGTTGGATAGCCCGGCTTTAACTGTATTTACGCATCCCGTGCACTTCATGTTGTTTACAATCATTGTTTCTGTTTTCATAGTTTTAAAATTTGGGTTAAACATTATAAGTCCATTATTTCCATGTTGATATTCGTATTCCAGCGTATAATTTGGCCCCGGTAATTGGCCCCCAGACCTGAGAGGCATCAAAGTAAGGGTTGTAAGGATCGTTGGGGTAAATAATAGGGTGATGCTGCACGAAATCGGTCAGGTTTTCAACTCCGGCGTATAAATCCCATCTCCGGAACAATTTTGTGATCTGAAAGTTCATGGTTGTATATGCCGAGAAATTTCTCCCCTTTTGAACTTCTGCAGGATACCCATTCATGTTAGGCAGCCGTCCCTTGCCATTCAGCTGAATGGTATAGTCGAATTGCCATTTTTTCAATGGAGTTTTGTAGCCAATTGTTATGAGCCCCTTGCTTTTACTAACCAGTGGTTTTTGCTGTAGTTTCCCATTGATGGTGGTTTTAACATCGTTAATACGGTACGCCATTGTAAGGTCAAGCCCCTTTAAGGGCTGGGTATTAACCTCAAGCTGGTAGCTGTTGGAGTACGATTTGCCATCCAGATTGTAAAAGTAAACGGAAGTGGCATCTCTGTCGGTATCAACAATGTACTGGTTTTTAAACCTTGTATGGTAGTAATCGGTACTGATGGTAAGGCTTTTATCCCATACCTTATAGCGCTGGGTAAGATTCAACCCAAAATTCCAGGCCTTTTCTAACCTTGGCGACTCCTCAAATATAAACTGTCGGTTACTGGCCAGTAAATTGCTATTTTCTGCAATTGCCGATGGATTATGGTATCCTTTCCCCAAGCTGGTTCTGATGGAAAGTTGCTCCCACGGTTTATACATTATGTGAATTCTGGGAGTCGAAAAGTACCCAAACTGGCTGTGGTGATCTATTCTGTAACCCGCCATTAGCGTGAACATCTCGGCATACCTGTAGGTGTACTCGGCGTAAGCACCGGGAACCCTTTCGAATCGGTCGAATTTATAACCATCCAACATTTCGTCATAGCTATCGTAGTTAAAGTTTATCCCGGTTTTAATGGAATGGTTCGTATTTCCAAGGTATGTAATGAACACAAGGTTACTGTGATAGCTGGACTGCCTGGCGTTGTAATCTCTGGGCCCATAATCCGAACCCTGATCGTGTAGCGTAAAGTAGTTGATCCAGCCAACGCTGGTGGCCTTCCTGTCGAATATGTAACCGACCTTGCTAAATGTTTCGAATCTTTTGGTGGTGATGTAAATTCCATAGGGGTTTCCTTCAACCTGCCCGGTATTTTTGTGGTAGTCAACTTGCCCTGCAAGCCTATCCTCGTATAAATACTGCACCCCAACGTTCGATTCCAGCTTTTTCCCTTGATATTTCCATCGGTTAAATACATGGTATTGATTTGTAAGCGGATGATCCAGAAACGAATCGTTGTTATGGTCAATCCTACTATCAATATGCGAGCCATGAAAGAAAATCATGGTGCTTACCTCATCGGTAACATCAATGGCGTAGTTGGAGTTAAGTTCAACCATACCCAAATCATTGGTATATACATTCAGGTTCATTTTTTCCTGCTCCCACGGCTTTTTATACTCAATATTAATTTGCCCGGTAATGCTTTCGTAGCCATTGGCAACCGATGCGGTGCCCTTCGATACCTGAATAGATTCCATCCAGGTACCCGGTACATAATTCAGCCCGTAAACCGATGCTAATCCTCGTAGCGTGGGAATATTCTCAAATTGCATTTGAGTGTATATGCCGGCAAGCCCAAGCAGCTGGATTTGCTTTGCTCCGGTTATTGCATCGCTGTACGATACGTCAACCGATGCGTTGGTTTCGAAACTTTCCGACAGGTTGCAGCAGGCAGCACGTTTTAACTCGTTGCCCGATATAACCTGGGTTTGTATTGGGTTTAGTCGTTGGAAGTGAGTTCCCGGAGCAGCTGTAGATACGGTAACACCTTCAATTGAAATGGACTGATTTAGCGTATGCTCAATTGGCATTTCGTTTTTGCCAGCCAAAAGGGTATCGGAAATGTACCCTATATAGCTGACTACAAGCTTACTTTTTCCCGTTACAGTTTTAATGGCAAAATTACCTTCGGCATTGGTTGAAGTTCCTTCCGTACTGCCAAGCCATACCACGTTGGCCCCGGCCAACGGTATAGGTTCACCTTTTTCGTTTTTACCGTAAATACGACCATGAATGGTTTCCTGTGATTTAACCGGAAGCCATGCAAAGGCTAGCATAAAAAGTAGAATGGCTACAATGGGTGTTTTTGTAATTTGCATTACTTTCATAGTATTATTATGGGTTATAAGTAGTAAGTAATTAGGTTATTCCCATTAGGGAATAACAAATTGCCTCGGAGTTTTTATCCGAAGGCTATACTATGAAAGGATACCGGATAATTTAAGCGAACGGAACCCGATAAGCAACTCTTTACCCCAGCGTGGGGGCGGAGGAGAGTTCGATTCGTTGTATAGGTTATTTTCCTGTATTAAGGTTGATGCCAGAAATTTATACTGATAATGGTTGAGCAGGGTAATTACCGCTAATTCTTGGGATACCGGCGTGGATGTGGAAACTACGGTGCTGTTGTTTAGCTTAATGGATATTTCGTCGTTACTACACCCACAGCTTTCACTTTCGGATTTAATTTTAGTATCGGTTAAGCCGCAACACTCGCCTGCCAAGGAGGAGTGAGAGGCCATTTTACATCCAACCTCATGGTAAATAGAGAATATTGCCTTACCCCTGCAGGCACAATGGTGCAAAAAAATTGTAGCTCCACTCGATGTAAATATTACCAACACTGCAAGTAGGCCAGCAACTGTAATGTTTATTATTCGCTTAATCATTGTTGTATTAAACACGTATGCTTAAACGTATTTTCATGTGAAATGTTTTTGTTTTTAGCCATTCCTTGGCCCTTTAATACTACATGCTGATGACGAACAACCTGCACAGCCTCCGTAGTGTCGTTGTTTGGGGACAAAAATTCTGTACAAGCTAGATATGCTATATATTAAGGAGCCGGCAATTATTGTATAAACTATTATTTCCTGTACCATTTTAGCCAATTATTAATATTCCTACCTGATATACTGTGAACGCAACAAGCCATGCAAGCGATGTGGTGAATATGATGGTGAACAAAGCCCATTTCCACGAGCCGGACTCATTCCTTATTGCCGAAATCACTGCAACGCAGGGGAAGTATATCAGTATGAAGAGTAAAAAAGCGAAAGCTTTAAGCCGGGTAAAACCTTTTTCACCTGTCGATTTTTCGGATGTAAACGAGTCGCTTTTCAGCTTCTCGGCAAGTGAATTTGCCGATTGTTCATTGGTGTCAACCTGGTAAAGTACACCAAGCGTGCTAACCACAATTTCCTTAGCGGCCACGCCTGAAAGTAAGCTAACCCCCATTTTCCAGTCGAAACCAAGCGGCTTAATTGCAGGCTCAATGAACGTTCCTATTCTTCCTAGGTACGATTGTTCCTGATGTTCTGCTTTCATTTCTAGTTCAAGCAAGTGAATTTTGGTATTTAGGCTATCTAACCCGATACTATCAACAGCCGGCATCAATGAAATGTTCTGCAATTTAGCCTTTTCTACGGCAATGGTATGGGCGTAATCCTTGGAGTAATTGACCTCTCGCGGATAATACCCTAATGTCCATATAAAAATTACTGCAACCAGAATAACGCCTCCCATTTTTTTCAGGTACTGCGAACCTTTATGCCACATGTGTATAATGGTTGAACGCATGGTGGGAATGCGGTAGGGTGGAAGTTCCATTACAAAGGGTACATCATCTGCCCTAAAAAGAGTTTTTTTGAGCAGGATGGCCGTAGTAATGGCAATCAGTATTCCTATAAAGTAAATAAGGAAAAGGAGGTTCCCTGCATTTTTGGGGAAGAAGGCCCCCAGGATGAGAATGTAAACGGGCAGCCGGGCACTACAGCTGATAAATGGGGTAATAAGCATTGTAACAAGCCTGTTGTTACGGTTTTCGATAGTTCTGGTGGCCATAATTGCGGGAACATTGCACCCAAAACCCATTACCAGCGGGATAAACGATTTGCCATGCAACCCAATTTTGTGCATCAATTTATCCATAATAAAAGCTGCCCGGGCCATGTACCCGGTATCCTCCAGCAGGGAAATAAAGAAGAAAAGGATTAAAATATTCGGGAGAAAAACTATAACGCTACCAACCCCGCTTATTATGCCATCAATTAGTAAATCCTTAAGGGGGCCATCGGGGATTGTGTTGCTAATGCTAGTGCTTAATAACTTGATTCCGCTTTCAATCCAGCTCATTGGATACTGCCCAATGGTAAAAGTTGTGTAAAAAGTAAGCCAGATTAGGAAAATAAATATGGGAAAACCAAAAACTTTATGGGTGATAAATGTATCGATGATTTCCGTGGCCTGACGTTTTTGATGTGTTCCTTCCCTGAAGGTTTCCTTTAATGCCCCGGCTATAAACCCGTACTTGGCATCTGTTATTAGGGTTTCGGAGTCATCGAGGTAAACGCTTTCCAGCTTGGAAATTTCCTTTTCGGTAATGGCTTTTATGGATTGGTAGTTACTTACACTACCAAGAATTTTATGGGCAAAACGGTCTTTTTCGAGCAGCTTTATAGACAGGTACCGGCTGGAATAGTTTACGGTAAGGGTATCGTTCTTTTTGATTTCCTTCTGAATTGCAGCTATCGAATCTTCCAGGTTACTTCCATAATTTACGTGGATATGCCTTGTTATTTTATCTTTATCGGCAAAAACATTGATGGTTTTATCCAGTAACCGTTCAAGCCCCTTAGACCTTGAACCAACAGTTGGGACAAATGGGATACCAAGCATTTTGCCGAGTTCAGAGTAATCAAACCTATTCCCGTGTGCCAGCAGTTCATCAAACATGTTAAGGGCAACTATTACCTTAACATCCATGTCTATGAGTTGCGTGGTGAGGTATAGGTTTCGTTCCAGGTTCGATGAGTCCACCACATTTATAACAATATCGGGATTGCTATCATGAATATATTTCCGGACATATATTTCTTCGGGGGTATAGGCGGTTAACGAGTAGGTGCCCGGGAGGTCGGTTATATTAAAGGTGTAACCTTTATACTTGAACATCGCATTTTTTGAGTTAACCGTAACACCGCTATAGTTTCCAACATGTTCCCGGGAGCCCGACAAGTTGTTGAATATGGTTGTTTTACCAGCGTTGGGATTGCCTACGAGTGCTATATTAATCACTTTCCCCGATACTTTTACCCCGGTATTAACTATTTCTGGTTCGGAATAGGTGGTTAACGGACTGTCAAGCTGCTTTTCAATTATTTTTTTTGCCTCTTCGGGCGTTACTATCTCTATTAACGATGCCTCGTTGCGCCGTAACGAAATTTCGTAACCCATAATGGAGTACTCAATCGGATCTTTGAGCGGTGCATTTTTTATTACCACCACCCTTTTCCCTTTCACAAATCCCATTTCGGTAATGCGTTTGCGGAAAGCCCCCCGCCCCATTACCTTCGATATAATCCCGTATTCGCCGTTTTGCAGATCGGATAAAAGCATTTTAAGTTTTTTTAATAAAACTCATTTTACGGTTCTTTGTTTAACCCCACATAAATATTTATACAGAAAGTTGCCGGGGCTTACGCCGGTTGTCAGCTGTATGAAGATTGGATGTTGGAATTACCAGTACAGGCCGATAATTCACGCAGATATTGCGATAAATACTGATTGATGAAATTGCGTGAAGTAAGTTTATCGAAGCATAGTTTGACATTTCTGTAGGCATGTAGTATATTCAAATATATTTCTGGCAATTTTTCGGTTAACAATTTATATAGTATATCAACGTATAATTGACTTAATTTGCAAATGTAACGGAATTTTGTTAACCCAGTAACGAGCGTTTATAACAGGTTAAACTATGGAAACTCCCGACGATATATTTAAGCATATTCAGGATTTTTTAGGGTATTCACCTGAAAACATTAACATTCTTGAAGCTAAGATTGATATTGCCGTTCAGATGGATTACTTCAACATGGCTTCTAAAATTAGGGAGGAAGATGTTAAATCAATAACCTATAGTCCCGATGAGTTGCTGGGTAACCAGCTAACCACCGACCAGGTTAAAGAATACTTAATTGTACTGGCGGGAGCTGGCGATGTTGCTAATTTCAGGATTATAGAGAGCTATATCCCTTTGGCCACAGACGAGACTGGGGATTGGGCTCTTATTGCGCTAAACGAAAGTAGATTCAATGTAATTAACTCACTAACCGATGGGAGCAACGTATTTATAAGTACGGGGCTGGGTGGCAAAAAGGGAATGCTGCGCTATTTTATTGTATTTATCCCCGAAGCCGATGATTTCACCCAGGCACACGAGCAGCTGGTGATAGACGAAATATACTTTTCGTTTAAAAGGAGTGAATCTGAGGTGGAAAGCGTGGAGGTTGTTGGTAGGTTTATTTGTGCAACGGTGCTGATTCCGGTAAATATCCGGGTAGATTTATCCGTAAAGTCCGTGATTGATGAGTGCGTTAAATCAGGATGCCCCATTAGTACCGGCTATGTAGTAACCAACGTAAAACAGCTTACGCTCGATGAAATTAACCGGGTAATAAACAAGCAACCTGTCGATGGAATGGATTTCGATGAAATATAAAAAAACCAGGAAAATCCTGGTTTTTAATGGCTTACTTTTCTAAATCCTCGAAATTTATGCCAGAAAATTCGTTGGGGGTTATTTCCAACTCTACCGATTCACCATTCTCTGCTCGCGGGGTAACCTCCTGGTTCGATTTTATGAAATTTACCACCTCTGTTAATCCTTCCATAAATTTCTCAAAATCTTCCTTGTACAGGAAAATTTTATGTTTCTCGTAGTACATCTTACCATCTTTGCCCATACGCTTCTTACTTTCTGTAATTGTCAGATAGTAATCGCTGTTACGGGTTGACTTTACGTCAAAAAAATAAGTCCTCTTTCCTGCTCGAATAACTTTAGAGAAGATATCTTCCTTTTCGTTCCCTTCAAATTCATCTAGGCTGTCGAATCCGTCCATCATTTTTGTCAAGATTTAGGTTAGGTTTTGAATTTTCAACCTCTCAAAAATAGAAAAATTATTGTTAAACAATTTCTTTAGCTTAATTTTTTAAACAAAAATACGTAAGCGTACGACTACTAAATTGTTAAATTTTTACACCCAGCCATGCTTTTACTGTATAAAAAAATATGCATATTATGATTTAAGTGTCTATTTAATAGTTAATTGTTGTTATACGTACTTCTTGTGCCGTGGGGTTAATACTGCTGGTATTGCAAACTATTAAAATTTACGAAACGCTTACAATGGCCATTTTAACAGTTTTTTACTTTAAACAGAATTTAGGGTTGATTCATTCCAAAATTTGAATGTATCTTTGTAGCGTCAATTTATAAAGATATTACGTTCTTACACAATGATTAGCAGACGATTACTACGTATAAAAATTCTTCAGGTTCTTTTCGCTCACTTTAGAAGCGAAAACGATTCGCTTAACAATCTTGAAAAAGAGCTTTTTTTTAGTATTCAAAAATCCTATCAGCTTTACCATTTACTGCTCATGCTCCCCGAGGAGCTGGCTGATTATGCCCAAAACAGGATAGACCTGGGCAGGCAAAAATTTCGACCCACCCAGGAAGACATGAACCCCAACACCAGGTTTGTTGGTAATAGCGTGATAGACAAGCTACGGCACAACGAAAACCTTGTGCGTTTTTCGCAGGAACATCGCCTGAGCTGGAGGCATCACCCCGATCTTATAAAAGTTATTTACCAGAAGTTTATCTCGTCGGGCTACTATGAACAGTACATGAATGCCGAGAGTATTTCATATACCGATGATAAACAGCTGGTCTTAAATTTTTTGCAGCACGAGCTGGACGATTTGGATGATTTCAGTAGTTTTTTGGAAGAGCAAAGCATTTACTGGAACGATGATTTGGAGTTCATGCTCAGCATGGCGGTTAAAACAGTAAAGAGAATTGATGAAGCAGCCCCAAGTACATCGCCGCTAATGCCCATGTACCGTAGCGATGAGGATATCGATTTTGTCAAAATACTTCTCCGGAAAGTTGTACTTCGCCATGCCGATAATGTTAAGCTAATTGAGGAGTACACGCAAAACTGGGAGGTGGACAGAATAGCCGGGATGGATATTTTAATTATGGAAATGGCCATTACTGAAATTGTGGAATTTCCATCTATTCCGGTGAAAGTTACCTTAAATGAGTATATCGAAATTGCAAAATACTACAGCACCGACCAGAGCAGCACCTTTATCAATGGCATCTTGGATAAAATCATAGCAACACTTCGAAAAAAGAACTTGGTGGTAAAGCAGGGACGGGGGCTGGTTGGTGAGGATGATATCCGGCTAAGCCTGCCAGGTGATGATTCTATGAACTTTGACCGGCCCAATACCAATTAATTCTGCTATGAGTCCACGATTTTTCCATGCTTTTGCCGTAGTAGTATTTATGGGCTTGCTATCATGTGGTAGTAAAAGCAACAGTAGCCAGGGTGTCCGGGAATCAGGCGATAGCCTTTCGGTTCCGGATTTGGAGTACATAGAAGATTTTTTTGATTTTGGGACCATCTACGAGGGCGAAATTGTGTCACACACTTTTATGTTTAAAAATGCGGGGAATGGCATTTTACTCATCAAGGATGTAATTCCCAGCTGCGGTTGCACCAAATCAACGGTAAGCAGGAGGCTGCTTAAACCGGGTGAAACGGGAACCGTTGAGGTTATATTTAACAGTACGGGTTGGTACGGATCGCAGTATAAGTCTGTAGCCCTAAGGACTAATTCTATAATTAACGAAAAATCTGTAACCATTAAAGCCAATGTTGTTGAAGGCAATGGCAGCTAATGGAAAGGCCGTGCAATGCGCAGCTGGCAGAACTGGTGCGAAAAGCTTAAAAGATACGTACAGCTTATCACTCTTGGGGCAATATTAAAATAAATTATACCTTTGCAACTTCTTAACTCAAATTTGTAACTAACTAAATTATTTTGATATGAAAACACTACTTTTTGTGATGTTACAGCAACAACCGGGTGCAAATCCTTGGATGACCTTTCTTATGTTCGGGTTAATTATAGTAGTCTTCTACTTTTTCATGATCCGTCCGCAGATGAAACGTCAGAAAGAACTCCGTAAATTTCAGGAATCCCTGGGAAAAGGCGACAAGGTTATTATTGCCGGTGGAATTTACGGTAAAATTATAGAGGT
Source organism: Bacteroidales bacterium (assembly GCA_050180015.1). Taxonomy (GTDB): domain Bacteria; phylum Bacteroidota; class Bacteroidia; order Bacteroidales; family Tenuifilaceae; genus JBFXEO01. The sequence goes on along the minus strand of JBFXEO010000013.1, from coordinate 12,939 downwards.
TAAGGAGGAGTATGCCGTGGTTGAAATTGATAGTAACACCACCGTTAAAGTTATAAAGAGTACCATCATTCGCGATGCCAGCGATATTCAGCCTGCTAGGTAATAAAAAATTTTTATAGTTATCTTTACAGGATTCATTGTATTTTACTTACTTTGAGTCCTTTAATTTTTTTACACGTTGGATCCTACGCTACTCCACCAATTTAACCAGGTAGTAAATCGTGAGAAGGCCAGAATAAACAAGAAACTCACGGTATTCCTATTCTTTTTTGCTGTTTCAATAATTCTATGGTTTCTCATCAAGCTGAGCCACGAATATACCACCGCAATTAACTTCCCAGTACAGCTGGTAAACCCACCTAAAGGTAAAATAGTGGCAGGAGTACCGCCCCGGACAATACAGTGTAAAGTAAAGGCGTACGGTTATACCTTATTACGGTATAAGCTATTTGCATTGATGGGCCCGCTGCGCATCAACCTTAAAAGCGTACAGAAACAGAAGGGCAGCGATTCGGAGTATTTTATTTTAACGGGCGATAAGTTTGAGTCTTTTATTTCTCAGCTAAATCAGGACGTTGTTTTGCTGAACGTTCAACCCGATACGCTATTCTTCAGCATGACCAGCGTTGTTGACAAGGTTGTTCCCGTAAAGCCTGAGCTAAACGTTACATTTGCGAATCAATTTATGCAATCAGGAACCATAAAGGTTAGCCCCGAAAACATTACCGTTACCGGGCCAAAATCGGTTGTTGATACTGTAAGTGAGGTAAAAACAAAGCCTTTAACGTTGAATATGCTGGCCGAACGTACGAAGGTTAAAGTGCCATTACTCCCAATTCCACAGCTAACATACTCGTATAACGATATTAGCGTGGAAATTCCTGTTGAAAAATTTACAGAAATAACGCTGGAAGTTCCAATTGTTCCAAGAAATATTCCCGAAAACCTGGAAGCTATACTTTTACCCGAAAAGGTTACCCTTAAGTGTAATATAATTATAAGTAAGTATTTTTCACTTAAACCCAACTATTTCAGGGCAATTTGTGATTTTAGCGACACCGATGCCATTGCCAATGGCAGGGTACGTGTTACTATTGATGAATACCCCAGCTACGTGGGTAGAATTGATTATCAACCTAAGTTTGTCGATTTTATTATTAAGCAGAAATGACCTTAAGGGTTGGAGTAACCGGTGGAATTGGCAGTGGAAAATCTACTGTATGCAGTATAATAGGTGCAATGGGGTATCCAATATACAGCTCCGATGTTGAGGCAAAAAAACTTATGGAATCTGACGTTGCCGTTGTTGGTAGCATAGCTGAACTTTTTGGGGAACACATATATATCAATGGGAAGTTGGATAAACAGAAGGTTGCAATGCTGGCTTTTAATGACCGGGGTTTGCTGGCCCGCCTAAATGCAATAGTGCATCCGGCTGTGGTAAAACATTTCGACACGTGGGTGCATAACCATTCCAGTTTTCCTATAGTTTTTCAGGAATCGGCTATTTTATTTGAAAGTGGGGCTTTTCGGCAGGTAAACGTTTCCATACTGGTTGTTGCGCCTGTAGATGTTAGGGTTAAAAGAGTTGTGGATAGGGATAAGGTTACAGAGGGTGATGTGAGAAGCCGTGTCAGCAATCAGCTCCCCGAAGAAGAATTACTGGCAATGGCCGATTATGTAATTAAAAATGATGGGTTTAATTTACTTTTACCACAAGTAGTTGATATTATTGATAGATTAAAACAGCGGTAAAGCAATGGCAAGGTACGGAAAATGGATTTCGGGTGGGTTAGGATGGGTACTATTTGGACCAATTGGCGGTATCATTGGTTTTGCTATAGGCTCAATATTCGATGGCTCCGAAACAACCACGAAAGTTTATACGGGCGAAACCAGCCGTAATGGATTTATTGTAAGCTTGCTTGTACTATCATCGGCAATAATGAAGGCCGATGGACGTGTACTAAAGTCGGAGCTGGAGTACGTCAGGGAATATTTTCACAAGAATTTTGGCGTATCGGCAGCCAGGGAGGCAATGCTTTTGCTGAGGGATATACTTAAGCAATCAGTTCCGTTGAAGGATGTTTGCTACCAAATCCGCGATAACGTCGATTACCATTCGCGGCTCCAGCTGCTCCATTTCCTTTTTGGAATAGCTCAGGCCGATGGGGAAATTAGCCCGCAGGAATTGCATATCCTTGTTGAAATATCGGAACACTTGAGCTTGACCATCGCCGATTTCGATTCAATAAAGGCAATGTTTATTCCCGATAACGATAAATACTATAGAATACTGGAAGTCCCCCCTACCGCATCGAACGATGAAGTAAAGAAAGCGTACCGCCAGATGGCCGTTAAGTATCACCCCGATAAGGTATCCCATCTTGGCGAAGATGTTCGGTTGGCTGCTGAGCATAAATTTAAAATGGTAAACGAGGCTTACGAGAAAATTAAAAAGGAACGGGCGTTTAGCTAATAATTATTCAACCCACCATGTTCAGTACCATTGAAGCAATTGGCTGGTTTGGCAATATAATCCTGAGCGTTGGGGTTATACCTCAGGTAATTCAGACCTGGAGGACGCATGATGTTTCAAGCTTTAACTGGTTATTCCTTTTGCTGTGGGCATTCGGGGTGCTTTTTACGTTTATCTACATAGCGTATAACGATATTAATGCCAACCATTACCAATGGCCATTATGGTTGAATTATGCTGTTAACATTGTGGCAACATTTTACCTGCTATGGGCCAAATACTACTACCGGAAAGAGTAGAACTTTTGTGCAATTGTTAAATACGTTTTTTGACCACTGTTTTAATAATTCAACTTTTTGAAGTAATTTGCAGCATTTATGCGTTGGGCGAACGTATGCTTTGGTTAATTTCGGGTAGATTTGTTCAGGAGTAAAACTATATAGTCACAGTGAATCGATAATCTAAACAGTCTCTAAATTATGGAAACAACGCTAAAGGAGATAATCTCCATTTCGGGTTACTCGGGTTTATTCAGGTTTGTATCACAGGGCCGTCATGGAATAATAGTTGAATCGTTGACCGACGGGAAACGAACAAACATTCCTGTAACTGCCAAGGTAAGTGCATTGTCCGATATTGCTGTTTTTACCGATTCCGGTGAAGTTTCGCTACGCGATGTGTTGAAAAAAATACAGGAGCAGGAGGATGGCAAACCCGCCATTGATCACAAATCCGATGCGAAAGCTGTAGTTGAGTATTTTGGCAAAATATTACCCGATTTTGATAGGGATAGAGTCTATACCAGCGATATTAAGAAAATAATCTCATGGTATAACCAGCTTCAGCAGTACAACTTGCTCAGCTTGCTTGTTGAGGCAGAAAATCCGGAAAAATTTGATGAAGCCCCGGCTGAAGAAGAAAAATAAATAAAAGGGCGGTATAATCCGCCCTTCTTCATTTGAATTTGATCAGGAAAATTGAGTAACCTGGGAATATCGGAGTTGCCGCTTTCTTTCTGATTGCTAATTTATGATTCTTTAACCTTCTGCGGTTCCTTATATAACTCCTCAAAATTATTTATTTTCGGCAGTTCATAGCTCAACTCTTCCTTGGAATGCGTTGTTGCAACTGCAATTACCGCCATTCCGGCAGCAAGCGCAGCGTTAATTCCGGAATGGGAATCTTCAAAAACCAGGCATTCCTGGGGCGGTACATTCAGCAGGCTGGCCGCCTTCAGGTATATTTCCGGGTTGGGTTTACTATTCTTAACCATTGAAACATCAACAATCTTATCGAAATATTCCCTGATGCGTAAAGAGTCTAGCACAAAGTCAATATTTATTATTGGTGCCGACGATGCAATGGCGGCGGGCTTCCTGGCCCGCTTAATATCTTCGAGCAGCTTAACCAGTCCGGGCAAGGGTTTAATTGCACTAATATAATTTTGCTGGTAAATAATTTCTTTTTCATTGCCAAGTTTTAGCGTGGTTTCAAGAGAAAAATCGCCACCGTAAAGTGCACAAATAATTTCGTGGTTGCTTTTGCCAAAATAGTTGGCCCTGAATGTGCTTTCGTCGAATGCCAACCCGTGCTTCTTGCAAAAGATTTTCCAGGCATTCAGGTGGTACCACTGGTTATCAACAATTACCCCATCCATATCGAATATCACCGCGCTAAAATCAGAAAAGTTAATCATTGTAAAGTTTTTTTGATGAAGGTCAATATTAGCTATTTTTGCTTAGTACAGTAAACAGTTTAGTTTAACTTTGGTTAAATAATTTAAAAAATCGTATGAAGTATCTTGGCTTGCTACTTACAGCGCTGACCCTGCCAGCCTTATCAATGGCACAGCAGGAAAACACAGATAAACAGAATAGGCTCGATGGTGCTTTCATTGTGGTGGCCGATTCTGTTAACCTTGGTAACATATTGCTGGATGATTTGTCCGATGAAAACGGCAAAGTTCAGGTAAGGGTTACTAACAGCGGAAATAAACCGCTAATACTGAAGAATGTGACAGGATGCTGTGGAACCAATATTAGGGAATGGCCAAGAACACCAATTCTTCCCGGTAAAATTGGTGTAATAAGGGTTGAGTTTAGAATTGAACCTCGCCCGCAGCGGATTAGCAGAACGGTAACCATAGAGTCAAATGCGGTCAACGGCAAAGCCTTCAAGGTTGCAGTAGTTGGTGTGGTAATTCAAAAGAGAGATTCTAACGAGATAGCCTTATAGGGTATAGACTTGATGTACACATGAGAAAACGACTATTAAGCACAACGTTTGATTTGCCGGTTCAGGAGTTGAGAAGAGGCTACAGGAGCGATGTGTATTTCTGGCGCGAGAAGGTGGTGCTTGAAACACATGCCATCAACCCGCATGTTGTTATGCAGGTTTTCCAAAAAAAGGATGCGGTTCTTTGCGGGGTTGATGAGGCAATATCGGTGCTAAAGGTGGCCAGCGGAAAGTATTCCGATTATTCCAGGGCATATAAACTTTTCGATAGGTTAATTGAGCTTAAGCGCCAGGCCAGGCAGTTTTTCCTGACCGATAAGGAGCGGTACCTTGGGTTCGAGGAGGAAAAATTGATGGTTTCTCGGGAGTTGGACAAGCTTTGGGTAGATGGTTTTAATGATTTGGAGATACACGCACTATGGGATGGCGCTAGGATATCACCGTTTGAATCCGTCATGCACATTCGGGGAAACGCCGCGCAGTTTGCCCATTTGGAAACAATTTACCTGGGGATACTGGCCCGGAGAACCCGCATTGCCACAAATGTTCGTAGGGTAGTTGATGCGGCCCGGGGTAAAACGGTTCTTTACTTTCCGGCCCGTTTCGACCATTGGGCCGTGCAGGGCGGCGATGGCTATGCTGCTTATATCGGAGGTGCTTCGGGAATTTCAACCGACGCTCAGGGTGAATGGTGGGGTGCGGGAGCGTCGGGTACCATTCCTCATGCACTGATTGCTGCCACGGGAGGGGATACGGTAAAGGCTGCCCAGCTCTTCGGTGAAACATACCCTGAAACACCCTTGATTGCCCTGGTTGATTTTGACAACGATTGTGTTGCAACATCGCTGGAATGCGCCAGGGCACTTGGCGATAGACTATGGGGCGTTCGGCTCGATACCTCGGAGAACCTTGTCGATAAGTCAATTTTTTCACAGATGGGTACCTTTTCTCCAACAGGCGTAAATCCCAGGTTGGTAGAGTTACTCCGTGCTGCTCTTGACGCTGCAGGATTTAAGCATGTTAAAATAGTGGTATCCGGAGGTTTTAACCCCGAGAGAATTTCCCGGTTCGAGGAGCTGGATGTTCCTGTTGATGCCTACGGAGTGGGAAGCCATTTAGTGCAGGGTAGCTACGATTATACCGCCGATATTGTTGAGGTTGATGGAGCCCTTATTTCCAAAGCCGGACGTAAGTATAATCCAAACTCCAGGCTGGAAAGAATAGTAAACTTTACATAAAATATTAATTATGAAAGCATTAATTGTTGTTGATGTGCAGAACGATTTTTGTTCGGACGGTGCATTGGCCGTTAACGATGGTGAGCTGATAATTGATACTGTGAACGAACTTGTAAGGCGGTTTGAGCTGGAGGATATGCCAATTATTTTTACGCGTGACTGGCATCCGGCAAATCATATTTCATTCAGGGATTATGGGGGAATTTGGCCTGTGCATTGTGTTGCCGGGACAAAAGGAGCCGAGATTCATCAAAATATATACTTTCCTTCAGTTTCTATTTTGGTTTCCAAGGCTAGCTTACCCGAAAGTGAGGCTTACTCGGGATTTCAGGGAACTGGGCTAGCATCAACCTTGCATGATTTGGGAGTAGAGCATCTTGTGGTTGCAGGGCTGGCAACCGATTACTGCGTTAAAAATACGGTGATAGATGCCCTAACGCTTGGATTTAGCGTTGATGTTGTGCTGGAAGGAGTAAGGGCCGTTAACGTTAACCCAAACGATGGCCAGGTTGCCCTGGATGAAATGCAGACCCGTGGTGCAAGAATGTTACACTTTTCTGATCTGTCAGTTAACCTGTGAATCCTGGCCGAACCGTTAGCGGGTAAAATCAATTTCGTTAATGTGTAATATTTTCATCGATTTTTTATGCGTCCGCATCAACTGAGCGAAGCCGAAGCATTTTTTTATTACAACCCAAATACGGATTAACCTTGCTGAACCTACCCGTTTTGACGGGTTCAGGGCGCACCTTCGATAGGCTTAGGAACACGCTGGATGGAATTTTACATCAAACTCATGTCAAATTACGATTGCCATACCCCAGTCAACATGGTCGGCAACATTAAGGTGTGTTTTTAGGGCAACCACTGCCGACAGGTTTTTAGCTAAGCGGTAGTTCAATCCAATTCTCTGATACATTAGCTTCGACCGTGGATTTGGTTTGTACAAATAAATTCCAACTTCGCCGAATGCGGAAAGTTTATCCAGCGGAAGTTGAAACCGGGCGGCAGTTCCAACGCTAAAATCGTCGTTGGGCGAGCGGTAAGTTTTATTTTTCTTTCGAATATCGTATCGAGCAGACTTATCGTATATAACATCAAGGGATGCCCCAATATCAATGTACTTTTCAAGCGGTTTTAGGTAGGCCGCCTGAACGGTTATCGGGTAATACCGGGGGCCCCCTGCATCGCCAGCTTCCTTTACCGCGGCTGACACCGAAATTAATTTGTATGATGTTAGGTTTTTGGGGGTATATTTTACACCAACCGTTGAACGAGCGGCATTAAATTTATAATTTACGCCAACACCAAGGCTGCCCATATTTAACCCGTAGTTTGGTTTTTTAGCCGCCCCATTCGATAGGTGAGTGGCATTAACTCCGGCTGTTAAATCGATATTTTCAGATAGTTTATAGCCAATACCAACGTGAATATCGCCCATGAAGTTTACCGGTGACGATATGGCTACATTCTCGGGATTGTCCGTAGCGCTGTATTTTCTTGTGACGTAGGCAATACCAATGCCCAGCTGGATATTTGCGTAGAAGTGATTTTTTTGAATGGGGTAGAATGCAATAAACGGAAAAACTCCAACGGAATGCCCGAGTGCACTATGATTGCTCAGGTTTATGTATTTAGCCGATATTCCTACCGATGGGTGTCCGTATAGTTTATGCCACTCTTTGCTCCCTGTAGTGTTGAGGGTAACGTTGACTTCAAGTTCATGGATATTTCCTTTTTTCAGGGGTTTAAGCGTGTCGTCATGCGGAAGTATTGCTCCGCCGTTTACCCTGAAATTGACAGAGTTAAAGTAGAACTGCTTATTCGTAACATCTTGGCCATGCAGAATTCCGGGAAGTATAAAAACCAATAGTATGAATATTTTGATTTTCAAAATCGGTAGTTTTTCCCAAAAATAGTAAAACCTGTCCAATGAAGGGCAGGTTTTCTTCCACCAGCAAAAGCTATTGATTATTTAAAAATCGATAGCTTTCCACTTGCTTTTATATTTCCACCCTGTAGCCGGTAAATATATACTCCATTGCTTAAATGCCCGGGAAGCGTAATGTCCAATGTGTTAGTCCCGGCATACTGGTACTTGCCCGTGGAATATACCAGCTGTCCCAGTAGGTTGTAAATATCAACCTGAACATTGGATGGCCTGGTAAGGTTGTACTGCATGTACAGTGTGCCCTTACTTGGATTTGGCCAAATACTTACCGCGGTGCTGTTGAGCGGTGTTGCCGTATTGTCATCTATTCCAACGTAAATATCGTCTTTGTTAATCTTTTTCGAGGTGTATAGGCGGTATTCGGCCGGTTCCATATTAATTGTTTTTGATGTTGATGTTAAAACAAGGGAATCCTGACCGTAGTATTCGTACCATGTGCCGGTATAGGGGAAATCGATGGTAAAGTTGGCGTAATTGACATCAAAGTTCCCCATGATAACAACATCCATATCGTTACTGTAAAGTTTAATCCACTTCTGTGCACCGGCCAGGCTATACTCAAAGGAGCTGGTGGAGAATACATCGTAGGTCTGCTTCAACCTGTTCAGGTGAGCAAAAACATTGAACAGGTTTCTGCGTTCATCTACACCGTAGTATTCCCAGTGTAATGGCTTTCTGCCAGTTCTGCCGTTGTAGTCGATAGATACATCGTAACCCAGCTCTCCAAACTGCCATATCATTTTTGGCCCGGGAACGGGTATAAAGAAGTTGGCTGCCAGCTCAACCCTTTTGAGCGCAATGGGTAGCTGAGTAACGTTGTGGCTGGGGTTACTGGTACTTCCCGACGTGAGGTTATTGTACATGAGCCTTTCCTCATCGTGGCTTTCCATGTAGCCCACCAGGTTTTGGGTATTCCAGCTGCGTGCGGTATATGCAATGTTGGTGATGTTGGAATTGGCAACATAACCCATTGTTGCTTCATTGTAGCTGTCGTTTAGGTTTCCCCATACCATCATTCCGTAGTTGGCCAGCTCTTTCTCCTCCGAGTTATCGGTGAAATGCTCCAGAATAACGTAGGCAGCGGGGTTTACGCTCCAAATTTTATTGGCAATGCGTTCCAGTATTGCTATCCTTGATGCATCGTATGCCCAGCCATCGCCAGCGGTATTGGTGAAACCCTTGGAGAAGTCGAACCGGAACCCGTCAAATTTATATTCAGTCAGCCAGTATGTAACTACACTATCCACGAATTGCTGGGTACTTGGACTTTCATGGTTGAAATCGTATCCCCACGAGTAGGTGGTGTTAGGACTGGTAACGTTATACCACGGATTATCTGATGTTGGAGAACCGAGCGTAGTGCCGTCGGAGTTTGAGTACAGTTGAACCAACGGAGATTGCCCGTAGGAATGGTTAAGCACAATATCCATGATAACCGCAATTCCCCGGTTGTGGCAGCTATCAATAAATTTCTTATAGTCATTTGGTGTACCGTAGGCCTTATCGGCAGCAAAGTAGAACGAGGGGTTATATCCCCAGCTGTCGTTGCCCTCAAATTCGCTGATGGGCATTAGTTCAATGGCATTAATACCCAGCTTTTGCAGGTAGTTGAGCGTGTCGGTAACCGTTTCGATGTAGCCATCCGAAACATAATCGCGGATATGCAGCTCATAAATTACGAGTTTATCATTGGAGGGAGGGGTGAAGTTTGATGTCTGCCAGCTATATGTATCGGGTGTTGTGGTAAATACGGAGATAATTCCATTGGTTTGGGTACCGGGATAATCCTTTAAGCCCGGATAAGTGCTGGAGGGAATGTACTGATCGTTGGGATCTAGTGTTCTGTTTGTATATGGATCGGCAATTCTAAGGTAACCATCAATCAGGAATTGGAAGGCGTACCCGGTGCCCGGGGTCAGATTATCGATAGTTAGCCAGAAATATTTGCCATCTGGTGTGCGGTTCATATAATACTGTTCATCGATTAGCCAGTCAGAAAAATCGCCAATCAGGTAAACATAATTCTTTAGTGCTGGTGGGTCGTTTAACACAAAGGTTGCCGTATGGTCGTTAATTATATTAACCCCCAGCTTCATTCCTGCTGGTAGTTCGGCAGTGGTTACAGGTGTTCGTACAACAATATATACTGAATCGGCTACCGTTGTAGTTCCGTCCGAAGCTATTGCTTTAAACCAATGTTTACCGTAGGTTGAGGCAGTGTAGCTGTAGGTGATAGTTGATTCTGTTGTGCTTTGAACGTCAATGTTATCTATTAAAAGTTTTAGACTTGTGGAGTTATTCGCTTCAAGGGTAATGTCGAAGTTGTCGTTTAGCTCATAAATGGGTTTATTTTGGGTTGGATTAGTAATACTTACATTGAGTCCCTGCTCATAAACATCGTAGAATATATCTTCAGTTTGCTTACTTCCGTCGCTGCTACGGAATACAAAGCATAGCCGTGTAATTTTAGTTTCGGCCGGAACTCCGTAGAATTCCCTGATACTTGGTGAAATGGACAGGGTATATGTATTTGCTCCGGTTCTTGTTAACTTCGGTTGGGTTGTATTGTTTCCCCACGATCCTATAACGTACTGCCAATCATCTGATCCTTCAATTTTAACCCCGGCATGTGCATATACATCACCAGTGTAGTTTAATAAATCGGTTCTGCTGGCCTGTGTGGCGTCAAAGGTAACCACAACCGCATCGGTGGCAGTGGGCAGGGTGGGGGAAACGGTTATTACCTGAGATATTACCTGTGCCGGAAACCCCAGTACCATTAGCAGCATTACAATTTTTGATCTCATAGTTACCCTGTTGAGTTTTAAAATGAAGTTGATAACGTTTTTGCCTTGAGCTGTAAGTGCAATCTATAAAATAAAAGAAAGGCTGTCCCCAAAGGACAGCCTTTCTTGGTTATAACGATTACTTGGCAGGAGTAACGGTTGCTACTTTGTTCCAAGGATCGAGAGTGATTGTATAAGTTCCTGCGGTAGCAATAACTAAATTATCGCCACCTTGCGTTAGAGCGTTAAGGCTTCCTCCAAAATTAACATCCCATCCATCATTTGCTCTGAACTTGAATTCACTGTTATCGGCTGTTGTAGTTATTGTAGTAGTGAAAACACCATTCGCAGCATCCCAAGTCATGGCTTGGGATGATCCCCAATTATTGAATCCACCAATTACACCCCATCTATTTGCACTATAAGTGTATGCATTGGGATGGCTTAAATCCAATGTAAGGGCATAATCACCCGTGACATCCACTACAATATTATTTCCACCTGCGTCTAAGGTTGATCCATCAGCCGCGGAACAGCCATAGTTAATACTCCAATCGGAAGTCCCTCTGAATTTATATTCATTGCCACTTTCTAAAGTTAAAGCTAGGGAGAATACCTGTAGGGTTGAATTGTAGGTCATATCAATTTGAGATCCCCAACCACTAGCGGTAAAACTACCAATTACGCCCCAGGTTGTTTTTGTAGTAGAGTAGGTCATATCGGAGGCATTTGCTTTTACCAAATAATATCCAACGGAAGGAAGGCTGATGTTATCGCCTGGATTTGCCAGTTTACCAGAATTAGTTCCATCGTCGCCAAAGGTATGGGCGTCGTCCCAGCTATGATCGGTAGTCAGTTTAAATCCGTATGTAATATCAGTAAAATCGATATAGCCTTGGGCCTCAGGGTTTGATTCGGTTGAAATAATGTAAAGAGCGTTATCGCTATTGTCCCAACCATTATAAGAACCAACTACCCAAAATTTAGTAATATTTGGCAAGGTGGTGAATGAAATGTCCGAACCATAGTTTGTACCCTTTTCGTTTATAACATAAGCACGAACATGATAGGAGGTATAAACATCCAAGCCTTCGATATTTGCTGTAAGGGTATCCTCCACAGGGGTAACAGTAACTTTGGTATCTGCGGTGGTTGGATTTTCTGTTAAACCATAGCAAAATCCCTGTTCAGAGATAGTTCCTCCTCCGGTATAGGTAATAACACCGGTTTATGTGGCTGTTGTGTTTGTAATGTTACTTGGTGTCAGGGTTGTTCTTGTAGCATAGCCCGTAGTGGTGGTAAAGGAAACCTCGTTGCTATAAGTTGTTCCAATGCTGTTGGTTGCATAGGCTCTTAAATAGTAGGTTTTGTTTCCTCTTAGATTTGTTGCCAAACTATTAAATGAGCCATCGCCTGTTCCCTCCTGTGTTTTGGTACTATCAACAGTAGGTTTAGAGTAAAAACCGTAAACAACACCCCTTGCGGTTATATTTGCTGTTTCGTCTGGGCCGTCCCCATCGCCACCATCATCGGGAATATTTATGCCTGTTGTAGCGGTTACCCCGTTGTCAGTGGTATAGGCGATAGTGGGAGTTGCTATGTCCGTCAATGTAGGTAATGCCGCTGGGGTAACAATGGTAATATCCTCTCCGTAAACGGTTCCCTTGTCGTTAATTGCGTATGCACGGGCGTGGTAGGTGCTTAAACGGTCTATTTCGTTAAGCATAACCCTGAATGTTGCCGCGGTAGCATCTCCAGTATAAGCAACTTTATTTGAGCTGATAGTAGGATTTTCGGCAACATCCCAGCAAACACCCCTTTCGGTAAAACCATCACCTGAAGCAATTACATAGCCTACTACAATAACAGAATCAGAGGTGAGACTTTCTATATCTGAAGTTGATAACTTCGGATCGAGCCTTTTGTCCGATATATCCTCGGTACATGCAGCAAAAATAAATGCTACGGACACCAGAATACCTAGTAATTTGATTAAGAAAGTATTTTTCATGGATCAATTCTTTTAATTATTTCTTGTAAATGTGCATTTGTATGTGCTAGTGCCAATGTACAATTTTACGGTGTAATTGCCCGCAGTAGCAATTGGTATGTTCTGACTTGAGCCACTATTCCAAAGATTATTTATTGTGTATTCAAGATGATCGGCATCTCCAATACCTAAATTAATACCACTGTTCCAATCGTCGTTGACTCTGAATTTAACACTACCAACAGTTAGATTAAGGGTGA
>JBFXEO010000012.1:0-27962 GCA_050180015.1 Bacteroidales bacterium | reverse complement strand
CCGTTAACTGGAATTTAATATCAACTGGCGATATTGAACGTATTGAGGTAGTCAAAGGCCCAGGCTCTGCACTGTATGGGGGAAATGCTATGGGCGGGGTTATCAACGTAATAAATCGTCGTCCACGAAGGAACTTTGAGGGAAATGTTTCCGTGGACTATGGAACGTACGCTACCCGTGGTGTAAAGGCAAAGTTGGCCGGGCGAACGAATATCAACCGGGATAAATCCTTCTACTGGGCCGCCAACACCACCTACAGTAAAAGCGATGGCTACATCACCCAGTCCGATGCCGATAGGCTTGCCCTTTCGGAGTACGTAACCAAGTCGTGCTTTGAGGATAAGGCGTTGAACCTGCGAGCGGGTTTTGAGAACGGTGAAAAAATCCATGCCGGGGTGGATTTTACGCTTTACGATGATATGCGCGGTACTGGCGAAAAATATATACAGCCCGATGGGAACCGGGTCGATCATGATACCTATCAGCTGCGTACTGCTGTTAGCGGTAAAAGCGGCAGGTTAAGCTGGAGTGCTTCGGCTTTTTACCTCCGTGAGAACTACAAAAAGGTGAACGAGTGGGTTAAGGATGATTATACATGGTACAACGATTCGTCGTACAGAACAGACTACGGACTGATGTCCTCTTTTGCGTATAATTTGAAAAACCATTCATTTATTGCAGGGTTTGATGCTAGGAATGGAGAGGTGGACGCATCGGATATCTACTATACATCAACCGATAAGGTTGATAACAACGGTAAAATGGATTTCTACGGGTTTTACCTTCAGGACGAAATATCAACCTTTAGCAGCAGGGTAAAAGTGCTGCTTGGTGCAAGGTACGATTTATCGCGTTTCTACGATGGCGCGTTTATAATTCACAACCCCTCAGCCGAAACCGCCTTTATGGATCAGTACCAATTCTCGGGACTCGGCGATGAGGCTTGGGGTGCCTTTAGTCCACGCATTTCCGTACAGTATAAGCCAAGTAAGAATTTACGGATATACACGGGCTATAGCCGTGGTTTCCGGCCATCGGTTCTGGACGATCTTTGCCGCTCGGGCCGTGTACGCGGTGGATTTAAGGTGGCCAACCCAAACCTGAAACCGGAATACCTCGATAACTTTGAGGTTGGCAGCGATGTTAAACCCGTTAGCTGGCTTAAGCTGTCATCGAGCATTTACTACTCCGTTGGTACGGATTTTTTGTACTATGTTTCAACGGGTGATAGTATTGATATGGGATTTGGCGATAGGCCGATAATGATCCGCTCGAACATTTCCGACGTCAAAATTTATGGGGTGGAATTCGACTTTACGGCGAGCCCTGTAAGGTATTTAAGTTTATTCGGGAACTATACTTTCAACTCATCAAAAATATCAGATTACAAACCGCTTACATCGGCCGATCCGGTTGACCTAAACAACAAGTACCTAACCGATGTTCCAAAGCATTCCTTTGCACTGGGCGTACTGTTTCAGTCGAAAATTGTTAATGCTGGTGTAACCGGCAAGTACGTTGGCGAAATGTACGTGAACGATCAGAATGTTTACGACGAGATTGTGCAGTCCGATGTTTACCCATCGGCATTTACCGTTGATGCAAGGTTAACCCGTGAGTTTTACCGGCATATTACCGTGTCGGTGAATGTTCAAAATATCTTTGATGAGGAAATTTACGACAGCAAGGGAGCCGTTGGCCCGGGACGTTTCACTACGGTTGACCTTGGCGTGAGATTTTAGGTTGTTTAAGACTTTTGATGAAATGCCATTATTACCGTAATTTCAATGGTATTTTAAAGCTATAGTTCAAGCTGTAGCTTGTTCTGTTTCATAAAATTAATTTTGCCACGATGAAAAAAAACTTTTATCCGGTTATACTGTTGCTGCTCGCCTGCGCTTGCAGCCAAAATAGTGAATCAGACCGGGTTGCCCGGCAACCCATGGTCGATTCGTTGGAGCAGACCAACAACTTTTACGACAACGAGCCAACTCAGCGGCTACAGGTGGTTCCATTGCAAATCGACGGCGAAGTATTAAGCCCAGCGGATGTTGATTTTGCAAGGCTACCAGTACGCTCCGTGATAGTTAAGGAGGCTCTGCTTAATGTCGATGGAACTGATAAATTTATTGGGGCATACCGGTACGACGGCTACTCGCTGTTCGATATCTTGAACAGCGTTAAAGTGCAGAAAAAAAATGCAGCTGTTTTTCCGCCCATCATTGATCTCTACGTTGAGGTAAGCAACGATGCGGGCGAAAGGGTTGTGTTTTCGTGGGGAGAGTTGTTTTACCCCAATAACCTGCATAAAATTATTGTTGCCAAATCGGTAATGCGCATTGTTCCCAGCAAAACGAAGGAGCTTTGGCCGTTGCCGGAAACGTCTAAACTTGTAGTGGCCACCGATTTAGTTACGGAGCGGAATATTGTAAATCCGTCCAGAATCACCATTCGCTCGCTCAGCTCGCCGTTTAAAGTTAACAGGGAGATTTCGCCGCTGTACTGCGATAGGGTAAAAGTAACAGATTTTTCGGGTAAGGAAAGCTTGCTGGGTATTCCAAAGAATTTATCTACCGTTACTTTCAGCACAATTTTTTATGGACGTGGGCGAGGAATCCATAGTACAACACCGTTTACCGGTTATTGCCTCAAGGATATTCTTTGCTCCGCATTTCCACTTTCAAAGGAGGATATTCAACGGGGAATCTTTACCGTGGCTGCGCTGGATGGGTACAGAATGGCGCTAACCTACTCTGAACTTTTCAACAGGAACGATCAGCAGGAGTTCCTTCTGATTGATGATCCCCAAAATATGGAGGGTGGGCGGTACAGGTTATTCCCTGCGTGCGATTTCTTTTCTGACAGGGCCATCAAGGCTCTTAGCGAGATTCGGTATGAGGTTCGTTAGCTGTGAATTATCAGCCCGTTTTGCTTTGCCGATCCCCAAAGTTTGAGGGTGGATTCTTGTTTTTTCGAGCTAATCGGTAAAAACAAATATTCCTCTCGGGCTTTCACGTTTTAAGTAGCTTTTTGAGAGAATAATGTTTCCTTTGACAGCTCAAAATACGTCATTCATAAATCAATCCCCCAAAATGTAGCATGTTCCAATGGCTGTTTAAAAACCTTTTTCTATCTTTCACCGCTGTTTTAGGTTGATACATAGCCCCATGACAATTAAATTTTCGGTTAAGGCAAATTGTAGGCTTATATGTACTAAGGGTTCCCGTTTTTTTGTGATGGGCTTGCTGTTTTTTACATCGTGCAGCATTACCCGAAACGTGCCAGAGGATAAGTATTTGCTGAATAAATCCAGGGTAAAGGTTGGTTCGTGGGAGGTAAATCAGTCGGAGTTGGATTCTTACCTTAAGCAGCATCCCAACAAGAAAATTATGGGCTTCCGGTTTCACCTCAGGCTTTATAACCTCGCAAGTTCCTATAAATCCAAAGGAATGAGCCAGTGGCTGAGAAAAATTGGCGAAGAGCCTGTTATACTGGATACAACCCTGGTAAACGAGGGAACGCAGAACGTGTTGTTATACCTCCAGAGTAAGGGCTTTTACAAGGCCGCCATCTCGGACACAATTCGCTACCATGGCAAAAAGGCTGATGTTTACTATACCGTTACCCCAGATGCCCCCTACCGGATTCGGAGCATAAGTTACTTCATAGAGGATACCGTTATTCAAAGGTTGGTAAAGGCCGACTCGGCAAATTGCCTTATTACCAGGAACCAATTATTCGATAGGGATTTGCTGCAGAGTGAGCGCACCCGGTTGGAGTCGTATCTTCGGAACAGCGGCTACTACAGTTTCAGTAAAAATTTTGTAACATTTACTGCCGACACCAATATTGGAAAGCATAACGTGGACTTGGTGCTGCAAATCCGCAACCCAATGCTCGCCGATGATCAGGGAAACAGGGTTCAATCGAACTTTAAAAGGTATAAAATAAAGCGGGTATTCATTTACCCCAGTTACGATCCCATTGTGTTTATATCGAAAAAGATGGAAGTTTTGCTCGATACGGTTACTCTTAACGATATTGAGTTCATCTTTCCCGGGGATCCCGGAGTCAACCTAAATGTGCTTTCCGTGGCAAATTCTATTCGTCCGGGTATTCTGTACTCCAACGATGTAGTTCAAAAAACGCAGAACAGCTTCAACTTGCTAAAGCTCTATAAATTTGTGAATGTAAATTTTACTGAAAATAACGATGCGGCTGAACCCCCCAAGTTTGACTTATTTGCAGAACCGGTGGACAATGTCGATTCTTTACTCTACGGCTACCTCGACTGTCACATCCAGCTATCCCAGAATACCCTGCAAAGCTACCAGATAGAACTTGTTGGAACGAATACCACTGGATCGATGGGAGCCGAGGGAAATTTTATCTACCAGCATAAAAATTTATTCCGCGGAGCCGAGGTGTTTGACTTTAAGCTAAGGGGACTGATCGAATCAACCCAAAAGCAAATACAGTTTAACAATGCGGTTGAAGTTGGCGGGTCATTAGGGTTGAGCCTCCCTAAGTATTTGGGCCCATTCGCCTCACGCAATTTTATTACACGGAAGGGAATTAGGACTCAGGTTACGGCATCGTACAGCTTCCAGCGCCGCCCTGATTACACGCGCACCATTGTTAGCTTGATGTTTGGCTACAGCTGGAAGGGTACAGGGCACATCACGCATAATTTTAACCCTATCGAAATAAATGCTATCCGCATACCCCGGATTAGCAATGAGTTTGAGAGCCAAATAGAGAATACAACGCTTAAGTACAGCTATATCAATCAAATTGTAACCGTTTCGAGTTATAGCCTTATTTTTAACAACCAGAACCTGCAGAAGCTGGGCAGCTATACCTATTTCCGTTACAACCTCGAATCGTCGGGGAATATCCTGTCGCTTGCTTACTCTTCTTTCAATAGGCCTAAATCCCCGGATGGTACATATCGTTTGCTAAACACCAGTTTCTCCCAGTTTATACGTTCCGATATAAACTTTACCTACCATCACGTGATTGACAAAATTAATACGTTTGCCTACAGAGTATTTATTGGTGTTGGGTACCCTTACGGAAATTCCAAGGCGTTACCGTTTGAAAAGCGGTACTTCTCGGGTGGTGCAAATGGTATTCGGGCCTGGCAGGCTCGCGCCCTGGGGCCTGGATCCTACTACCAGGGTGGCGAAACCTACCCTAACCGGACTTCCGATATTAAGCTGGAGGCCAATGCCGAGTATAGGTTTAAGCTATTCTGGAAGATGGAGGGTGCCATGTTTCTTGACGCTGGTAATATTTGGTCGATGCCAGGGCTCGATACCCGCCCGGGTACAATATTTAAATTCGGCAAATTTTATGAGCAGATAGCATTGGGTGGCGGTGTTGGCCTTAGGGTAAACCTGGGTTTTTTCACTTTCCGAACGGACTTTGGGTATAAAATATTCGATCCGTCCATCAACCCCAACGAAAAGTTTAAGCCATGGACTTTTCAGCATAAATTCAAGTGGAGCGATATAAACTTTAACTTTGGTATAGGTTATCCGTTCTAATTTTATTGACATCGATCAATATTTGTTGTAGGTTTGTGTAAACATAAAACCTATTACTATGAACATTGATAAAATAGTTGAATTGCTGGGCGATAAGTCTAACTTCTTGCTAAACCACAAGTGTACAACTGTTAGTAAGGAAAATCTTCATCTTCCGGGTCCCGATTTTATAGAAAGGGTTTTTTACCATACCAACCGTGCCCCCCGGGTTTTGCGGAGCCTTCAGTCGATGTATAGCCATGGCCGTTTGGCCAATAGCGGCTATTTATCAATTCTTCCTGTCGATCAGGGAATTGAGCATAGTGCAGGAGCATCGTTTGCCCCGAATCCGGTTTACTTTGATCCCGCTAAAATTGTTGAACTCGCAATTGAGGGCGGAACCAATGCAGTTGCATCAACCTTTGGCGTACTGGCCTCGGTTTCGCGCAAGTACGCACATCGTATTCCGTTCATCGTAAAAGTAAACCATAATGAACTATTAACCTACCCAAATAAATATGATCAGGTAATGTTTGGATCGGTTGAGGAGGCCTGGAATCTTGGTGCCGTTGCTGTTGGGGCTACAATATACTTTGGTTCCGAGGAAAGCACACGGCAAATTGTTGAGGTTGCTCAGGCTTTTGAACGTGCACATGAATTGGGGATGGCCACAGTTCTTTGGTGTTACCTGCGTAATAATGCCTTTAAAAAGGATGGCGTTGACTACCATGTTGCTGCCGATTTAACCGGGCAGGCAAACCATCTGGGTGTTACATTGCAGGCCGATATTATAAAGCAGAAGCTACCAGAGTCGAATGGAGGGTTTCGGGCTATTAGCTTTGGAAAAACCCACGATAAGGTTTACTCACAGCTTTCCAGCGATCACCCCATCGATTTAACCCGCTACCAGGTAATAAATTGCTACAACGGCAGGGCAGGGCTCATTAACTCTGGTGGCGCATCCAGCGGATCAAGTGATTTATCCGAGGCGGTATTTACAGCGGTAGTGAATAAGCGCGCTGGCGGAATGGGACTGATAAGTGGACGCAAGGCATTCCAAAAGCCCATGGACGATGGAATTAAGCTTCTGAATGCCATTCAGGATGTTTACCTTGAACCTAAAATTGATATAGCATAACAAATTGCATATAGCCCACACGTTAAGCAGTTGCTAAGCCTGCCTACCTTGTGTGTGTTTCCTTTTTCAATGACGCTTGGCTATACCTAATAATTTCTAAAAACTCAGGCTCTGAACCCTTATCGACTAAACCGTTTCGGGCTTGACCGTTGGATTTGGTGATTTTGATTGTAGGTTAAAGTGTCCAGCTCATAGCCAATTCAACCCAAAATATTTCAGTTACCTTGCCTCCCTTTGTCCGAGCTAACTTGGCCAGGGACAGCGGTTCTGTAAAACTTATATCTATGAATATACTTCATCAAAAATTGTAAATGAAAATTAAATGCAACCTCAATTATTTAAAGGTGGGTTAAAGCACTTCCTTTCATATTCAAAGGGCGAGCGTAACG
The DNA here is from genome assembly GCA_050180015.1 of Bacteroidales bacterium. GTDB lineage: Bacteria > Bacteroidota > Bacteroidia > Bacteroidales > Tenuifilaceae > JBFXEO01. Next base: position 20,907 of record JBFXEO010000012.1, on the reverse strand, counting down.
GAACCATTATTCTTTCTGTAATTCTTTTAGTTTTGATTGTTGCTCCAACCCTGTTTCGGGAAGTCATTTTCACTGGATCGGTCTCCAATGGCGAGACCTATGAGAGAGTCGATAGTTTTTTCAATTCCTTGCAGTATGTAGAGCCAGAAAAGGGCTACGTTGATAAGCATTTTGCCATTAGCGAAGAACTTCCTACCGGTAATGAGGCCAAACCCTTTTTCTTTGATCCCAACACTGTAAGTATCGACAGTCTGGTTGATTTGGGGTTATCGCCAAGGCAGGCCCAGGTAGTGGTAAATTACCGCAGCAAAGGTGGCCGTTTTTACTCTGCTGCCGATTTATCTAAAATTTATGGCATTGACTCTGTAACTTTTAACCGGTTAAGACCGTGGGTCCAAATTTCTGCGGTAGTTTCATTATCGGATAGTACAACCGCCAAAATAGCTGAAAAATTGTACATAGAGCTGAATGTCGCCGATACTTTTCTGCTCACCAAGCTCAGGGGAATTGGTCGCACATTTGCCCGGCGTATTATTGTTTACCGCGATTTGCTTGGTGGATTTTACAGTACGGATCAGCTGTCAGAGGTTTACGGGTTAAAGCCCGATTTGCTGGAAGCAATAAAACCCTACGTTTGGGTTGACAGCGCTGCTATAAAACGGGTAAATCTTAATTTGGTAAGTTACGAGGAGTTAAAAAATCACCCGTACCTTACCAGCTACCAGGTAAAAGCCATTATTTATTACCGGAGTAAACGAGGTACCATTGCCAGTACCGACGAGTTGCTGCACAATAAAATCCTTCCGGCTGATAAGTATGAGAAAATAAAGCCATACCTTACGGTTAAGTAAAATTTGGGCAACAGCAAGCTTTATAACGATTATAGGTTTGCATGGCTAAAAAAACATGAAAACATTTTGAAGAAATTGTTTAAAAGTATAATTTTGCAACTCATAAAAATTTACAAACATGATTATAGTACCAATTAAAGAAGGTGAAAATATTGAAAGGGCTCTCAAAAAATTCAAAAGAAAATTTGAGAAAACTGGCATAATGAAAGAGTTACGCGCACGTCAGGCCTTTACGAAACCTTCTGTTGAGCGTAGGGAGGAAATAAAAAAAGCGATTTACATCCAAAACCTGCAGCAGGCCGAGGAGTAAAATTTAACAAACTTTGAGTGCATTATCAGGCTTTTTTGCCTGATTTTTTTTGTTTTTTTTGACGAATCATCTATATTGCATTCAAAGAATATGCTGGATTCCTTCCTAAAATACCTTGAAATTGAACGGCGGTACTCTGCCTACACTATACGTTCGTATGGCGATGATATAAGGCAGTTTGCGTTATTCTGCGGTATAGACTCGGATAATCATTCCCAGTATTCATCAGTTACCCATCGTCACATCCGGGCATGGATGTCATCGTTGATATCCCAAGGCCTTAGCCCCAGAAGTGCAAACCGTAAACTATCCTCATTACGTTCATTCTATAAATTTCTACTCCGCGAGGGTGTTGTCACTTCTAATCCGTTAAGCAGGGTTGTTCCCCCCAGAATGGGGAAACGACTCCCGGAGTTTGTCCCCGATTCGGATATGGCAAAACTTGACCCCGGGATACTTTTCGATGAATCTTTTGAGGGGCAGCGCAACCTGCTTATAATCTATTTGTTTTATCTCACCGGAATGCGGTTATCGGAGCTGGTTGGGTTAACCGTAAACTCAATCAACTTGAATTCCGAATCAATAAGAGTTACCGGGAAAGGAAGCAAGGAGCGGCTTATACCCATTCACCCTGATTTAACGCCGATAATCGAAAAGTATATTGAAAGCCGAAAAACGCTTGACAACCACTCTAGCCAATCATTCTTTCTGACGGTTAAGGGCGATCCCGTTTACCCAAAGTTGGTTTACAGGGTAGTTAAACACTATTTATCGGTAATTACCCCGTTGCATAAACGGAGCCCTCACGTGCTGAGGCATACATTTGCTACCCACCTGCTAAACAATGGCGCAGATATAAACGCCATAAAGGAACTTCTCGGGCATGCAAATCTATCTGCCACCCAAGTTTATACCCACAACACTTTTGAAAAGCTAAAACGAAACTATAACCAAGCTCATCCACGAGCTTAAAATCAAAAGGAGGATTTATTATGAACATCAAGATCCAATCAATTAAATTCGATGCGGACAAGAAGTTAACCGATTTTATTGAGAAAAAAGTTGACAAACTTGAGCGCTACTTTGACAACATCGTAGATGTTGAGGTTTTTTTGCGGTTGCAAAATAGCCAGGCCTTAGAGAATAAAGTGGCTGAAATTCGTATCAAAGTTCCCGGATCCGATTTATTTGCGCAAAGCCAATCCAAATCATTCGAGGAGGCCATTGTTGATTGTGTTGATGCTTTAAAAATACAAATTAAAAAACATAAAGAGAAGCTGCGTGGAAATTAACCATGGATTTACAGGTTAGGCCCCGGAAGGGGCTTAATTTATGTCAACAAATAATCATACGGTATTCTCGGGTACATCATCAAAATACAGACACCGGCAATCAAAAAACATTAACCATTTCATTATCAACTATCCTGTAAAAACGTGCCATGTGTAGCATAAAAAAAATCAATATATTTTGCTTGTATTTAAAAATGTTATACATTTGCAATCCGATTTTAGAGGGTAAACGTACATTGAATCCCTGTTTAATCGTAGTGTAACGCCGATGTAGCTCAGTTGGCCAGAGCAGCTGATTTGTAATCAGCTGGTCGGGGGTTCGAATCCCTCCATCGGCTCTAAGTATTGAAAAGCTGGGGAGATACCTAAGTGGCCAACAGGGGCAGACTGTAAATCTGCTGGCTTATGCCTTCGTAGGTTCGAATCCTGCTCTCCCCACCAGTAGGCGTTATTGATTTCGTGAACTGCCCGGAACTAAGCATTGGAAGCGATAATCGGTAACCATAAGCGGGAGTAGCTCAGTCGGTAGAGCATCAGCCTTCCAAGCTGAGGGTCGCGGGTTCGAGTCTCGTCTCCCGCTCTGCCTATAGGCCGATGTAGCTCAGGGGTAGAGCACTTCCTTGGTAAGGAAGGGGTCACGAGTTCAATTCTCGTCATCGGCTCAAACTATTTTGAATATCAAGTTTTTAAATTCTAATTAAATTAATACCTGAAGTTATGGCTAAAGAAAAATTTGATAGGTCGAAACCACACGTGAACATCGGTACCATTGGCCACGTTGACCATGGTAAAACCACCCTTACCGCTGCTATCACCAAAATTCTTGCAGAAAAGGGCCTTTCCGAGTACCGTTCTTTCGATTCTATTGACAATGCTCCTGAAGAAAAGGAGAGGGGTATTACCATCAATACCGCCCATGTAGAGTATCAAACAGCTAATCGCCACTATGCCCACGTTGACTGTCCCGGTCACGCGGACTATGTAAAGAACATGGTTACTGGTGCTGCTCAAATGGACGGTGCTATTATCGTTGTTGCTGCTACTGACGGTCCTATGCCTCAAACCCGTGAGCACATCCTACTTGCTCGTCAGGTAAACGTTCCCCGTATCGTTGTTTTCCTCAACAAATGCGATATGGTTGACGACGCTGAGATGCTTGATCTTGTAGAAATGGAAGTACGCGAATTGCTGAGTTTCTATAACTTTGATGGCGATAATGCCCCGGTAATTCGTGGCTCTGCCCTGGGTGCCCTCAATGGCGAAGCTAAATGGGTTGATAAGGTTATGGAGCTAATGGATGCAGTTGATGAATTTATTCCGATACCTCCACGTGAGAACGAAAAACCTTTCCTGATGCCAGTCGAAGACGTGTTCTCCATTACCGGTCGTGGTACTGTGGCTACCGGTAGAATAGAAACAGGTATGGTTCATACCGGTGAAGAGGTTGAGCTTGTTGGTCTGGGCGCAGAAAAGAAAAAATCAGTTGTTACTGGCGTTGAGATGTTCCGGAAGATTCTTGACCAGGGTGAAGCTGGTGATAATGTTGGGTTACTTCTCCGTGGTGTTGACAAGAAGGAAATTAAACGCGGTATGGTTATTGCAAAACCGGGTTCAATCACCCCTCACACCAAGTTCAAGGCTGAAATTTATGTTTTGAAAAAAGAAGAAGGTGGACGTCACACCCCATTCCACAACCACTACCGTCCTCAGTTTTACCTACGTACCCTCGACGTTACGGGTGAAATAGTTCTTCCTGATGGCGTAGAAATGGTAATGCCTGGCGATAACATCACCATTACCGTTGAACTTATCTATCCGGTTGCCATCAACCAAAACCTGCGCTTCGCTATCCGCGAGGGTGGCCGTACCGTTGGTGCAGGACAGGTGGTTGAAATTGTAGAATAGTGCTATAAATTATAGGGTTGATGAGGTGACAGACATCTCTTCAACCTTTTAAACACGGGTGTAGCTCAATTGGTAGAGTAGTGGTCTCCAAAACCATTGGTTGGGAGTTCGAGTCTCTCCACCCGTGCAAAATCTTTGATATTATGAAGATATCGCAATACTTTCACGAAGTTTACACCGAAATGGTGCATAAAGTTTCGTGGCCAACATGGAAAGAACTTCAATCCAGTGCATTAATCGTTATGATTGCTTCCCTTTTAATCGCACTGGTGATATTCGTCATGGACATCAGCTTTGAGAATTTGATGAAGTTTATCTACCAAATGCTTAACTAATAAGCCTACTGGGACTGAAATGGAAGAGAATGTAAAGAAATGGTATGTTCTTAGGGCTATTGGGGGAAAAGAAAAGAAAGTAAAGGAGTATGTGGAGAACGAGATTAATCGTTTAAAGCTAGAGGACTTTATTTCGCAGGTTCTTATTCCGGCTGAAAAGGTTTACCAGATTCGAAATGGTAAAAAAATCAGCAAGGAGCGAATATTCTACCCAGGCTACGTCCTGATTGAGGCTGCATTGGTGGGTGAGATTCCCCATATCTTAAAGAACATCCCCAACGTGATGGGATTTTTGGGCGACCCCAAATCGGGTGAGCCAATTCCCCTTCGAACATCTGAGGTAAATAGAATCCTTGGAAAGGTCGATGAGTTGGTGGATAGCGAGGAAGAGCTGAATGTTCCTTACTATGTAGGTGAAACGGTTAAGGTAATTGACGGTCCGTTCAATTCATTTTCCGGAGTAATTGAGGAGATAAATGACGAAAAGAAGAAGCTGAAGGTTATGGTGAAAATCTTCGGCCGCAAAACTCCACTGGAGTTAAGTTTTATGCAAGTAGAAAAGGAGTAAAAATTAAAGAGCAAAAGCATTATGGCTAAGGAAGTTGCTGGATTTATTAAGCTCCAGGTTAAGGGTGGTGCTGCAAACCCATCACCCCCAATTGGTCCTGCTCTCGGCTCCAAAGGGGTTAACATTATGGAGTTCTGCAAGCAATTCAACGCAAGAACTCAGGCACAGGCAGGTAAGGTATTACCCGTTGTGATAACTGTTTACAGCGATAAGTCTTTCGATTTTGTTGTAAAAACCCCCCCCGTACCTGTACAGCTGCTGGAAGTAACTAAGCAGCAAAAGGGTTCGGCTGAGCCAAACAGGAAAAAAGTTGCCTCAGTAACCTGGGAACAAGTTAGGCAGATTGCCCAAGACAAAATGCCTGATTTGAACTGCTTCACTCTCGAGTCTGCGATGAAGATGGTAGCAGGTACAGCCCGGAGTATGGGTATTACTGTAACCGGAGAATTTCCGGGGAATTAACATTAAACCTCTTTTGCGCGATGACTAAACTGACTAAAAACAGGAAGATTGCTCTGTCGAAAACCGATCCAAACAAGCAGTATAAACTTTCTGATGCAGCCCTTCTCCTGAAGGAGATTTCCTATACCAAGTTCGACGCATCGGTTGACATCGATGTTAGGCTTGGGGTGGATCCACGTAAGGCAAACCAAATGGTTCGCGGCGTGGTTTCACTCCCTCACGGAACAGGAAAACAAATTAAGGTGCTGGTACTTTGTACCCCCGACAAGGAAGAAGCTGCAAAGCAGGCTGGTGCCGATTTTGTGGGTCTCGATGATTACATCGAAAAAATTAAGGGAGGATGGACTGATGTTGACGTTATTATAACCATGCCTACGGTTATGGCAAAAATTGGCGCCCTCGGCCGTATCCTGGGTCCCCGTGGACTTATGCCCAATCCCAAAAGCGGCACTGTTACTATGGATGTAGATAAAGCTGTTAAGGAGGTTAAGCAGGGCAAGATTGACTTCAAGGTTGATAAGTTCGGTATTATCCACTCATCAATCGGGAAGGTTTCGTTCGAGCCTGAGAAAATTGTCGATAACGCCATGGAGTTTATCAACTCAATCATTAAGCTGAAGCCATCATCCGCTAAGGGTACCTACATTAAAAGTATCTACCTTTCAACGACGATGAGCCCTGGCTTATGTATAGATACTAAGACAATCTCAGCTGCGAATTAATAACCGTTTCACAGACCCAATTTACCATGAAAAGGGAAGATAAAAATTTACTGATTGATAAACTTGCCGAGCAGATTGAGCAATACCCTCATTTTTACTTGACCGATACATCGGAGCTCAATGCAGAGGTTACCAGTAAGCTGCGAAGAATTTGCTTCGAAAAGCAGGTAAAACTTGTAGTGGTTAAGAATACCCTTATGAAGAAAGCCCTTGAGCGTAGCCAAAAATCTGATTTTTCGGTGTTGTTCGATTGCCTGAAGGGTTCTACCTCTGTTATGTTTACCGAAACTGGGAATGTACCGGCTAAGTTAATCAAGGATTTTCGTAGAGAATTTCCAAAACCCTTACTGAAAGCCGCCTTTGTTGAGGAATCCATATATGTAGGGGAAAATCAGCTGGAAGCACTTGCATCGCTTAAGAGCAGGAATGAGCTTATTGCCGATGTTATTGCACTGCTGCAATCGCCTGCAAGGAATGTTATCTCCTCGCTACAATCTGGCGGAAATATTCTATCCGGTGTTGTTAAAACACTATCTGAAAAGGAAAAATAATTTTGAAATCAATTTAAACACTAAGTAAAATGGCAGATCTTAAAAAATTTGCAGATGATTTGGTAAACTTATCAGTAAAAGAAGTTAATGAGTTGGCCAAAATTCTAAAGGACGAATACGGAATTGAGCCTGCTGCAGCCGCTGTTGCTGTTGCTGCTGCACCTGCTGCTGGCAGTGCTGCACCTGTAGAAAAAACGCAGTTCGACGTTATTCTTAAATCCGCTGGTGGCGCTAAACTCCAGGTTGTTAAACTTGTTAAGGAGCTTACCGGTCTTGGACTAAAAGAAGCTAAAGATCTTGTAGATGCTGCACCCAAAGCGGTTAAGGAAGCGATATCCAAGGAAGAAGCCGAGTCTCTTAAAGCACAACTAGAAGAAGCTGGAGCAGAAGTTGAACTTAAATAGCAAAAGCCTATATTAGGTATAAGGTTTAGAGTCTATAAAGTAGATTCTAAGCCTTTTTATTGTTATGTTTAAATAGTTCAACCAATCCCACTGCAATGTCTCAAAATAACAATAACACCAGAATCAACTTCTCTAAAACCAAGAGCAGCTACGAGTATCCTGATTTTCTGGAAATCCAGCTTAAGTCATTTATTGAATTCTTTCAGCTCGGGACTACACCGGAAGAACGGAAGCACGAAGGCCTCTACCAGGTATTTTTGGAGAATTTTCCGATTAGCGATACCAGAAACAATTTTGTTCTGGAATTTCTTGATTACTATGTAGATCCACCAAGATATTCCATAGAGGAATGTTTGGATCGTGGATTAACCTTTAGCGTTCCGCTTAAGGCTAAGCTAAAACTCTACTGTACCGATCCCGAGCACGAGGATTTTGACACAGTCGTTCAGGATGTTTACCTGGGAACAATCCCGTACATGACCCCGAGGGGAACATTTGTAATTAACGGCGCAGAGCGTGTTGTTGTATCGCAGCTTCACCGCTCACCGGGCGTATTCTTCGGTCAGAGTATCCATCCAAACGGTACCAAGCTTTATTCAGCCAGAATTATCCCATTCAAGGGTTCGTGGATTGAGTTTGCTACCGACATTAACAACGTGATGTACGCGTACATCGACCGTAAGAAAAAATTACCGGTAACCACACTGCTGCGCGCTATCGGCTATGAAAGCGATAAGGATATTCTTGAAATCTTCAACTTGGCCGATGAAATTAAGGTTTCGAAGGTTAACCTGAAAAAGGTAGTTGGTCAACGCCTAGCGGCCCGTGTACTGAAAACATGGATTGAAGATTTTGTTGATGAGGATACCGGCGAGGTCGTTTCCATAGAACGAAACGAGGTAATTCTCGACCGTGAAACCGTCATCGAGAACGAGCATATTGATGCAATTGTCGATTCAGGTGCAAAGTCCATTCTGATTCACAAGGGAAACCAGAATATATCGGACTTTGCAATAATCTATAATACGCTGCAAAAGGATCCCTGCAACTCTGAAAAGGAGGCTGTGGTTCATATTTACAGGCAGCTCCGTAACTCGGAACCACCCGACGAGGCAACAGCCCGGGATGTAATTGATAAACTATTTTTTTCCGATAAACGCTACGATTTAGGTGAAGTAGGGCGTTACCGTATAAATAAGAAGTTGAACCTAGCTACCGCCTCGGACGTTAAAGTTCTCACCAAGCAGGATATCATTGAGATTATCAAGTACCTGATTGAACTTATCAACTCTAAGGCCGATGTGGATGATATTGACCACCTTAGCAACAGGCGTGTGCGTACGGTGGGAGAACAGCTGGCAGCCCAGTTTAGCGTGGGGCTAGCCCGTATGGCCAGAACAATTCGCGAAAGAATGAACGTTCGCGATAACGAGGTGTTTACCCCGATCGATCTGATTAATTCAAAAACGCTTTCGTCGGTAATTAACTCGTTCTTTGGCACTAACCAGCTTTCGCAGTTCATGGACCAAACCAACCCACTTGCAGAAATGACCCACAAGCGTCGGTTATCTGCTTTAGGACCCGGGGGATTGTCGCGTGAGCGTGCTGGCTTTGAGGTTCGCGACGTACACTACACCCACTACGGGCGGCTTTGCCCTATTGAAACCCCTGAGGGGCCGAATATTGGACTCATTTCATCACTTTGTGTTTATGCCCGTATTAACGATTTAGGATTTATAGAAACCCCGTACCGTAAGGCGGACAATGGTAAGGTTGGCTTATCGAACGATGATGTTGTTTATTTGAGCGCCGAAGAGGAGGAAGCAAAAATTATTGCTCAGGCCAATGCCCCTCTGGCAGACGATGGTACCTTTGTTAACTCTAAGGTTAAAGCCCGTTACGAGGCAGATTACCCTCTTTCGGAGAAGGAAACCGTAGATTTGATGGACGTTGCACCAAACCAAATTGCCTCAATTGCGGCATCGTTAATTCCGTTCTTAGAGCACGACGATGCTAACCGTGCCCTTATGGGTTCGAACATGATGCGTCAGGCTGTTCCTTTACTGAACCCGGAGGCGCCAATTGTAGGGACTGGTTTGGAAGAGTCCGTTGTTCGCGATAGCCGTGTTCAAATTGTGGCCGAGGAAGATGGCGTTATTGAGTATGTTGATGCCGAGGAAATTGTGGTACGCTACCAGAGAACCGAGGACGAAATTTTTGCAAGTTTCGATCCGGAAGTTAAACGTTACCATCTTCCCAAGTTTAAGAAAACTAACCAGAACACGTCTATCACTTTAAAGCCAATTGTTCGGAAAAATCAGCAAATTAAAAAAGGCCAAATCCTGACCGAAGGCTATGCTACCCGAAACGGTGAGCTGGCACTTGGCCGAAACCTTAAGGTGGCATTTATGCCCTGGAAGGGCTATAACTTTGAGGATGCTATTGTAATCAGCGAACGGTTGATCCGCGAAGATTTATTTACATCAATCCATATAGATGAGTACATCCTTGAGGTGCGTGATACGAAAAGGGGTATGGAGGAACTTACCGCCGATATTCCTAACGTATCGGAGGAAGCAACCAGCAACCTCGACGAAAACGGGATGATTCGGATTGGTGCCAATGTGGTCCCGGGCGATATTCTTATCGGAAAGATTACCCCCAAGGGTGAATCGGACCCTACCCCCGAAGAGAAACTTCTGAGGGCAATATTTGGCGATAAGGCGGGCGACGTTAAAGACGCATCGCTAAAGGCATCCCCATCGCTGTACGGCGTTGTTGTCGATAAAATGCTTTTCTCTAGGGCAATTAAGGATGAAAGGGAACAGAAGAAAGTAAAATCGAGCGAGAAGGGGATTCTTGAGAAAATTGACAATGAATTCAACCGTATAGCGGGCGAATTACTCAATAAGCTGGTTGATAGGCTATTCATGCTAGTTAATGGCAAAACATCACAGGGCGTTTACGATAACTTTACCCAGGAGATCATTCCCAGAGGCGTGAAATTTACCCAGAAGATGCTTGCTGAAATTGACTACATGAACGTTAACCCGAATAAGTGGACCACCGATAAGGGTAAAAACGAACTCATTAAGGCTGTTATCCAGAACTATATTCTAAAATGGAAGGAGTTTGACGCTGAGTACAAGCGTAAAAAGTTTAACGTAACAATCGGCGATGAGCTACCAGCAGGAATCATGCAGCTGGCTAAGGTTTATATTGCCAAAAAGCGGAAGATTAAGGTTGGCGATAAAATGGCCGGACGTCACGGAAATAAAGGTATTGTTGCCAAGGTTGTTCGCGACGAGGATATGCCTTTCCTCGAAGATGGATCAACGGTAGATATTGTACTTAACCCGCTGGGTGTACCCTCGCGTATGAACCTGGGCCAGATTTACGAAACGGTGCTGGGCTGGGCGGGTTTAAAGCTGGGGGAAAGATTTAGCACGCCAATTTTTGACGGGGCATCACTTGATGATATCACCGCTTATACCGATAAGGCCGGTTTACCCCGATTTGGTAAAACTTACCTTTACGATGGCGGAACAGGTGAACGTTTTGACCAACCTGCAACGGTAGGTGTTATTTATATGCTTAAGCTGGGGCACATGGTTGACGATAAGATGCATGCCCGCTCCATTGGCCCGTACTCGCTTATTACCCAGCAGCCATTGGGCGGTAAAGCACAATTTGGAGGTCAGCGTTTCGGCGAAATGGAGGTTTGGGCACTGGAAGCATTTGGTGCATCACACATTCTGCAGGAGATACTTACCATTAAGTCCGATGATGTTGTGGGTAGGGCAAAAGCATACGAATCTATTGTTAAAGGTGAGCCAATGCCTCAACCAGGGATACCTGAATCGCTCAATGTGCTGTTACACGAGTTGCGTGGCCTGGGATTAAGCATTAACCTTGATTAGCACGTTTGCCAACTATTGCCAGAAGAAAGATGCTGGCTTGCAATGTAGGATTTAACTATTTTAACATATAAATTATGTCGTTCAGAAGGGAAAATAAGGTTAAAAGCAACTTTGCAAAAATTACAATCAGCCTTGCATCGCCCGAGGAAATTTTGGAGCGGTCGAGCGGGGAAGTGCTTAAACCTGAAACCATCAACTATAGAACCTATAAACCGGAGCGTGATGGACTTTTCTGTGAAAGGATTTTTGGTCCCGTAAAGGACTACGAATGCCATTGCGGTAAGTACAAGCGTATTCGTTACAAAGGAATTGTTTGTGACCGTTGTGGTGTAGAAGTGACAGAGAAGAAAGTTCGCCGTGAGAGGATGGGGCATATCAACCTTGTAGTACCAGTTGCTCATATCTGGTACTTTAGATCACTGCCCAACAAGATTGGGTATTTGTTGGGATTACCCTCTAAAAAGTTGGATGTTATTATATACTACGAGCGATACGTTGTAGTAAACCCGGGCATCAAGGCTGCCGATGGCATTAAGTATTTAGACTTTCTGACAGAGGAAGAGTACCTGGATATTCTCGATACCTTACCAAAGGAGAATCAGTATCTTGATGATAGTGACCCCAATAAGTTTATTGCCGGTATGGGAGCAGAAGCATTGAATATGCTCCTTGCCAGAATAGATTTGGATGAACTATCGTACGATTTACGCCACAAGGCAAGTACCGAAACCTCGCAGCAGCGTAAGAGCGAAGCGTTAAAGAGGCTTCAGGTTGTAGAGGCTTTTCGCGAATCGGTTCATATCAACAAACCTGAATGGATGATCCTTAAGGTTATTCCGGTAATTCCGCCGGAGTTAAGGCCTTTGGTACCTTTGGATGGAGGTAGGTTTGCTACTTCGGACCTGAACGATTTATACCGTAGGGTTATCATCAGAAATAATCGTTTGAAGAGACTTATCGAGATTAAAGCACCTGAGGTAATTCTCCGTAACGAGAAGCGTATGCTTCAGGAGGCCGTTGATTCTCTATTCGATAATTCACGTAAATCTAACGCAGTCAAAACCGATGCAAACCGTCCTTTAAAGTCCCTAAGCGATAGTTTAAAGGGGAAACAGGGACGCTTCCGTCAGAACTTACTCGGTAAACGTGTCGATTACTCTGCCCGTTCGGTTATTGTTGTGGGGCCGGAGCTGAAAATGCACGAATGCGGTCTTCCAAAGGATATGGCTGCGGAACTCTATAAGCCTTTTGTAATCCGCAAGTTGATTGAAAGGGGGATTGTTAAAACAGTAAAATCGGCCAAAAAAATTGTCGATCGTAAGGATCCTGTTGTATGGGATATTCTTGAAAATGTTCTTAGGGGTCATCCAGTACTACTAAACCGTGCACCCACCTTGCACCGCTTGGGTATTCAGGCTTTCCAGCCTAAGCTAATTGAAGGTAAGGCTATTCAGCTGCACCCACTTTCCTGTACCGCGTTCAACGCTGACTTTGATGGCGACCAGATGGCTGTTCACCTACCGCTAAGCAATGAGGCTGTACTCGAAGCTCAAATATTGATGTTAGGATCGCATAATATCCTCAACCCTGCAAATGGCGCACCTATTACCGTTCCTTCGCAGGATATGGTATTGGGACTGTACTATATCACCAAACAGCGAAAAGGCGCTAGGGGCGAAGGCTTAATTTTCTACTCACCCGAAGAAGTTATCATTGCATTTAACGAGAAGGCCGTTGACTTACATGCGATAATTAAGGTTCGCCGGGAATTTATTGATGCCGAAGGTAATGCTACCAGCAAGATCATTGAAACAACTGTTGGCCGTGTCATCTTTAATCAGTATGTTCCCCAGGAAATGGGTTACCTGAATGAGGTGCTTACCAAAAAGTCGCTTCGCGATATTATCGGAACCGTGCTAAAGAAGACCGGAACCGCCCGTACCGCGCAATTCCTTGACGACATAAAAGATTTGGGTTATAGCATGGCGTTCAAGGGTGGTTTGTCATTCAACCTTGACGATGTAATTGTACCTGATGATAAGGTACAACTTGTTGACGAAGGCTATACGCAGGTTGACGAGGTGATGTCGAACTACAACATGGGCCTTATCACCAATAACGAACGTTATAACCAGATTATCGATATTTGGACGCATACCAATGCAAAGTTAACATTGAATTTGCTCAAGAAACTGTCCGACGACAACCAGGGATTCAATTCAATATACATGATGCTTGACTCCGGGGCCCGCGGATCAAAAGAGCAAATCCGCCAGCTTTGCGGTATGCGCGGTCTAATGGCTAAGCCCCAGAAATCGGGAGCAACTGGTAACGAAATTATCGAAAACCCAATTCTCTCAAATTTCAAGGAGGGCCTATCCGTTCTTGAGTACTTCATTTCAACCCACGGTGCACGTAAGGGTCTTGCCGATACTGCTCTTAAAACTGCCGACGCAGGTTACTTAACCCGCCGTTTGGTTGATGTATCTCAGGACGTCATCATTACTGAATCCGATTGTGGAACCCTTCGCGGGTTGGTAGCTACTGCTATCAAGAAAAACGAGGAAGTTGTTGAAACTTTATATGAAAGAATACTCGGTCGTACCACTGTTCACGATGTTTACCACCCACTTACCGGTAACTTAATTGTTGCGGCAGGGGAGGAGGTGACCGAGGAAATTGCCCGAGAAATTGAAGAATCACCCATTGAGCAGGTTGAAATTCGTTCGGTACTAACCTGCGAGTCACGTAAGGGTGTTTGCGGTAAATGTTACGGACGCAATTTGGCCACTGGCCGTATGGTTCAAATGGGCGAGGCAGTAGGTGTTATTGCTGCACAAAGTATAGGTGAGCCCGGTACACAGCTTACACTCCGTACTTTCCACGTTGGAGGTACCGCTTCGAACATTATTTCCGACTCTAAAATTGTTGCCCGTTTCGACGGTAGAGCTGAAATTGAGGAGCTGAAGACTGTTTCCCGTGAAGATGAGGATGGTAAACAGTATAACATCGTTATTGGTCGTTTGGCCGAGATGCGGATTGTTGACCTCAATACCAGGATTACCCTTTCAACCCATACCGTTCCTTACGGTTCTAAGTTGTACATCAACAACGAGGACACTGTTAGGAAGGGACAGCTCATTTGCGAGTGGGATCCATGGAATGCAGTCATTATTTCTGAGGTTTCCGGTAAGGTTGTATTCGACTCCCTAATCAAGGATGTTACATTCCGCGAGGAGTCCGACGAGCAAACGGGATATCGCGAGAAAGTTATTATTGATTCACGCGATAAGACAAAGAACCCTGCCATTAAGATCACTGACGAGAAAGGTGACGTTATTCGTCTTTACAACATCCCGGTTTCATCGCACATTGTTGTGGATGAAGGAAGTTCCGTGCTTGGGGGGGAGATTCTTGTTAAGATCCCCCGTGCAATGGGTAAGTCAGGCGACATCACCGGAGGCCTTCCCCGTGTAACCGAACTTTTCGAAGCCCGAAACCCCTCCAATCCTGCTGTAGTTTCTGAAATTGATGGGGAAGTTTCGTTTGGGAAAATCAAACGTGGAAATAGGGAGATAAACGTTACCTCTAAAACCGGAGAGGTTAAGAAGTACCTTGTACCTCTTTCTAAGCAAATTCTCGTTCAGGAGAACGATTACGTTAAGGCGGGTATTCCTCTTTCCGACGGGGCCATAACACCGGGCGATATACTTTCAATTAAAGGCCCTACCAAGGTGCAGGAATATATTGTTAACGAGGTTCAGGAGGTTTACCGCTTACAGGGAGTAAAAATCAACGATAAACATTTCGAGGTGATTGTTCGCCAGATGATGCGCAAGGTTGAGATTGACGACCCGGGCGACACACGCTTCCTGGAAAAGCAAATCGTTGACAAGTGGGAGTTCATCGAGGAGAACGATTATATTTTCGATAAAAAGGTTGTAATTGATGCTGGAGATGCTGTTGGATACCGTCCAGGTCAGATTGCCACCGCCAGAACGCTCCGCGATGAAAACTCGAAGTTAAAACGTAAGGATATGAAGGTAATCCAAGCTCGCGACGCGGTTCCCGCAACATCGAGCCAGGTGCTTCAGGGTATCACTAGAGCAGCGTTGCAAACCAACAGCTTTATGTCGGCTGCATCGTTCCAGGAAACAACCAAGGTGCTTAACGAAGCCGCAATCTTCGGTAAGGTTGATACTTTGGAAGGATTGAAGGAGAACGTAATCTGTGGTCACTTAATTCCTGCTGGTACTGGCCTTCGGGAGTTCGACAGATTGGTAGTTTACTCAAAGGACGATCACGATATAATTGAAAGATCGAAGAGTGCTATTATGATTGATGAGGAATAGTATTATAGCGTAGTTAAATCGAAGAAGGAGTTGACCATTACGGTCAACTCCTTCTTCGTTTTAATTTTCTAGTTAAACTTTATCCGGGAGATTGTAGAATATAATACGGCTATTTTTTTTATTTTAGCATCTTAAAACCTAAAAAAATACTACCATGCCAGACAAAGCAAATCCCATTAATATCGAAATAAACGATGAGGTTGCACAGGGCGTTTACTCAAACTTGGCGGTTATTACCCATTCTTCATCGGAGTTTATCATTGATTTTGTTCGCGTAATGCCAGGAATACCTAAAGCTCAGGTAAAATCGAGGATTATTCTTACTCCCGATCACGCAAAGCGTTTGCTATTGGCTTTACAGGATAATATTGCAAAGTTTGAGGCAAATATGGGAACCATAAAACTACCCGAAGGAACCGAAGGCATGCCTCCATTCCCAATGAATTTTGGTGGGAAAGGCGGAGTAGCCTAGATACCGGAAATTGATGTTTTGATTTAGGAGTCAGGAATGCGAAGAGTTTAACAACTCAGCATATTGACTTTAGGGAATCCTTATAAACCCTAAAATCACGGTTCCTTGTTCATTATTTCATTATACAGTTTAACCAACATAAATTTATCATGAAAAAAATTGCTCTCTTTTTTAGCTTGATCGTTGGATTGCTATCGTGCTCGAATAAAGAATACAGTGTTTTTTCGCCATCGGGAGACGTGAGGGTGAATTTTTCCCTTACCGGCGAAAAACAGCCTACCTACAGCGTTTATTTTAACGACAAAGAGATCATTAAGCCATCAACCCTCGGGTTTGATTTTAGGGATATGCAATCGTTGGGTAAGGGTTTAAAAATTGATAGCGTTCAGAGCACGGAGCTTAACGAGCGCTGGGAAATGCCTTGGGGCGAACAGCGTTTTGTTACAAATCACTATAACGAGTTGAGAGTTTTTTTGTCGGAACGAAACGATTTAAAACGTCATTTTGCTGTTGCACTCAGGGTGTTTGATGATGGAATTGGTTTCCGGTACGAGTTCCCCGAGCAGGAAAATATGAAGGATGTTATTATTACCGATGAAAACACCCAGTTCAACCTAACAGGTGACCATATATGCTGGTGGGAGCCAGGCGATTGGGATATTTACGAGCATCTTTTCAATACAACGCATTTTAGCAAGATTGACGCCACCAAAAAGCGTAATCACCCAAATCTTGCGCAAACCTATATTCCCGAGAATGCTGTGAATACGCCAGTTACCATGAAAACTGATGATGGTATTTATCTTAGCTTTCATGAAGCCGCGGTAACAAACTATGCGGGTATTACACTGCAGGTAGATACCGTTAACTATAAAATGCAAACCGAACTTGTTGGGAACGATGAGGGGATTAAGGTTAGCACCAAAACACCGTTCAGCTCACCTTGGCGTACAGTGCAAATTGCCACCAAGGCAGGCGATTTAATAGAATCTAAATTGATTCTCAACCTTAATGAACCCAATAAACTGGGTGATGTATCGTGGGTAAAACCCACTAAGTATGTTGGAATTTGGTGGGAAATGCACCTTGGTAAATCTACCTGGGATATGGCCAGCGGTAAGCATGGCGCCACTACGGCCAACGCAAAGCATTATATCGATTTCGCTGCAAAGAACAATATTCATGGATTGCTGGTGGAAGGTTGGAATACAGGATGGGAACACTGGATTGGCTTTGAGGACCGTGAGGGTGTTTTCGATTTTGTAACACCGTATCCCGATTATAATTTAAAGGAAGTGGTTGAGTATGGACGCAAGAAAGGAGTCGATCTTATTATGCACCACGAAACATCAGCAGCCCCAAGAACTTACGATAAGCAACTCGATACCGCATATGCTTTGATGAGCAACTTGGGAGTTCATTCGGCGAAAACCGGATATGTTGGCAAGATTATTCCCAAGGGCGAATACCATCATGGGCAATGGATGGTAAATCACTACAGGCGTGTAATTGAAACGGCTGCAAAGTATAAAATTGCTATTGATGCCCACGAGCCCTTTATGGCAACCGGAGAACGTCGTACATACCCCAATGCCATTTCGCGTGAGGGGCTACGTGGACAAGAATTCAACGCCTGGGCAACTGATGGAGGAAATCCCCCAGAACACCTTACAATTATTCCTTTTACCAGAATGCTCGCCGGACCTATTGATTATACTCCGGGGATATTTAACATCAAGTTAAAGCCATACAAACCAAATAACCAGGTAAACACCACGCTGGCACAACAGTTGGCGTTGTATGTAGTTATTTACAGCCCAATTCAAATGGCGGCAGATTTGCCAGAGTATTATAGGAATAATCCGGCATTCCAATTTATTCGTGATGTTGGTGTTGATTGGGAGCAATCCAAAGTGCTGAATGGCGAAATTGGCGATTATGTAACCATTGCCCGTCAGGAGCGGGGAACGAATCGTTGGTTTATTGGTGCTGTTACTGATGAAAATGCCAGGGAACTAACCATTAAGTTAGATTTTCTTGGCGCAGGTAAAAAGTATGCAGCCACACTGTACCTTGATGCACCCGATGCCGATTGGGCTAAAAATCCAACAGCCTACGAAATAAAGCAAATGGAGGTTGATAATAATACAGAATTAAACTTAAAACTAGCCCCCGGTGGTGGTGCGGCAATTTCGTTATTTCCTTTGTAATTATTTGATGCCGTTATTGAAGAAGCCCTCAAAAGAGGGTTTTTTCATTTGAGAAATATGTTTGTTATCCCGGAGGTAAGGAAAGATATTAAAACTCATAAATTTCTCATTCATTCGAGATACCAGTCTGTTTAAACCTTCTGCTTTTTGAGAAATAAACTAAATCCTACAATTCCTCCAATAACGGATAGTCCTCCTACAACATATCCTACAATATGGGGCAATCTAAAACCCTCGGGTGCTATTATTATGTAGTTTGTTACAACTGCCGTCATAAATAATGCAGGTATTAAGGTAATTATGTATGGTTTTCTCTCGTTGGCTAAATATACAGAAACAGCCCACAGAACAACTGTTGCCAATACCTGGTTGCTCCAGAACATGTATCGCCAAATAATATCGAATTTCACCTGTGTAAGCGCAAACCCAACTAAAAATAAAGGAATGCTTACCCAAACCCTGTTCAAAATCTTTTGTTGGGCTATTTTAAGGAAGTCGGCGACGATCAGTCGTGCGCTGCGGAATGCTGTATCCCCGGTTGTTATTGGTGCTGCTACGACTCCAAGTATTGCAAGGATTCCTCCTAAATGGCCCAATGTGGTATTGGAAATTTCCCTTACAATGATAGTTGCTTCACCTTTGTAGCTGGCAATTGCGCTGTTTAATTCATGAACACCGCCATAGAAACTCATTCCAATTGCAGCCCAAATCAATGCTATCACACCTTCTGTAACCATTGCGCCATAGAAAACCCGTCGACCTAGCTTCTCGTTTTTTAGGCAACGAGCCATCATGGGGCTTTGTGTTGCGTGGAATCCGCTGATAGCACCGCACGATATGGTTACAAAGAGCATTGGGAATAAAGGGAATGAGTCAGGATTACTTTTCATGTTGATAAGCCCATGTGGCAGTAATTCCGGAATATCGAAAACATAG
Source organism: Bacteroidales bacterium (assembly GCA_050180015.1). Lineage (GTDB taxonomy): Bacteria > Bacteroidota > Bacteroidia > Bacteroidales > Tenuifilaceae > JBFXEO01. The sequence goes on along the minus strand of JBFXEO010000012.1, from coordinate 1,617 downwards.
CCTTCCCAGAAAATAGCCCCCATAATTCCAATTGCCATTATTAGCAAGGCTAGCCCGAAAACTGGATAAATACGACCGATAATTTTATCGATAGGAAGGAGCGTTGCTAAAACATAATAGGTTAGAATTATCCAAACCCAGAAATTCTTGGTGAAAGTTTCGGGAGTTAGCGCTGCAAGCAATGCAGCAGGGCCAGAAATGAACGCAACTCCAACTAAAATCATTAACAGCAGAGTAAAACCTCGCATAAATTGTTTTACGTTCAATCCAAGGTATTTTCCGATAATTTCAGGGATGCTTAATCCACCCATTCGGATTGAGATCATTCCTGAGAAGTAATCGTGAACTGCGCCCGCAAAGATATTCCCAATTACTATCCAAAGAAATGCTACGGGGCCGTATGCAGCACCAAGCACTGCGCCGACAATGGGCCCTAACCCTGCGATGTTTAGAAACTGGATAAGGAACGCTTTCCACCATGGCATTGGTATGTAATCAATGCCATCCTGCATTGAGTATGCTGGTGTTTGTCGGTTGGGGTCGGCTCCGAAAATACGTTCAACGAATCGTCCGTAAATTAAATAGCCAAGAACTAAAGCGGCAATAGATACAATAAACGTAATCATCGTAAAAACTTTTTATGAATTGTAATTTTGTTTGTAAAAATATCTGTTTTTGATTGCCGATGTTCTTATAAAGAAAAAAGACACGAAAAATACCGTGTCTTTTTTCTTTATTACTGAGATTTTCTGGAGTCTTGTGTCTAAAGTCTAATATCTATTTAGAATTTATACTCATTATTCTCTATCATCTTATCGGCAATTCTTCTGCGAGCATCTTTGGTGTTAACACCTTTAACGTGAGTTAGAGTCATGATAGACTTGTTAAGTTTCTCAGCCTCTTCACCTTCAATGCTTGAGTAAATTGCATCTTTTGCGTTCTTACGGATGATGTTTGCTGCATCGTAAACGAATACATCCAAAATGTCCTTGTGGATAGGGTTAACACCCTTTAATCCTTCAAGTTTCTGAATTCTTAATGCCAACGATTCAGCAATGTAAAGCTCCATAATCATATTCGATAGGTTGTTTACAACTTCCTGCTCGTTCATAAACTTCTTACCTAGAGCCTTGTTGGTGCTGTAAACGGCAAGCATAACTGCTTTCTTGAAGTTCTTCACATAGCGAAGTTTCTCCTCGTAGTAGCTTTCGCCTGCCTTTGCGCTATCAGTAATGGAACCCATATTGTTGTAAAGTTCTTCTGCTGGGCCAAATAGGTCGTATTCACCTTTTAATGCACGCTTAGTAGCACTCTCAACTACAAGAAGACGGTTGATTTCGTTGGTTCCTTCAAAAATACGGTTGATACGTGAGTCGCGGTAGCCTTTGTCAATATTCATTTCGGCAGAGTAACCCATACCTCCGTGAACTTGAACACCTTCGTCAACAACGTAATCTAACATCTCAGAGCCCCAAACTTTAAGAACTGCATCCTCTACAGCGTAGTGGCTGATAGCATCGATAGCAGCACGGCCATAGTCGCAACCTTCGGCCTTATACTGGTCAAGAAGAATATCAACATCCTTACTTACACGGTAAATTGCCGATTCGTGAGCAA
>JBFXEO010000011.1:0-28391 GCA_050180015.1 Bacteroidales bacterium | reverse complement strand
TGCAGAGTTTGTGCAGAAATTTATCTGATTCCGGCTGCCAGTTTTCAAACCCATCCTGCTTCCTTTTAAAAACTTTTCATTGAACGGTTTCTTCTGGCTCTAAAATTTTTTCGTAGTATTTTCAGTTTTTTGTTAACTCCCTTCATCAAATTTTTATTTTTTTTTGGAACCTCGTAAACGATTGAAATGCTACTTTCACATTCTAAATCCCTTTATTAACAAGGAATTGAATATATAATAATGTTTATTTTAAGTTTTTTTAACTTACTTTTGGAGACCATGAAAAAATGATATTCCTATGATAAAAAAACCTAAACTTAACTTTTGGCAAATTTGGAATCTTAGCTTTGGATTCCTTGGTGTACAGATTGGATACTCTCTCCAAAATTCTAACACCTCTACTATCTTTGAATCTTTTGGGGCAGATTTAAGTCAACTGAGCTATTTTTGGCTTGCTGCACCCATTGCGGGCTTAATAATTCAGCCCATTGTCGGACTGTTTTCGGATGGAACTTGGACTAAATTAGGGCGTCGGGTTCCATTTATTTTAGGTGGTGCTATTATATCGACAATAGCATTATCGTTAATGCCAAATGCTAATTTGCTTTTGGCTTTTGCACCCTTGGCCATGGGGGCACTCATTTTATTGTTCATGGATTTGTCCTTCAATGTAACAATGCAGCCTTTCCGTGCTTTAGTTGCCGACATGCTGAACGATGACCAGAAAACCAAGGGCTATGTTGTACAAACATTCCTTATAAATTTAGGTGCGGTTGTAGGTGCTTTCCTTCCCTTAGTTTTGACTAAGATGGGGGTTTCCGATGAAGTTGTTCCAGGTGCTGTTGCTGATCATATTGCATATTCTTACTACATAGGCGGCGCTATTTTGCTTGCAACAGTGCTTGTTACCTCATTTCGTACCAAGGAGTATCCTCCCGAGGAATTTGCCAAGTATAATAACGAAACAGCAGAAGAGGTAGCTGAAAAACCTACATTTATGGCGTTGCTGCGTAATGTCCCAAAAGTAATGCTTCAACTTGGTGTTGTTCAGTTTTTCTCGTGGGCCGCACTGTTCCTAATGTGGACCTATTTGAAACCTGCAATCACAGGCATTGTGCTAAACCATGAAACAGGCGAAATCCTTTCAACTGGACAAACTCAGACATGGGTAGGAGTGCTGAATGGAATATATCCTATTCCCGCTTGTATTGCTTCGCTATTCATAGCTGGTATTGCGGCCAAGTTTGGCAATAAGCTGGTTTACTCAATATGCCTATTGTTTGGTGCTTTAGGATTTGTAGGTTTAAGCTTATTTTCAGATCAGTATTTGCTGATGATTCCTATGGTTGGAATTGGTATTGCCTGGGCTGGAATTCTTGCAATGCCCTATGCTATTCTCTCTCGCGCTGTTGAACCTCGTCGAATGGGAGTTTATATGGGCATCTTCAACTTTACCATTACAATTCCGCAGATAGTAATTGGATTGGTTGGTGGTTTAATTGTAAAGTATGTTTTTGGCTCAAATGCAATGAGCATGATACTACTAGCCGGCGTATTCATGTTTTTAGCAGCACTCTCAGTTTATTTTGTTAAGGAAAAGGCGTGATCTATGATTAAAGCTTGCATCTTTGATTTAGATGGTGTTGTGGTCGATACCGCAAGGTACCATTACTTGGCATGGAAGAGGCTGGCCAGGGGGTTGGGTTTTGATTTTGAGGAACATCATAATGAGCGCCTGAAAGGTGTAAGCCGGATGCGATCATTGGAAATTCTTCTGGAAGTTGGTGGACTTAAATTCCCCCTGGAAAAAATGGAGCAAATGGCCGCCCAGAAAAATGAGTGGTACTTGGGGTATATCCGTAAAATGACCCCCGAAGAAATACTCCCGGGAGCAAAGGAATTGCTGGAGGAGTTAAGGCTACACGAAATTAAAATTGCACTTGGATCGGCCAGCAAGAACACACCGCTTATTTTAAAAAGGATTGGGCTTACCAACCATTTCGATGCGGTAGTTGACGGCAATAAAGTTACTGCGGCAAAACCCGCACCCGATGTGTTTCTCGTTGCCGCCCAGGCATTGGGAATATCACCGGAATTCAGCATAGTATTTGAAGATGCCGAGGCAGGAATAGAAGCTGCCGTAAGTGCAGGAATGCGATGCGTGGGAATTGGAAACCCTCAAATTTTATACAAAGCAAACATCGTCGTTCCCAATCTAAACCATTTTACATACGGTAAACTAATTCAATTATTTAACACGTAAACTTATATATATGAACTCGTATTTGAAACACGATGAGTGGTGTATTATTGAGGATGGTTTTATTCCTGAAAATACACGGGCTTCGGAAAGCCTTTTCAGCATTGGCAACGGGGCAATGGGACAAAGGGCCAACTTCGAAGAAAAATTCAGCGGAAGCACATTGCAGGGTAGCTACATTGGAGGTGTTTACTATCCCGATAAAACCCGGGTGGGTTGGTGGAAAAACGGATACCCTGAATACTTTGCAAAGGTTATCAACTCAACAAACTGGATAGGGATTGATGTTTTTATTAACAACGAATCGCTCGATTTAGCCACCTGCAAGGTAGAAAATTTCCGTAGGGTACTAAACATGAAAGAGGGTTCCCTCGAAAGAAGTTTTGTTTGCGAAATGCAATCGGGGGTTAGAGTTGCAGTTAATGCCCTTCGTTTTTTAAGCATGGTAGATACCGAAATAGGGGCTATTAAATATAGCGTTAAAGTGTTGAATTCCGATGCAAGCATTGAATTTAGACCGTATCTCGATGCTAATGTGCATAATGAAGATTCCAACTACGGTGAAAAGTTTTGGGATATAATTGATGTTAAAGGAAATACATTAAGTTACATTATAAGCCGTACAAAAAAACTCGATTTCCATGTAGGCCATGCCATGCAAAGTTTTATTTACCTGAACGGTCGGCGGCAAAGTGTAAACCTACAGGTTAATGCCTCGGAAAAATATGTCGATAACCGCTTTTCAATATCGCTAAAATCCGGCGAAGAAGTTGTCCTTTACAAGTATGCTGCCGTGGTATCAAGCCTTAACCATAAAAAGGGTACTTTTCCGGTGGTTTTGGGCAAGCTCATTACCCAGGCCATTTCCAAGGGTTTTAATACAATGTTTGATGAGCACAAAAATGCCTGGGCCGAAATTTGGCAGCATAGCGACATTACCATTGAGGGCGATGTGGCAGCTCAGCAGGGCATTCGTTTCAACATTTTTCAGCTTAGCCAAACTTACACCGGTAAGGATGAGCGCTTAAATATTGGGCCCAAAGGCTTTACAGGCGAAAAGTACGGAGGGTCAACCTACTGGGATACAGAGGCGTACTGCCTTCCATTTTACATGGTAACGCACGGGCAGAAGGTTGCTCGCCAGCTGCTTTTGTACAGGTATAAGCAACTGGATAAAGCTATTGAAAATGGCCAAAAATTAGGTTTTACCAGTGGGGCAGCGTTGTATCCAATGGTAACAATGAATGGGGAAGAATGCCATAACGAGTGGGAAATTACTTTCGAAGAAATTCATCGGAACGGGGCAATTGCATTTGCTGTTTATAATTACGTTCGCTATACTGGCGATAAAAACTATCTTATCAACTTTGGCCTTGAGCTGCTAGTTGGAATTGCCCGTTTCTGGGCTCAACGTATCAATTTTTCTACGGAAAAAGGTAAATATGTAATGCTGGGCGTAACCGGGCCCAATGAGTACGAGAACAACGTTAGCAATAACTGGTACACCAATTTCATTGCCTGTTGGTGCATGCAGTATGCCGACGAGGCCGCCCAGTACGTTAAATCGCAGGATTCCAACAAGTACGCAGCGCTGATAAATCGTATTAAATTCGACGAAAACAAGGAATTCTCCAAGTGGCGCGATATCCGTGCCAACATGTTCTTCCCTGAAAATAAAGAACTTGGTGTTTACCTACAGCAGGAAGGCTACATGGATAAAGAACAAATACTGGTTAAAGACTTAGATTCCAAAGAACGTCCGTTAAACCAAAAGTGGAGCTGGGATCGAATATTACGTTCATGCTTTATTAAGCAGGCCGATGTTTTACAGGGAATGTATTTCCTTGAGGATAGGTTCGACACTGAAACCATTAAGAAGAATTACGAATTTTACGAGGCCCGTACGGTACACGAATCATCACTGTCACCTTGTGTTCATAGCGTTTTGGCCTCGCGAATAGGTAATGGCAGTAAAGCTTATGAATTATACCTGCGCACAGCCCGCTTGGATTTAGATGATTACAACCACGAGGTAAAGGAAGGTTTACACATTACCAGCATGGCCGGAACGTGGATTTCTATTGTTGAAGGATTCGGCGGAATGCGTATTCGTGAAGATATGCTGAATTTTAATCCGTTGATTCCTGCCGAGTGGAAATCCTACAGCTTTAAGGTTTGGTTCCGCGAAAATACACTGAAAATTAAAGTAACAAGTAACGATGTCACTATTTTTAATGAGGTAGGAGATACTATAACCATTAAAATTTACGGTAAGAAACAAGAGGTATCACCTAGTAGTTCCATTGTAGTTCCGGTTCAAAAGCAGGTTTTTGAATAGTGTAGCTAACTGGTGTTTAACGATTATAGTACATTTGCAGCGCATTAACATAACTAACTATGACTACAAAAAAAATTAAAGCTGGAATAATAACTGGCAACGAGCTAAGCGAACTGTTTGAGTACGCTAAATCTGAAAAATTTGCATTACCCGCGGTAAACGTTACGGGTACCAATACTATGAATGCCGTGCTGGAAACTGCAAGGGAGGTTGGTTCTCCTGTAATAATTCAATTCTCTAATAGCGGTGCATCTTTCTTAGCAGGTAAAACTCTTTCAAACGATGGGCAAAAGGCAAGTATTCTTGGGGCAATAAGTGGAGCTAAACACGTTCACTTACTAGCAGAGGCATACGGAGTATCGGTTGTTTTACACACCGATCATGCGGCAAAAAAATTGCTCCCCTGGGTAGATGGACTGCTCGACGCAGGAGAAAAACACTTTAAAGAAACGGGCAAGCCTCTCTTCAGCTCTCACATGCTCGATTTATCAGAGGAACCCTTGCATGAGAATATAGAAATCTGTAAGAACTACCTAACGCGTATGTCCAAAATGGGAATGACGCTGGAAATCGAGTTGGGTGTTACCGGTGGAGAAGAAGATGGTATTGACAATACTGGCGTTGAAAGTTCTAAACTTTATACCCAGCCCGGGGAAGTTGCCTATGCCTATGAGGAGTTAATGAAAATCAGCCCAAATTTCACCATTGCCGCATCGTTTGGTAATGTTCACGGAGTTTACAAACCCGGTAATGTGGTTTTAAATCCGGTAATCCTTAAAAACTCACAGGAACTCATTCAAAAGAAATTTGGGACAGGAGCCAAACCGGTAAACTTTGTCTTTCACGGTGGAAGTGGTTCCGAAAAGGAAAAGATTCAAGAGGCAATAAGTTACGGGGTTATTAAAATGAATATCGATACCGATATGCAATGGGCATATTGGGATGGGATCAGGAACTACTACACTGCTAAAAAAGATTACTTGCAGGGACAAATTGGTAATCCCGAAGGTGCAGATTCTCCCAATAAAAAGTACTACGACCCTAGGGTTTGGCTAAGGAAGGGAGAGGAGTCAATAGTAGTTAGGCTAAAAGAGGCTTTTGCTGATTTGAATGCAATAGGACGGAACTAAAATCAGAATTTTCGAAAGAGGTTGATAGTTATGTCAACCTCTTTTTTGTAAACTTAACCCAATTGTACTATGAATAAAATTTCAGTAACAACCATTTTCACTTTATTGGCCATGTTCGTGAATGCTCAAAAAGTAAGCCGCACTGAACCTCCCAGCTGGTGGGTTGGAATGAATAATCCCAGGTTACAACTCATGGTATACGGGCAAAATATCTCCAACGCCGATGTTACTTTAATGGCAGAGGAAGTTGTGCTTGAAAGTGTTGATAGGGTAGAAAATCCCAACTACCTGTTTTTGAATCTAAAAATTGGCGAAAAGGCCAAACCCGGAACAGTAAAAATTCAATTCAAATTTTCCGAGGGCAAGCCGCAGGTTATTTCTTATGAACTGAATGAGCGTGCCACGGGTTCGGCTCAACGAAAGGGATTCGATAATTCCGATGTGATTTATCTGGTATTCCCGGATAGATTTTCCGATGGCAATTCTAAAATAGACTCCGTAAAAGGGATGATCGAGAAACACAACCGGGCTGAGCCCTATGGCCGTCATGGTGGTGATATACAGGGCGTAATAAATCACCTCGATTATGTTAGCCAGCTTGGGGCAACTACACTCTGGCTCACGCCGGTTCTGGAAAATAATCAACCCGCATGGTCGTACCACGGATACGCCATTTCAGATTTTTACAGGATCGATCCTCGTATGGGAGATAATGATCTTTACCAAGATTTTGTCAATCAGGCTCACGCTAAAGGGTTGAAGGTTATAATGGATATGGTTTTCAATCACTGTGGAAGTGGGCATTGGTGGATGAACGATTTGCCCATGCGCGATTGGTTGAACCAATTTCCGGAGTTTACCCGGACAAACTACAGGATTCCGGCCATCCTTGATACTCATGCTTCAACTTTTGACCGGCAACTAATGGCAAAGGGTTGGTTTGACCAGAATATGCCGGATTTGAACCAACAAAACCCATATTTAGCCAAATATTTAACCCAGAATAGTATTTGGTGGATAGAGTTCGCAGGCTTGGATGGAATCCGTATGGATACATACCCTTACAGTGATAAAGATTTTATGTCAGGTTGGTGCACATCCGTATTTTCCGAATATCCAAACTTTAACATTGTAGGAGAAACATGGGTTAACTACCCATCGTGGGTGGCATACTGGCAAAAGGATGCAAACAACCCCGACGGTTACAATTCTAATCTCCCCGTACCCATGGATTTTCCGCTGATGTTTGCCCTGCAAAAAGCATTCGATGAAAAGGATGGCTGGGATACCGGCCTGGCACGGCTTTACGAAATACTAGCCCACGATTTTGTTTACAAAAACCCAAACGATTTACTTGTTTTTCTGGAAAATCACGATATTGGTCGCTTCCAGCGAGATTCTTCGGCTGCAATCGGCCGTTTAAAGTTAGCCCTCGCATTTCTACTTACTACGAGGGGAATTCCCCAGCTATACTACGGCACAGAGGTAATCCTTCCCGGCGATGATGCCAGGGGACATGGCGATATCCGCCGTGATTTTCCGGGGGGCTGGGCATCCGACAAGCAATCTGCATTTACCTCCGCCGGAAGAAATAAAAGGCAGAACGAAATATGGGACTACACCTCCAGAATACTGAATTGGAGAAAAACTGCAACAGCCATACACAATGGCAAGTTAACCCATTTTATTCCCGAAAACGAAGTATATGTTTACTTCCGCTACAATCAGGAACAAACGGTAATGGTAATACTAAATAATGGTTACCTGCCAAAGGTGCTGGATACAAAACGATTCAATGAATTTTTAGGTGATAAAAAAAACGGGACTGATATTATTTCGGGCAAACAGCTGGAAAACCTCAGTAAAATCCAACTTTCCCCTCGTTCTGCTATGATTATCGAATTAAATTAACGCACATAATACTTTAACCATGAGAAAGATAATAGTTGCCATTCTAACCGTTCTGGCCATCTCATGCCAGTCGGGGTTGGAGCTGAAAAATGTTCCCCAAAGGCCTGTTACCAGCAGCTTACTTTCTGTAATTCAGCTCACAGGCGATAGCACACAGGTAATACTGACCGATTACTTTCCCGATCCATCTGTTGTTGATTCCGTTAGTACACCAACAAGCTTTAACCATCTGCTATCTGCCGATAAATCAGAATTACTACTGGTGAATACATCTACATCCTTACCAAAATTAAACGTAATGAACGTTTGGTCTAAAGGGAGTAAGTATTCCATTTTGGTTAGAAAGTGGCGCAAGTTACCAGTTACTTTCGAGTATGATCCGCATGGTAAAAAGGTCAAAACAGTACAGCTTGCCGGACAAATAAACGATTGGAATCCAAGTGTTACACCACTATCACCGGAAGGGACTATTTATAAAACTACTCTGTACCTTAACCCTGGCAAATACCAGTACCGGGTTGTTGTAGATGGTAAATGGATGCTCGATCCCGCAAATCCGCGAAAGGAAGACAATAACATAGGTGGCTTTAACTCCGTGCTTGTGGTAGGGAATAGCCAACCTGAAATGATGCCACATTTAGTGGCAGAGTCTATGGATGAATCTACGGTTAATATTAAAGTTATAAATTCCGTACAGGATGTTATAGTTTTATGGCAGAACTATTTACTGGATAAAAATTTTGTCAGATTAAATGGATCCAACCTGGCTATTACCATTCCGTCGAATGCAAAAGGTTGTAAACGCTCTTTTTTGAGGGTATGGGCGTACAATGAGTTTGGCGAGTCGAATGATTTGCTGATACCGCTTGAAAACGATCGGCCTGTAGTTAACGCTTCGCAGCTTAACCGATCCGATAAGAATAGCCAAATTATGTACTTTCTGATGGTAGATCGATTCAACAATGGGAATCCCGGTAACGATAAAAAGGTTGACGATCCGGAAATACTCCCAAAGGCAAATTATTTCGGTGGCGATTTGGCCGGCGTTACCCAAAAAATTAAAGATGGTTACTTTACTTCTCTGGGAATTAACACTGTATGGTTATCTCCAATCACCCAAAACCCGCTGGATGCCTGGGGGCTATACCCTGAGCCGCGTACAAAATTTTCAGGCTATCATGGCTACTGGCCAGTATCATCCAGTAAGGTCGATTTCAGGTTTGGCACCAGCGACGAGCTAAAGGAGCTGATAGCGGAGGCCCATAAACGGGACATGAATGTCATTCTTGACTACGTTGCCAACCATGTTCATAAGGAACACCCTTTATACAAGGAACATCCCGATTGGGCCACGTCTTTATACCTTCCCGATGGATCGTTAAATACCGAACGCTGGGATGAATATCGGTTAACCACCTGGTTTGACGTTTTTTTGCCAACGTTAGACCTAGAACGCCCCGAAGTGTATGAACCCATGACAGATTCTGCGCTATTTTGGCTAACTAACTACGGATTTGATGGTTTTCGGCACGATGCTACCAAGCATATCCACGAGAACTTCTGGCGTAGGTTAACCCAGAAAATAAAGCTAAACCTGCCAGATAAAAGCATATACCAGATTGGTGAAACCTATGGTAGTAAAGAGTTAATAGCAAGTTATATTGGCAGCGGTATGCTCGACTCCCAGTTTGATTTTAACCTTTACGATGCCTCTGTGGCCACTTTTGCCCGCGCCGATGCACCATTTAGCCAGCTAAATAGTTCGTTGCTCGAAACTTTTAGCTATTACGGATGGAACAACCTTATGGGTTACATCTCCGGTAACCAGGATCGTGCCCGTTTTATATCGTATGCCGGAGGTTCATTGCGGTTCGATGAGGATGCCAAAAAAGCCGGTTGGACGCGAGATATTGAGGTTGGCGATTCGATTGCGTATAATAAACTTTGTATGCTAAATGCCTTTAACATGACCATACCGGGAGTTCCAACCATATTTTACGGCGATGAGTTTGGGCTTCCCGGAGGTAATGACCCCGATAACCGTAGAATGATGAAGTTTACAGGTTTTAATGGTAAGGAAAAGTTTGCCCTCGAAACGGTCAAAAAAATAGTCCATTTACGTAGGAATAACCTAGCCCTTAACTACGGAGATTTCAACGTGTTGCTCGCCGATTCCAACTTATACGTATATTCAAGAACCTACTTCGACAATACGGTCTTAGTTGCATTCAATAAATCTAAACTGCCAATGAATGTATCTATTCCATTTCCTGATTACTTGAAAAATAAAAGTTTTACAGCGAGGTTTGGATCGAAATACTCGATTTCGGGAAGTAATTTGGAGATATCTATTAATCCTGACTTTTTTGAAATACTGGTGAGCAAGTAGTAGTTTCTGGTATTACTTCCCATAAAACCTTCATGTTAAATCCCATGAAGGTTTTTTTAGCGGGCAGGAAATAAAGACGACATGAATAAAAAAGCAACCCTGGAGAGGTTGCTGTGATCCAGCTGGGGCTCGAACCCAGGACCCCATCCTTAAAAGGGATGTGCTCTACCTGCTGAGCTACTGAATCTGAATTAAGCTGTAGGTGATCCAGCTGGGGCTCGAACCCAGGACCCCATCCTTAAAAGGGATGTGCTCTACCTGCTGAGCTACTGAATCATCATCAAAAAAAATGGACAACTTTCTGTCCAATGCCATTTTTTATTTTGGCAGGGCAAAAGTACAAAGAAATATCAAACAGAACAAATTTTTTTATTGATGCCGGAGTATCAAACCTCAAAGTAAATCGCAAAACACGCCAAATTTATTGTAACTTTTAATATATCAATAATTTAATACCCGGCTACACCAACTCAATGTAAGGTGGACCCCTGAACTCGCCTAAAGTGTGAGCGAGAAGGCAAGCAAAGCAAATGCAACACAGCTACCTGTTAAAAAAAACGGAGGGTTGCCCTATAATTTTTCCCAGATTCTTTTTGCAGTTACTTATTTTTCTTACTTTGTATATGTTTTATTTTGGTAGGGATACTTTAAATTTAGGGTAATGCTCAATTTTTTTCACGATACTTTTCTCAATAATCTTTCGTGGATTCTCACTGCAATCTACCTGATTACAATTATTTCAACGGCCACAATGATTATACTGGAAAAGCGGGATCCGACTAAAACATCCACATGGGTACTGCTACTTATAATCCTTCCCATTATTGGGTTAATCTTGTACATTTTTTTTGGACAAAACAGGCGAAAGGAAAAAATATTTAACCGTAAAGGCTTTCAGGATTTAGAGCAGCTGGAGTATATGATTCATTTACAGGTGACACAATTTCGCAAAAACAGGCAGAGCATCAACTCAAGAATATCTAAACACCTAAATGTTATTACGCTACTGCACAACAACAGCAAGGCGCTTTTAACTGAGTTCAACGATATATCAATCTTCCAAAATGGGAAATACGCATTCGACTCTATTATAGAAGCACTATACTCGGCAACCAGCAGCATCCATATCGAGTTTTACATTATCAACAACGATAAAATAGGAAATCGCATTAAAAACATTCTTATTACCAAAGCTAAAGAAGGCATCGAGGTTCGCTTAATATACGATGATGTGGGCAGCTGGAGCTTACCAAAAAAATATATTAACGAGCTTCGTTCCGCGGGGGTTGATGTATTCCCGTTCATGGAGGTTAAATTTCCGTTGCTTACCAGCAAGGTAAACTATAGGAATCACCGAAAAATTGTAGTCGTTGATGGGATTCTCGCTTTTATGGGAGGACTGAATATCGCCGATAGGTATATTGAGGGAAGCAGAAAGTTAGGGCAGTGGTACGATACGTTGCTGCGGATAGAGGGCGAGGCCGTTCATTTTCTTCAGGTAATATTCCTGCTCGATTGGTATTTTGTAACCGGCAAGATAATGAATAACCGTTCATTGTATTTCCCAAAAGTTAAAGTAACAACCTATCATCCAGTTCAAATTGTAACAAGCGGGCCAGATTCCGACTGGGCTAGCATTATGCAAGTATTTTTCTTGGCCATTACCAAGGCTACGCATCACATATATATATCATCGCCTTACTTTATTCCCAACGAAAGCATTCTTACGGCATTAAAAACCGCGGCCTTAAGTGGAATAGATGTAAAAATTATACTGCCGGGGAAATCGGACTCCACTGTGGCATTTTGGAGCTCATTATCATTTGTTTCAGAGCTGCTGGAGGCCGGCATTAAGGTTTACCTGTACCAGAATGGCTTTAATCATTCAAAAATTTTGATGATAGATGGTACCTTTGCATCAGTTGGTTCGGCCAACATGGATATTCGGAGTTTTGAGGATAATTTTGAGGTGGCGGCCATAATATACGATGAGGAAATTACAAATAAACTTGAATCGTCATTTATGGATAATTTGATTATATGTCAGGTAATTACACTGAGCGGCTGGAATAATCGCCCGAGGATGAACAGCTATAAAGAAGCTTGGGCCCGACTAATTAGTCCACTATTTTAACCGGTTGGTGTAATTTTTGTTTTACGCGTATGCAATAATCAGCTATTTTAGCATATCTAATCTAACGCTATAAATTTATGAGAAAACTAATGTTCTTACTGTTAGCTATTCTTAGTTGCAACGTTACTAACGCCCAGTTGCTCCGATTTGGAATCAAGGGTGGAGTAAGTTCTACTAATGTTAAGTTCGATGACAAGACCCTATCTTCTTCGGATGGTTTACAAAACTTTCTGGTAGAAGAGGGCGATTCTAAGGTGGGCCTTCAGGTTGGTTTTTTTGGCAGAATTCAGCTGATGGGGCTTTTCATCCAACCCGAAGTGCTGTTTACTCACTCTCAGGGAGAGGTTGTTTTAAATGATATTACAGCGGATAAAGCATATAAGGAAACTCAAAAATTTAATAAGGTAGATATCCCGGTAATCGTTGGTTGGAAATTTGGCCCGGTACGATTCGGCGTTGGACCAGTAGCATCGATTATGCTGAGCGAGGATGACGGCTTAAAGGATAAATTATCGGATTTAACCAACGAAACAACCAAAAATGATTTTAAGAATGCAACTTTTGGTTACCAGGTAGGCATCGGACTCGATATTCTTAAGAAAGTAACCCTTGATGCTAGGTACGAAGGGAATCTGAGTAAACTGGGGAATGGCATTAATCTAGGGGGTACCAGCTATAATTTTGATCAAAGAAATCCGCAATTTTTATTCAGCGTTGGTTTATTCTTTTAAAAAAATACTATTGCACTATTAAAACCTTCCATTATCCCGGAAGGTTTTTTTGTCTAAAAAAAATATTCATTCATACGCACATAACAGCTATTCAAGTAAAATTATATTCTAAAATAGTTTAACAAAACTATTTTTTGTAATTTAAATAGCTATTTTTTAGTCATCCTACAATCGCAATTAGTTGTTAATCAGCATGGGTAAATAAATCTTCATAGTTTAAAGGGTAGAACCAAAAGTGAGCAAAAATTAATTATAAGATAAAGCACGGCATTCTTCTCATGGAAACAACTTTTTACATAGTCCTTTCGATAGTTTTATTACTTCTTTGGGGATGGGTAATAATTTTACTAAAAAATAATTCGCGGTTAAACTCTGAAAAGAACCGCCCCCCAGTTAACATGCCTTACAGCAAGCTAGAAAAAGAACTCTCAGACATTAAGACTAGGGCTAAAGAGTTACAGGTAGAGAATGATGAGTTGAACAATTTACTTGCTCAAAGTCAGCTTGAGCAAAGCAGACTTAGAGATTCCCTGGCTAGAGCACGACAAAGGGCCGACGAATCCGATATTCTTAAATCGAACTTTTTGGCAAACATGAGCCACGAAATTCGTACCCCAATGAATGGTATTCTGGGTTTTGTTCAACTGCTAAAAAGTGAAGAATCGGCTGAAAAAAGGGATCGTTACATCGATATTGTTTATCACAACGGCATGATGCTGGTTAACCTGATTGACGATATTATTGATATTTCCAAGATTGATGCCGGACAGCTGGCCGTTGAAATGTCCGACTGTAATCTGGACGATTTAATGTTTGACATTTACACATTTTTTAACGAAGTTCGGTTTAAGCAGGAGAAAGAACACATTAACATCCGGCTGTTGAACTTAAACGACGACGAATCAAATATTTTATATACCGATGGTCAGCGTTTACGGCAGGTGATGGTCAACCTCATTGGGAATTCCCTAAAATTTACCGAAAAAGGAAGCGTTGAGTTTGGCTACCTTAATAAATCAGAAGAAAATAAAATTCAGTTTTTTGTTCGCGATAGCGGGATCGGTATTCCCGAGGATAAGCGTGATATCATTTTTGAGCGATTCAGACAGGTGCAGGAAGGTTCAACCCGCAAATATGGCGGTACAGGAATCGGCTTGTACATCAGTAAGAATGTCATTAACCTGCTTGGTGGAGATATTTGGTTCGAGTCACAGGTAGGGGTGGGTACAACATTTTATTTTACAATTGCCTATAAAGAAAGGCAATATCACGATTCTGGTTCCACATTTTTTAAAACGGGAAGCCCCGTTTACAACTGGGCCGGGAAGAATATTTTAATTGCTGAGGATATTGAAGTTAACTACCGTTACTTATCAACCATCCTTGCAGATACTAAGGCCAATATTTTTTGGGCTAAAAATGGGAAGGAGGCCGTAGAACAATCCAGTGACAATTCCGATGTAGATATTGTACTTATGGATATTCAAATGCCAGTGATGGATGGATACGAAGCAACCTGTGCAATTCGCAAGAATAATCCTCAGGTCCCTATTATTGCTCAAACAGCCTACGCATTGCCCCACGACAACATTAAATGCTTTGAAGTTGGCTGTAACGACTACATTGCTAAGCCAATTAATGCCAACCTCTTAAAGCATAAAATAAATACACTCCTGAATGTTTACGTTAAAAAGACCTAATTACCCGTCGGATTTGAACAAGGTGGTTAATTATATTTTCCAAATAATTCATGTTCAACATATTTGCACCATCCGAAAGGGCACTTGAGGGATCAGGATGGGTTTCCAGGAATAGGCCATCCGCACCACACGCTACAGCAGCACGGGCAATGGTCTCAATCATTTCTGGCCTTCCTCCCGAAACCCCAGATGTTTGGTTAGGCTGCTGAAGTGAATGTGTAACATCCACAATAACGGGAAATCCAAACCCTTTCATTACAGGGATTCCCCTAAAATCAACAACTAAATCCTGATAGCCAAACTGGGTTCCCCTGTCTGTTAACATCACATTGCTGTTTCCTGAGTCTATTACTTTTTGGGCTGCAAATTTCATGGAATCGGGCGATACAAATTGTCCCTTTTTTATGTTTACAACCTTTCCGGTTTTTGCAGCCGCAATAAGTAATTCCGTCTGTCGGCATAAGAATGCGGGTATCTGCAACACGTCCACATACCTTGCCGCAAAAGAGGCTTCTTCCGCAGAATGAATATCCGTTACAATGGGCAGATCAAACCTATTTCTAACTTCTGCAAGAATATTCAACGCTTTTTCATCGCCAATCCCGGAGAAAGAATCGATTCTGGATCGATTTGCCTTACGGTACGAAGCTTTAAAAATATAGGGGATTCTATACTTATCTGCTATCTCTTTAACTTTTTCGGCGACGGTAAAAGTTATATACTCATTTTCGACAACACATGGGCCCGCAAGCAAAAAAAAGTTACCCGAGTCTAAATATTTTATTCCATCAATGGAGTTTAACACATTCATAATATTCGCTTTATAATTATTAATAGTTATATTTCCCTTTCCATAAATATTTCAACCTGGCAAGAATTTCTTTCTCCTTAGGATTTTCTTGGGGTGAAAATAGTATGGTTCCCGCTATTTTTTCCGGAAGGAATTCCTGAATCACAAAATTATCCGTGTAGCTATGGGCGTATTTATAATCTACCCCGTAGCCTATTTCTTTCATCAATTTTGTTGGGGCATTTCGAATATGTAAGGGAACCGGTAAATCGCCTCTTTGCCTCACCAACTCCTGGGCATTGCCGATTGCTTGGTAGGAGGAATTGCTTTTAGGGCTGGTTGCAAGGTAAATGGTGGCCTCAGAAAGAATGATTCTTGATTCGGGCATTCCGATCATTGTAACCGCCTGAAAGCAACTCGTCGCCATCAAAAGGGCATTAGGGTTTGCAAGCCCAATGTCCTCTGATGCAAGGATAACCAGCCTTCTTGCTATAAATTTTGGATCCTCGCCTCCTTCAATCATCCTTGCCAGCCAGTAAACAGCAGCGTTGGGATCGCTGCCTCTAACAGATTTTATAAATGCCGAAATTATATCGTAGTGCTGTTCTCCATTTTTATCGTAAATGGCAATGCTTTCCTGCAAAATCTCAGTAACCCGCTTGTTGCTTATTTCTATTGATTTGCTGTCATCCTGAACATTTACGAGTAACTCCAGTATGTTGTATAGTTTTCGGGCATCCCCTCCCGAGAAACGAAACAAGGCATCGGTCTCGGCAATGTTAAATGTTAACTTTTTAAATTCAGTATCATGTTGAATGGCGTTAATAAGCAAACTATTCAACTCTTTATCATCTAAGTATTTAAGTATAAAAACTTGGCATCGAGATAGGAGAGGGGTTATCACCTCAAAAGAGGGGTTTTCGGTTGTGGCACCTATGAGAACAATAATACCCTGTTCCACCGCACCTAAAAGCGAATCTTGCTGTGACTTGCTAAAGCGATGAATTTCATCAATAAACAGAATGGGAGATGGTGAACTAAAGTATTTTTGCGATTTGGACTTGTCTATAACCTCCCGAACATCCTTTACTCCTGAATTAACGGCACTGAGCGTATAAAATGGCCTGTTTAACTGATTGGCAACAATTCTTGCAAGGGTTGTTTTCCCAACACCCGGGGGGCCCCATAGAATAAATGAGCTGATATTGCCTGATTTAAGCATATCCCTCAAGATACTGCCATTACCGACAAGGTGCAGTTGCCCCACGTAATCATCAAGGGAGTGCGGGCGCATTCGTTCTGCCAAAGGGATATTGCTCATATTTTTTTTACAAAAATAGGTACTTTAAATTTAATCCTTAAGATTTTCTGGGTTGATTTCATGGCTAACATGATGCGAAATTTGCACATTTGTTTTAAATTGTACAATTTAAAATTTTTAGGGTATATACATTCGTAAGAATGGAGTAAAGAATGTTGTCATTAACTCTAAATGAATGAAACCATGCGAAAATTATTCAAAAAACTAACGCTTTCCCTGATGTTATGCTTTCTTTCAGCTACGCTTTACCCCCAGGAATTAGTTGTAGAAATGCTTTCGGGAAATCTTGATGATGCCGAAAAATTAGCCAAAGCCTACCTTGAACCTTTTGGGAAGAGTTTTGGAACAAGCCTTAATAATGGCTGGTATACAACGGCAAAGCCTCATAAACTTTTCGGTTTCGATTTTACCATCACGGCCGCAATGGCCGTTCCCCCATCGGGTGATAAAACATTTGATGTTTCAAAGCTAAACCTGAGCTACTGGGAGCTACAAGACCCCGCGAATAAACTGACACCATCTGTAACTGGCGATAAAAAGGATGGAGTAGTATTAACGGATAAGGAGTACAATACTGCTACGTTGGCATTACCTCAAGGTGAAAATCTTGACTTTATTCCGGCCCCCATTATACAATTAGGATTTGGATTGCCATTACATACTGAAGTGGTTGGACGTTTTTTTCCTAAAATTGATATAGAGGACCTTGGTGATTTTAGTTTATGGGGTATTGGTATCAAAAATGAATTCAAGGAATTTATTCCGGGATTTAAACTACTGCCAATTGATGTTTCCCTGTTTTTCGGGTATACCGAGTTCAAGTCGTCATTCGATATTAGCGGCGGCAATAATCAAACGTTGGAATTTAAATCAAAAGGATACACCAGTAAACTCCTTATTTCTAAGTCATTGACTGTATTAACGGTATATGCGGGCGTTGGCTATAGCGAATCTTCAACCGATGTATCATTAAAAGGTAATTACGTTGTAAATATAGCCGGGGTTGACCAATCAATTAACGATCCCCTAAAGTTAGACTTTTCCAATGATGGATTTAGCACCAATGTTGGCTTAAGACTTAAGCTAACTGTAATTGCATTTCACTTTGATTATTCTTTTGGGAAATACGCCACATACAATGCTGGCGTGGGAATCAACTTCAGGTAGTAATTCCCGGTTTTATGCTATAAACAAATAACCCCGCAATTTTTTGCGGGGAGTCCTTTATGTGTGTTCCGTTAATACAGCTATTTATTAATCATCATTCAATTCCTCCGCCGGTTCGTCTTCGCCCAGCTCATCGGGGAATGTGTCTTCGTCGGTACCAATTTCGTCATTCATTCCTCCAAAGAATTCCTTTTCTTCATCCTCATCTTTAATTTTGGTATCAATTTTTACATTAACCTTTACCAAGTAGCTCACTTCATTAGTATCCAGCGTTACGGCAAAAAAGAAATCACCGTTAGGTTTTTCTACTTTTATAACATAATTCTGATACCCATAGGGGTACTTTTTTTTGAACATATCCAGAAGTTCGGGTGATAAATTATTGTAGTTAACTACCACTCTTTTTTTGCTCATAGTTTTTATTTTTTTTGCAATTATACATCAAAATTCGAAATGTAAAAGTAGATGTGAAAAAATATTTGCCATATTTTTAAGGGTATTCAAATATGGAATAAATTCACGGAGAAAAACTAAATAGAAATCTGTTAACGTATAAACTTTAAAAAATGAAAAAATCTGTTTTTATTGTTGCCATTACGCTCTTAGTAGGGGCAAACATATCGGTAGCTCAAGTTCAAATTTACAATCCACAGGCAGATGCTATTGCAGATTTAGATTCGGCCTTAAAAATTGCAAAGAAAGAGAATAAAAATGTACTGGTTCAAATTGGCGGAAACTGGTGCCCATGGTGTGCTAAAATGCATAATTTATTCGAGACAGACAGTTCAATTGTGAATATTTTACATGAAAATTATATTACCATTAGGGTAAACTACAGCAAAGAAAACAAAAACTTAGAATTGTTAGGCAAGCTTGAAAACCCTCAAAGATTCGGTTTTCCTGTACTCGTAGTGATAAATTCTAACGGACAGCGAATTCATACTCAGGACTCTGGTTTGCTGGAATCGGGAAATGGGTATGATACAAGAAAAGTTGTAGGTTTTCTAAAAAATTGGACAGCTACAGCGGTAAACCAATAATAATTGTCTTATAATTTATATTATGTTAAATATGATATTTGCGAGTAAACCCCGACTACCCGGGGTTTATTCTTACTTACATATCTTTAAGCTTTTCGTTAAAGTCCTGGTATTTAGCATTCATTTCATCGCTATCACTTCTGAATCTAAAGTAAATATTCTTTAGCGCTTCCATTGCCTCCTTGCTGCTCGGGTTTATTCCATAGGCCTTTTCCATGTATGGCATTGCCTTTTTAAATTCATCGTTGGCATTGGCCATCAAGGCATCATACTTTTCAACCTCCTTGGCAGGAACTTTATTTGCCTCTTCCACAAGTTTTACCCCATTGTTAAAATAGATAGCACCAATATTATAGTAGGCGTCAAACATGGTTGGATCAATTTCAATCGCTTTTGTATAGGCCGCAACTGCCTCATCGATGTTATTCAGCCTATCAAACAATGTTCCCTTTGCGAAGAGCAACGATGCGTTTGAAGAGTCATCCTCAATTGCTTTATCGATGTAAACAAGGATTTTGCTGGGATCATCGCCATTATTGATGTAGTGATTGATTAAGCTGTATAGTATGTTGGAATTTTTAGGAAATTTCATAAAGCCATCTTCCAAATAGCCAACGCCCTCATCTGCCTTACCCAGCGATTTATACGCATCGTATATGTTGTAGTACGCAGTACCCTCGGAGGTAAAGTTTAATGCTATGGATTGCTTATAGTAATCTATGGCGTTTTCAAAATCGCCGGCTAATTGCGCTGATAGTGCGGTGTAATAGTATATTGCCGTATCCTTGTGGTTGAGTTGCGGCATTTGTCCAATTTCTATCACACTCTTGAAGTTTTTGAAGGCATCCTGGAAGTTTTTCTGGGCGTAGCTGTTTGAACCTTCATTAACATATAATCCCTTAAGTTTTGCTAGGTCTTCCTGTATTTTTTTTACTTTTTTTCCGGCAGCATCTATTTCAATTGCCTTTTTTAAGCTTTCCAGGGCCAGCCCCAACGAATTATCAACAATGGGCTTGGTTACTTCCCAGCGTTCAAGTTTCCCATCGGTAAAGTAGAATGTAACTCTTTCCATTACAAACTTATCTACAGCCGCCCCATCAACTACTTCCTGGGTTGCAGAAAGTGGTTTACCTACTATTAACTCAAAAGTTTTGGTATCCATTCCGGAGTAAGCCCTTAACAGCTGGGCGTCATAAACGTCAATCATCAGTTCAGCCCTGGAAATCCAAGTTGCATCCTTTAAACTTTTTTTCGGATCGTTGATTTCCGCATCACTTTTTTCTATTTTCTTGGCATACTGGTCATAATCAATTTCTTTACTTGTTTGGGCAAAGATAAAATTAGTACCCAGCAATAATGATAAAACTAGAATTGTTCTTTTCATCTCGAAAAATTTATTTGTTAAAATTTGTGTTTGGTTTATTCGTCAACTATGACAGTATCATTGGTTTCTCCTTCTATTTGGTTACTTTCCTGAATATCGTCGGCTGATTCTACGTTGGCTATTGCTGCAATTGAATCGTTTTTTTTCAAATTAATTAGTTTGACACCCTGCGTTGCCCTGCCAGTAACTCGTAATTCACTAATTCTTAGCCTGATTGTTAATCCACTCCGGTTAATTATCATTAAATCGTTACTTTCGTTTACGGCCTTAATGCTGATTAATTTCCCGGTTTTCTGCGATATATTGATAGTTTTTACGCCCTTACCTCCCCTATTGGTTACCCGGTAGTCTTCCAGCTTGGATCGTTTGCCAAATCCATTCTCAGACACTACGAGTATATCTTTTTGTTCCTGCTCCTCTACGCACACCATTCCTATCACCTCATCGCCTTTAGGTATGGACATTCCCCGAACACCGCTACCGGTTCGGCCAATTGCCCTAACTAATTTTTCGGGGAACCTAATTGCTTTTCCCTCCCGTCCCGCCAACAGTATGTGGTGTTTTCCGTTGGTTAAACATGCCTCTATTAGCCGATCTCCCTCCTTAATTGTTATTGCCAGTAATCCATTCTGACGCGGACGGCTGTAAGCCTCGAGCGATGTTTTTTTGATAGTTCCACGCTTTGTACATAGTACAATGAAATTATTTTGGATATAGCCGGGATCGGTTAAACGTTTAACGTTAATATACGCCCTTACAACATCGTCATTTTCGATATTAATTAGGTTCTGGATTGCCCTGCCCTTCGACGCTTTAGTTCCTTCCGGTATTTCATATACCTTTAGCCAGTAACATTTACCCTTCTCCGTAAAAAACAGCATGGTGTTGTGCATGGTGGCCGTGTACATGTGTTCTATAAAATCTTCATCCCTTGTGGTGCTTCCCTTCGCACCTACGCCTCCCCTCGATTGGGCATGGTACTCGTATAGCGGTGTTCGCTTAATATACCCAAGCCTCGATATTGTAACTACAACCTCCTCATCGGCATAAAAGTCCTCTGGGTTGAACTCCTCCGCATCGGGAATAATTTCTGTTTTGCGAGCATCCCCGTATTTATCCTTTATCTCCAGTAACTCATCCTTAATTATTTTCATCTGGAGTGTTTCATCCTGTAGTATCGCTTTTAGGTGGTCTATCAATTTCAGTAGCCCGTTATACTCTTCCTTCACCTTATCGCGCTCAAGGCCTGTTAAACTTCTTAAACGCATATCGATAATTGCCTGAGACTGAACATCGGAAAGGTTGAACCTGGCCATTAACTTTTCCTTGGCCTCTGAGGGGTACTGGGCCGACCTTATCAAACTGATCACCTCATCTATGTTATCAATTGCAATAAGCAAACCTTCGAGAATGTGTGCACGCTTTTCTGCCTCACCGAGTTCAAAGTGCGTCCGCCTAAGTATTACACTATGCCTATGCTTGATGAACTGGGTGATTAACTCTTTTAGATTAAGCAGCTTAGGGCGGCCATCAACCAGTGCTATATTGTTAATTGCAAAGGTTGACTGGAGCTGGGAGTGCTTGAATAAGTTATTCAATACAACGTTGGCAACTGCTTCTTTTTTAAGGATGATCACAACTCTTGTCCCCTGCCTATCAGATTCATCATTAATGTAGCTAATGCCGTCTATCTTTTTCTCGTTAATTAGGTCAGCAATTTTTCGGATCATCTCTGCCTTATTAACCATGTAGGGTATTTCGGTAATAATTATCTTGGATCTACCTGAGTCTGTCTGCTCAACTTCAGCCTTAGATCTGATGATAACCCTACCCTTCCCGGTTAAATAAGCGTCTTTAACCCCCTGATAGCCATATATAATACCTCCAGTTGGAAAATCGGGGCCCTTGATATACTTGAGTAACTCATCGAAAGTAATTTCAGGGTTGTCAATTGTTGCGCAAACGGCATCAATAACCTCGCTAAGGTTATGCGGAGGCATACTTGTGGCCATTCCAACCGCAATACCAGAAGATCCATTGACTAGTAGTAGCGGTATTTTTGTTGGCAGAACGGTTGGCTCTTCGAGGGTGTCATCGAAATTTAGTCTAAAATCAACGGTGTTCTTGTCCAAATCAGCAAGTGTTTCCTCCGCGATTTTGGCGAGCCGAGCTTCGGTATAGCGCATTGCAGCGGGGCTATCGCCATCTACTGATCCGAAGTTTCCCTGACCATCTACCAACGGGTAGCGCATAGACCAATCTTGCGCCATACGTACCATGGCATCATATACTGACGAGTCGCCGTGTGGATGGTACTTTCCCAGCACTTCACCTACAATACGGGCAGATTTCTTATAGGTTTTCCCAAAATTTAAACCCAAATCTGACATCCCAAACAAAACTCTTCTATGAACAGGTTTTAATCCATCCCGTACATCGGGTAACGCTCTCGATACAATTACAGACATTGAGTAATCAATGTATGACGATTTCATTTCTTCCTCAATGTTTATCTGTATAATCTTCTCTCCTTCAAGCATATTAAAAATTTATATATACAATTAAGTGTAGCGTAATTTTGTGCTACTGGTTAACAATTTTAAAAGAGCTAAAATAGCTATTTATCTGTAATTATTTAACCTTATGCGTAAGTAGTTTTCAACATCACAGAAGAATAAATTTATGCTAAAAAAGCTGATTTTTATCAACAATATGCTTGAAATTCCGTTAATGTCTATTACTTTAGTAATCGATTTTTTAGAAGACTTATGTATGAACCAGAAATTCTCACAAAAGATTAAAGATGTCCTTGTTTACAGCAGGGAAGAGGCCATTAGGCTTGGTAACAATGCTATAAACCCTGATCATCTGTTTTTAGGTATTTTGCGCGATGGAGAAGGCGAAGCTATCAATTTGCTCCTGTCGTTGGGTGTTGATTTGAATGATCTGAAAAAACGTTTGGATAAACATTTGATTCAACTTCCCGAAAAACATGAAAACATTGTTGAATCATCCGATATTATTATATATAAATCGGCCGAAAGGGCTTTAAAAATAGTTTTCCTTGAAGCCCGCTCCCTCAAAAGCGATACTATAAATACGGCACACCTTTTACTTGCAATCCTTAAGGACGAGAACAACTTTATTACCCAGCTGCTATACGAAAGCAATATCAGCTACGAAATAATACGGAAGAACCTCACCATACTAAATTCTGACGATAAAAACGACTTTGGAAGTAGCGAGGATGATGAAGGCGATAGTGGAATTTTTAAAAATATGGGGAAGCAAAACCAGCCGGGGTCAACCAAGCCAGCATCGGATACGCCTGTTTTAGATAATTTTGGCATTGACTTGACCAAAGCTGCCGAGGAAGGGAAACTTGATCCTATTATTGGCCGTGAACGTGAAATAGAACGTATAGCGCAAATACTAAGTCGTAGGAAAAAAAACAATCCCATTCTTATAGGCGAACCGGGAGTGGGAAAATCTGCAATAGCAGAAGGCCTAGCAATGAGAATTGTTAAAAAGAAGGTTTCACGTGTTCTTTTTAACAAGCGGGTGGTAACATTAGACCTCGCATCAATAGTTGCGGGCACCAAATACCGTGGACAGTTTGAAGAAAGAATGAAGGCCATACTAAACGAACTTTCCAGGACAAGTGATATAATCCTATTTATTGATGAAATACATACCATTGTTGGTGCCGGAGGTGCAACAGGCTCGCTCGATGCTGCCAATATGCTAAAGCCCGCCCTGGCCCGGGGTGAATTACAATGTATTGGTGCCACCACATTGGATGAATACAGGGAGCATATAGAAAAAGACGGAGCTCTGGAACGTAGATTCCAAAAGGTTATGGTAGAGCCCACCTCTCCTGAAGAAACAGTTGAAATTCTGAATAATATTAAGGAGCGGTACGAGGATCATCATAATGTTATTTACACCCCAGAGGCTATTGAAGCGTGTGTTAAATTAACGATGAGATATATTTCCGACCGCCACCTGCCCGATAAGGCAATAGATGCCATGGATGAATCCGGATCGAGGGTTCATATTTCCAACATCAGGGTGCCAGACAATATAGTCAACCTGGAAAAATCCATTGAGGAAACTAAAAAGGAAAAACTTAAGGCTGTTAAAAATCAGCAATTTGAACTGGCTGCTAATCTAAGGGATAAGGAAAAAAGACTTATTGAACAGCTGGACGATGAACAATCGCGATGGGAGAAAGAACTCGCAAAACATCGGGAAGTTGTTGATGAAGAAAGAGTTGCCGAGGTTGTAGCAATGATGACGGGCGTTCCTGTTCAACGGATTGCACAGGCCGAAGGGGCGCGGTTGTTAAAAATGGCCGATGAGTTGAAGGGATCCGTTATAGGCCAGGACGATGCCATAAGTAAAATTGTTCGGGCAATTCAGCGTAATAGGGCTGGATTAAAAGACCCGAATAAACCAATAGGTACATTTATTTTCCTGGGACCAACGGGTGTTGGTAAAACTCAGCTGGCCAAAGTGCTTGCAAAATATCTGTTTGATACAACCGACAACTTGATAAGAATTGATATGAGCGAGTACATGGAGAAATTTTCTGTATCGCGTCTGGTTGGGGCTCCTCCCGGGTACATCGGTTACGAGGAAGGAGGGCAGTTAACGGAAAAAGTTCGGAGAAAGCCCTATTCAGTTGTTTTACTTGATGAGGTAGAAAAGGCACACCCCGATGTGTTCCATATTTTACTTCAGGTGCTGGACGAAGGCCAGCTTACCGATAGCCTTGGACGAAGGGTCGATTTTAAGAATACCATAATTATTATGACTTCGAATATTGGATCGAGGGAATTGAAAGAATTTGGCCAGGGTGTTGGATTTGCGACCAAGGCCAAGGAAGAATCGGCAGATAGTTACTCCAAAAGCGTAATTCAAAAAGCCCTAAAAAAAGCCTTTGCCCCTGAATTCCTGAATCGTATTGATGACATTGTAATTTTCAACTCGCTAAATCGTAGCGACATACATAAAATCATTGATATTGAGCTAAAGGGACTATACGAAAGGGTTTACAGTTTGGGGTACAGCATTAGAATATCGCCTGCGGCTAAAGATTTTATCACAGAAAAAGGCTATGATGTACAGTATGGTGCCCGCCCATTAAAACGTGCCATTCAGAAATACTTAGAAGACCCTATGGCCGAAGCAATAATTAAAAATGATATGAAAGCAGGAAACGTTCTATCTATTGGATATAGCAAAAAAAAGGATGAAATTACCATTAAACTTTTAAAGGGCGAAGAAGAAGTTTTGAACCCAGATGAAGAATAGGCATTGAAATTACTAATAACATTAATTATATGAAAGTAACATTTGGTGGAAATCCGGTAACCCTTACGGGAACCTTGATTAAGGCGGGGGATAAAGCACCTGAATTTAGTGCGCTTAGCAATGATCTGAAGCCAGTAAAACTATCAGACTTTAAGGGGAAAGTAAAACTTATTTCCGTTTTCCCCTCAATTGACACCAGTATATGCTCGCTTCAAAACCATCGGTTCAACCGCGAAGCTGCTGCTTTTGGCAGTAAAGTAGTATTTATTGCTATTTCCAACGATTTACCTTTTGCACTTAATCGCTTTTGCGGAGCCGAAGGAATTAATAACCTGGTGACCTTATCCGATCATAAGGATACCGAATTTGGGACAAGGTATGGCTTTTTAATTCAGGAATTACGGTTACTGTCCAGGGGTGTTGTTGTAATTGACCAAAACGATGTGGTTAAATACGTCGAAGTTGTTCCAGAGATTGCCACTGAGCCAAGCTATGATGATCCGATTAAAGCTATAAAATCATTAGTATGATAGAAAAAATCGCGCCCTCAAAAAGGCGCGATTTTTTTATACTATTTCTCCAATTACATCATACTCCTGGGCAGACTTAATCTTAACTGTAATAAAATCTCCTACCTCAATATTTTTACCTTTAGCATTATTAGCTAAAACCTCCTGATCAACTTCGGGTGAGTCAAACTCTGTCCTACCAATAATCTCATCCTTCCCGGCTGAATCTACAATAACTTTGACCAAGCTACCAACTTTTTTAAGGTTATTTGTAAGCGAAATTTCCCGCTGTACCTCCATTAACACGGTAGCCCTTCTCTCCTTTTCTTCCGATGTAATTATATCCTCGAAATTATTTGCCGCATAGGTACCCTCCTCTTCAGAATATGAGAACACGCCAACCCGGTCGAACTGATATTTTCTGACAAAATCTAATAGTTCATTGAAATCATCTTCTGTTTCGCCAGGGTGACCCACAAGAAAAGTTGTCCGCATGCATATTTCGGGAATCTTACTACGAATAGTTTCAACAAAATCAACAGTTTCCGATTTCGTAATTCCTCGCCGCATTAACTTTAGCACCTTGTCACTAATGTGCTGGAAAGGAATATCTATATACTTGCAAATCTTCGGATTATTTTTTATGGTTTCCATTAAATCTGCCGGGAAGTTTGCAGGGTATGCGTAATGCAACCGGATCCATTCTACTTTATCTATTTGACTGAGCCGTTCCAACAACTCGGAAATCATGCGTTTCCCATAAATATCCAACCCATAGTAGGTGGAATCCTGGGCAATGATAATCAGCTCTTTCACCCCTTGTTCGGACAGGGAAGTTGCCTCATCGAGCAATGATTCAATTGACCTGGAAACATACTTCCCTCTGATGATGGGAATTGCGCAGTATGAGCATCCCCAGTTACATCCTTCTGATATTTTGAGAAAAGCGTAATGCTTGGGGGTTGTAATAAACCGCCGATTCAAACAGCTTGTAGAATACGGGGTATTTAACGTTCGTAGGATTTGCGGTAAGTCCGATACTCCGAAAAATCCGTCAACCTCAGGAATCTCAATCTTTAACTCCTCTTTATAGCGTTGGGGCAGGCAGCCCATCACGTATATTCGTTCAATGGCACCCTTATTTTTGGCATCCACAAACCCCATGATAGTATCGACCGATTCTTCCTTGGCATCGGCAATAAAACCGCATGTATTTACAATTACAACTTTTGCGGAAAGGTCGTTTGAGTTGTGTACAGGCTGCCATCCTCCCAGCTGAAGTTGCTTCATTAACACTTCAGAATCAACAATATTCTTTGAGCAGCCAAGGGTAACTATGTTGATTTTATTGTTTTTGTCCATACTATCGGCTAAACAGAGAATCTACGAATGATTCCCGGTTAAAAAGTTGCAAATCGGTCATTTTCTCACCAACTCCGATATATTTAACGGGAATTTTAAACTGATCCGAAATACCCAATACAACTCCGCCCTTGGCTGTACCGTCCAGCTTGGTCAGCGCAATTGCAGTAACCTCCGTGGAAGCGGTAAACTCTTTTGCCTGTACAAAGGCATTTTGGCCGGTAGATCCGTCCAAGACCAAAAGAACTTCATGCGGTGCATTGGGAATAACCTTCTGCATGACTCTCTTAATTTTGGAAAGTTCATTCATTAGGTTTACCTTATTATGGAGCCTTCCGGCTGTGTCTATAATTACCACATCGGCACCCTGAGACCTTGCAGAGCTAACCGCATCGAATGCAACAGAAGCAGGGTCTGCACCCATCTGCTGCTTAACAATAGGAACTCCTACCCTTTCGGCCCATATAGTCAACTGATCAACAGCAGCGGCGCGAAACGTATCGGCAGCTCCCAGTATAACTTTTTTGCCTCCCAGCTTGAACATATAGGCAAGTTTACCTATTGTGGTGGTTTTGCCAACTCCATTAACTCCAACAACCATTATTACATACGGAGGTTCAACGTTTTCGGGTAAATCATCCTGCAATTTATTCTCGGATAGCAGCGACGTAATTTCATCCCTCAAAATTACATTCAACTCGCTGGAATTTAAGTATTTGTCCGATGAGACCCGCTTTTGTACCCGCTCTATAATTCGTAATGTTGTACTAACTCCAACATCGGAGGAAATAAGAATTTCTTCCAAATAATCGAGCACCTCGTCGTCAATAATTTATTTTCCAACAACCGCCCGGGAAAAATTTTTGAGGAGGCTTTCCTTTGTCTTCTCAATACCCTAACTCAAAGATT
>JBFXEO010000010.1:0-28533 GCA_050180015.1 Bacteroidales bacterium | reverse complement strand
TTCATCGGGATGTCATCGCCCCGTTTTCAAGCCACCTATGCGCCGAATATCGGCGGTGAAAATTTTGCCCAGCTTATTGTCAATACTACATCGAACGAAGCTACGGTGGGATTGCTCAATGACTACACCTCAAAATATCAGAATCATTACCCCAATGCTTTCGTCAAATTTAAGCAGTTAGAGTATAGCCTGACACAAAACGCCATGGAAGTCCGCCTGTCCGGCGATGACATTTCAGAGCTAAAAAGCTATGCCGATACCCTTATGGAAGCATTCAGTGAAATTGACGATTTGGTTTGGGTACATACCAACTACGAAGATCCGCTTCCGGCAATGGAAATCAACCTCAATACCACCGAGGCATCAAGGCTTGGCGTGGTAAGGGGATTAGCCGAACTGGAGCTCACAGGATACTATACGGGAATTCCTGTCGGTACGGTTTGGGAGGAGGATTATCCCTTATCTATCGTGATGAAAACAGCAAAAGAAAACGAATATGACAGCCCTGTCAGGATTGAAGACAGATACATTTCAACCATTATTCCCGGCGTATCGGTTCCTTTAAGACAAGTCGCAAATGCTGAACCGGTATGGAACGAAGGGCAAATTGTGCGTAGAAACGGCGTGCGTACAATAAGTGTACTGGCCGATGTAAAAAGAGGAAGAAACGAGGCTCAGGCATTTTCCGCCATGCGGACGATTATGGACAACAAAATAGCCCCTACATTGCCCCACAACATAAGTTATGAATACGGGGGCATATATGAAGGTGACAGAGAGGTCGTCCCGATGATTACCAAAGGAATTATTGTAGCGATATGCCTGTTTTTCCTGTTACTGCTGCTCAATTTTATGAAAATGAGCGTGGCACTAACAGCATTGCTATCGCTTGTATTGGTTATTCCCGGTATGGTTTTCGGGCTATGGGTTACGGATAACCCGCTTAGTTTGACCGCTCTTCTGGGGTTGATAAGCCTCTTTGGTATTACCATAAGGAATGCCATCATCCTGTTCGAGCACGCCGAGAACGCGCGGACAAAAGAGCGAAAACCGGCAAAAATAGCTGCCTGTGAAGCCGGTAAACGACGTATGGTTCCCATTTTCCTCACGTCAATGACCACAGCCATAGGCATTATTCCAATGATTCTCAGCAAGTCTTCGCTATGGGCGCCCACGGGTATTACTATCTTTTGGGGCACCGTTTTTGGAATGGTATTACTCGTATTGACCTTACCTGTGGTTTACTGGAAGCTATTCGACAGGGTTAAGATTGCTGGTATCAGGGATAATGTCAGGGATAAAAAAAAGAAAGTTATGGATAAAATCAAATCACCGGCACGTAAATAAAACAAATAAATTTTAGAACAATGAACGTAAAATATTTTATCATATCACTTGCTGTATTATGGCTGCCTTTCACAGCAAACACTCAAACCTATTCCCTTGCGCAGTGCAAAGAGATGGCAATAGAAAACAATGCGCAAATGAAAAATAAGATGCTTGATGTAGAAGCCTCCAAAGAAGTAAAGAAAGCGGCTTATACCAAATACTTCCCACAGGTAAGTGCCACAGCCATGTCATACAAATTTACTGATCCTTTAATCAATATGGAGGTTCCGGGAGGTAATTTGCCCGTGTATGACGGCAACCCGGAAAACCTGGCCACAGCCACAGAGTTTGCCTACTTCCCCGGGATGGCTATTTCAATGCTCGAAGAAGGGGCAATTGGTATGGCCACCGCCACACAGCCCATTTATGCAGGGGGGCGTATAGCCACCGGAAACAAACTGGCCAATATCGGGATTGAAGTCAGCGAACTTCAGCTAAAAGCAACAGAGAAAGAAATACTGCTGGAAACCGAAAAACAATACTGGCAAATAGTGTCGCTGGGCGAAAAAAAGAAGACCCTTGAAAATTACATCAAATTAGTGGACACGCTACACAACGATGTGGCAAATGCGTTGGAAGCCGGGTTGATTACCCGCAACGATTTGTTAAAAGTTGAACTGAAACAAAACGAACTGCAAATGAACCTCAGCCGCCTGCTGAACGGCACAGAACTGGCAAAAATGGCATTTTGCCAGTACATCGGCATTGAATACAGCGGTGATATGAATTTTACCGACGATGTAGAAATAGACGGCATACCCGAACAATATTACACCGACCATAGCGAGGCTCTGAAAAACAGGGAGGAATATATGATGTTGCAAAAAAGCAGCGAAGCGGAGAAATACAGGACCAAAATGCAGCGCGGCGAATATTTACCGCAGGCAGCCGTAGGGGCAGGTGTGCTATACCTTGATATAATGGACGATAGCGGGGACGGGTTCGGGATGGTATTCGGAACGGTAAGCATCCCTATTTCGGGGTGGTGGGAAGCAAAGCACAAAATGAAGGAACGCCGCATAAAAGAAGAACAAAACCACAACATGGTAAACGACACCAATGGAAAACTGTTATTGCAAATGCAGCAGGGACAAAATATGCTCAACGAAGCCTACAAACAGGTACAGTTGGCAAAAATCTCCATAGAACAGGCAGAAGAGAACCTGCGGGTAAACCAAAACAACTACGAAGCCGGCATGGTCAACGTATCGGACATGCTTGAGGCACAGGCACAACTTCAACAGTCGCGCGACAACTATACCGAAGCCCTGACGCAGTACCGAATTGCCAAAGTAAACTATTTACAGGTAACCGGAAGATAAACCTGTAAACAAAGTCGGATGTGGAACTGTAAAAGGGAAACAAAACAATTGCCGTTGCAGAATAACTAAAAACTGTTTACCAATATACCGCAAAATCTCCAGAAAGCCTTTGTAAATGGAATACGTTTAACATTAAAAAACAACCACCTGCTTTGCAGGTGGTAATTTACTTTTTTGTCCACGGGCAAAGTTATCCGGCTTAGCCTTTTTTCCATTACCACCGTCTCAGTCGGTGTTTTTTTATATTACAATAAAAAAGGTGGACATTGCTGCCCACCTAATTGAATCGACACTTTCTACTTTTTGAGCACTTTTTTCAGAACTGTCTCCTTGTCCAACTTCTTGGTGCAGAAGAACCAGTCATAGCACTTCACATTTTCGTCCTTGCTCTCCATGCGTTCCTTGGCAACGCCACACGAGCCTGCGGTTGGAACAATTACATCGTCGCCGGGTTGCCAGTCGGCTGGCGTGGCAACACCAAACTCATCGGCAGTTTGCAACGCAATCAAAACACGGTATAGCTCCTCGAAATTACGACCTAGACTTAGTGGATAGTAAATAATAGTACGGATAATTCCCTTAGGATCGATAAAGAACACGGCCCTTACAGCCTTGGTGCTACTTTCGCCGGGCTGAATCATTCCATACTTTTTGGCTACATTCATAGTGATGTCCTCAATCAACGGGAACTTCACCTCAACGTTTTTCATGCCTTTGTACTCAATTTTTTCCTTAATTGTGCGCAACCACGCAATATGGCTGTATAGTCCATCAACCGACAGGCCAACCAACTTGCAGTTTGCCTGTGCAAACTTATTCTCCATCGATGCAAATGTCATAAACTCCGATGTACAAACCGGGGTAAAATCGGCTGGGTGGCTAAATAGAACTACCCAGTTACCCTTGTAATCGTGTGGAAAATTAATTTCGCCCTGAGTGGTAACAGCCTTAAACTCGGGTGCGGGTTCGCCAATACGTGGCATTGAAACTACTTGATTTTCTTCCATTTTTTTGATTTTTATTTAGTTAGACAATTTGAACAAAACAATTGTGGAGAGATGGATGAATGGATAGATGGAGTAATTTCACTTAATGTTTCTCCAACACCCCTACTTCCCTTTACATTCTTAATTTCTTTAATTCCTCCTTCATTCTATTGATATCAGTAATCCAATCCTCAATATCGTTCTCATGTTCAATTTCTTCGGTTAAAATTTGGGTGGCCATCTGGTGTGTCGTATGGTCTTTGCCGTTGGTGAATGTGGCTATCTCGTTGTAACGTTGAATAGCACAACGTTCACCAAGCAGGTTTTGTTCAAGTATCACCTCAATATAAGTATCAATTGGGGCATCGTAGGCACAACGGCTATGCTTAAACCAATCCTGCGGATGCAGGAGTGGAGTACCGCCCAGCTGAATAATTCTATCGGTAACCAGCACAGCATGGCCCAACTCCTGATTTGCATGTAGCAAAAGCTCCGGTTCAATTTCGCTACGCATTGGGCCCTCCATCACCTTAGCGCCAATCCAGTACTGGTAGTAAGCAAGCCATTCCTCCGCTAAGGCAGCATTCAACATCTCCAATAATTTTTCCACATCAACCGATGCAATTCTTTTCGCTTCTTTTCCCATGGTAATTTGTCTTTAGTTTGATTTATTTGGTTTGAAATTGCCTATAATCTGCAAGTTGATATCCTTGATCTCAAAGTTGGGGATTTGCTTTTTGCTAAAGTAATCCTGTAACAGTGCATCCAGCCCCTCATCGTAATAATTCTCAATGGTATCGCACACTTCGCAGTACAAATGATGATGCCGGTGCATATCAATATCGTAGCGCATGAAATCCCTGTCGGTCTTTACCTTTTTAACAATACCTTTTTCGCAAAACGTTTCAAGAATTTTGTAAAGCGTTCCTATTGCAAGGTTTGGATGGTTTTTCCTTACATACTCCTTTACAGCATCGGCTGTAGGGTGATCCTTCAATGCGTACAATGCTTCCAGAACGGCTACCCGCTGTGGTGTTACCTTCAGGTTACTATTCGACAGAATATTTACGATATCAGAATAATTCATACTAATTGATAGTAATTCTTACCTGGTAAAACATCAATATACAAAAAATGTTCACCGTTGTCAAAAAAAATTGAGAGAGGCGGAGAAGGAATACAGCAGCCAGAATACAGGTGATGCTTTAGAGTTTAGATATTGTCATGCTGGGCTTGCCAAGGCATCCACCACACTGCACTTTAGTGCCGTGGTTTGAATTCTGCACATGCGTGCGAACTGGAAGTTGTGAATTTTGATCCAATCCGCCTTCGGCGGACTACAACAATAAATACCCTAACCATTTCTACCCCTTCCTGCTTATCTCCTGAAGCATATCCACATTAAGAATGGTTATCTCCCTTTTGTTAAGGCTTATTACTCCCTCTCTGGAGAATTCGCTTAACTGACGGCTAATACTTTCGCGAGAAGTGCTAATAAAATCGGCAAATTCACTGTTGTTCAAGGGTAAATCAAACTGATTGGATTTAAACATCTCGTATGACATGCAAAGTAAAATTTCGGCAAGCCGGCCCGGTAGCTGCTTTTGCGACATGTTGGTGTACCGTTGGTAGTCGGCCAGCTCACTCCGGCATAAATCGAGAATTATCTCGTAGGCAAAACTCCCATTCTTGAAAATAAAATTTCTGAATGTTTCCAGCGAAATAAAACAAATGTGGGCATCGGTAAGTGCCGTAGCGGAGTAATGGTTAACCCTATCGCCAAATGTTGTTGGTAAGCCCAGGTATGATGGAGCCTTGGTTAACCGTAATATTTTCTCGCCAACGGGACCCTTCATGTGGACCTTCACCAATCCCGATTTAAGGTAAACAATATTGGTGGCCAATGTACCTTCACGAAAAATATTGTCCCCTTTCTTAAAGGTTATTTGCGCACAATTCAACTCAAGGGTTTCAAGTTCCTTTTCAGAAAGCGATTCCGCCGCTGGCGATTTAAAGCCACATAATCTACATTCTGGATGTGCCATAATTTTCAGGTTACTACCAGCAAATATATAAAAATTGAATTATATACATGTGATAAATGTCACACATCCTTGTAAGGCATATCACAACGGTTAATAGGGACAAATAAATTATGCATCAATATATTTGCATTGTTAATTATTTCACAACATTGAACCAACACATGCGCATACAATGGAAATAGATTTTGAAAAACAACTCGAGGAGCTAAAGAAAAAAGTAGGTAAACTCGAAAAGGGCCGTAAAGACAAAATGACTCTTGTAGTTTTCTCCGGCGAAATGGATAAACTCCTGGCGGCAATGATTATTGCAACCGGTGCTACAGCCATGGATATGGAGGTAAAATTATTCTTTACATTCTGGGCTACCGCAGCATTACGTGATCCTAAAAAAAACGTGAAAGGGAAAAACTTTATATCTAAAATGTTTGGTTTTATGCTGCCTAAAGGCGCTAAAAACGTGAAGCTATCAAAAATGCACATGGCCGGTATGGGCAAAACAATGCTTACGGGTTTAATGAAGAAAAAAGGTATTGCCTCGCTTGAGGATATGTTTAAAGCTGCCGGTGAGCTGGGCGTTGAAATCAATGTTTGCGAAATGTCCATGAACCTTATGGGCTTTAAACGCGAAGAACTTATTGATTACCCCAAAATGAATATTTGCGGTGTTGGCACATTCCTTTCCGATGCCGAAGAAAGTAAGATCCAACTGTTCATATAAAAAGGAGCTATGGTGGTAAAGGATCGATGGATAAAAGAAAATTTACTTGTACTGTAAAATATTCCATATAACCTATTACTCCTATAAATCCCCGAAAATTAAATCACTTACCATTAATTGATATAGCAATGACAAATGAAGAATTAAGAAATTTAAAAGTAAATCAAACTGTAGATGCTCGTGGAACCGCTTGTCCTGGCCCACTTTTAGCCGCTAAAAAAGCTATTGGCGATATTGAATCCGGGGAAATTATGGAGATTCTATCGTCCGACGAAGGCACAAAGCATGATATTCCCAAATGGTGCGAGAAAATGGAACATGATTTTTTGGGAATTGTTGAAGAAGACAGCTACACCCGCTTGTTCCTAAAAAAAGCCTAGGGTATTGAATTCAAAGACGCAAAGTAAAACGCTTTGCGTCTTTGCGCTTTAGGTTTCAGTCTTATCAATTAGGTTAGTATTTGAACTATATAAATTAATCATGCCAAGCGAATCATTCTCACCAAAAATACTGGTCTTTTCCACCGACAAAATTTCCGACCCGGGAATCGATCAGGCCGGTCTTAGGAAGTTACACTATTCACCATCGGTTTATGTAATCAGCCTTCCCTGCTCATCGGGAATTAAACCACGGTGGATTATGCGTGCATTCCAAAAAGGATTCGACGGAGTATTCATTGCCGCCGATGGCCATGAGTGCTCATACAGCTCAAAGTGTGCCGATTATACAAACACCATTATTGTGGAGTCGCAAAAGCTGATGAGGGAAAACAACATCAACCCAAAACGTATCCGTATGGCGGCACTTTGCTCCGTTTGTGCAGAACCGTTTGTAAATCACATGGGAAACTTCTCGAAAATACTCTCCGAGCTGGGAAGTATTCAAACCGAGGTGTACTCAACCCAATAAACGATGAACAAGGAATAATGTTTTATCACAATCTATCAGCTAAATCATCGTTCCTTGCTCGCCGGTCAATAAACAATATTCAAGGAACTCACTAAAGTTCAACTTATGTCTATAGATAAAATAAAATACGACGCCCTTGTTGTGGGGGGTGGAATAGCAGGCCAGGAAGCGGCATTAAGTTTGGCCGATATGGATTATAAAGTTCTTTTAGTTGAAAAAGAGCTATCCATTGGAGGCAAAATGATACAGCTGAGTAAGGTTTTCCCAACCCTCGATTGTGCAGCGTGTATTACTACCCCCAAGATGTCTGAAACTGCAAGGCATCCGAATATCACCCTGATGCTAAATAGTCAAATTGGCACAATTGAAAAGAACGAAAAGGGATTTGGCATCAAAGTCAACCGCAAGGCACGGTTTGTTAAACCCGATGTTTGCACAGGTTGTCAGGAATGTGAATTTGCCTGTCCCGAAGTTCGTCCCGACGACTACAATGCCCGTTTAGCCGGACGAAAAGTGGCCTACATTCCTTTTAGCCTGGCAAATCCACGTATAGCATCAATTGATCGTCAGGAAGCATCGGCGCCATGTATTAATGAATGTCCCGGCGGTGTAAAACCTTACGGTTACATTTCGCTTGTTCGGAACGGACAATATGAAGATGCCATGAGGCTTCACCTCGAAGATATTCCCCTTCCGGGAAGCCTTGGCCGTGCATGCTACGCACCATGCCAAAGCGAATGTACACGCGGAAGTTTAGAGGCTCCTGTTGACATTCGTCGAATAAAGAGATTTTTTGCCGAGGATTACTACAATAAGTTTCCCGAGGCACCTACAAAAGAAACAAACGCTAATACTGGGAAACGAGTTGCAATTATAGGTTCAGGCCCTGCCGGATTAACTGCAGCATATCACCTTGCGCTTAAAGGTCATACAGTAAAAATTTTCGAAGCAGCACCAAAGCCCGGCGGAATGCTTATGTTAACCCTACCGGAGTACCGTTTACCCAAAAGTGTTGTAGAACGGGATATTCAGAATGTTACAGCGCTTGGCGTTGAAATTGAGGTAAACAAACGAATCGAAAATATTGCTGCACTAAAAAATGAGGGTTTCGACTCCGTGCTTGTTTCCGTAGGAACCCATGTTAGCAGCAAGTTAAACATTGAAGGCTCTGAACTTGAGGGTGTTGTATCATGCCTCGACTTTTTGCGTAACGCCAATATTGGTAAGAGAGACAATCTCACAGGCAAAAAGGTAATGGTTATTGGTGGCGGAAATACTGCAATTGATGCATCGAGAACGGCATTACGGCTTGGGGCATCAAAAGTAACCGTTGTTTACCGTCGTAGCCGCGAGGAAATGCCTTGCTTTGCACCGGAAATAGATGAAGCCGAGGAGGAAGGTGTAGAAATAATGATTCTACGAAATCCTATCAAATTCATTGGCGAAAATGGGAAACTCACCAAGGTGCAACTAATAAAGATGAAATTAGACAAACCTGATGCAAGTGGGCGTAGAAGTCCGGTTCCTGTTGAGGGTTCAGAATATATTGAGGATGTGGACTTTGTTGTTGAGGCAATTGGCCTGCAGCCATCCACCTCCGCTTTTGGAAATGAACTCGAATTGAAGAAGGGTGGCACAATTAAAACCGACGGCAAAACTCTGCAAACATCAAATCCTTTCATATTTGCTGGAGGCGATAGCGTTTCGGGTGCATCAACAATTATTGAGGCAGCGGGACAAGGTAAGCGTGCCGCGTTCTACATTGATAAATACCTGAACGGGTTAAATCCTGCTGACTACGAGTTTGGCGATAAGCTTCCAGCAGTGGATAAATCAAAAGTTCTAAATCGGGAAAACATCAAACTCGCAAATCCGGTAAAGGATACCTACCGTCAGGCAAAAGAGCGCGTTAAGGATTTCAAGGATGTTGAAAAAACATTCACCGAGGAGGAAGTAAAGCAAAGTGCCGACCGGTGCCTCGATTGCAGCAACTGCCGCGAATGCCATCAATGCGTTTCGGCCTGCCCTGCCGATGCCATCGACTTTTCGCAAAAGGATGAAACGGTAGCAACCGAGACGAAATCGGTAATTGTATCAACCGGATTCCGGCTATTCAAGCCTGAAAATAAGCCGCAATACGGTTACGGAAAGTACCCAAACGTAATTGATGCCATGCAAATGGACAGGCTTATTGCCCCTACCCGACCATTCAACAACGTGCTTCGTCCGGGCGACGGTAAAGTTCCCGATAAGATTGCCTACATACTTTGCACTGGATCGCGCGATTCAAGTATCGAGAATTCAATGGCATGTAGCACTGAATGCTCCAACAACCCAATTTGTTCACAAATTTGCTGTATGTATTCCATTAAGCAGGCTCAATTGCTAATGGGAGCCTTACCATTGGCCGATATAACCATTTACTACATGGATATTCGTGCATTTGGGAAAGGATACGAGGAGTTCTTCCAGCAATCGAAAGGAATGGGTGTCAGCTTTATCAAAGGGAAAGTTGCCAAAATCACCCAAAAGGATGACAATAGCGGAGATCTGATACTCCGCTACGAGGATGTTACCACAGGAACCCTAAAAGAAGCAAAGCACGATTTGGTGGTACTCTCAGTTGGTGTTCTGCCAAACAATGAAATTACCAAGGTTTTCACAAGTCAAAAACTTGAACTTGATGAGCAGCGGTTCATTAAACAGGTTGATGAGCTAATTAGCCCATCCTTAACAAGCATTGAGGGTGTATTTGTTGCCGGAACAGCAGCTGGGCCAAAGGATATTCCGGATTCAATACTTTCTGCAGGATCGGCAGCGTCCGAGGCTGCTAGCTACATTAATCAGCATTCAATATAAGAATATCATTCTGAGCGCAGCGAAGAAATAGAAACCTCACTTCGTTCAGTATGACAAAACAAACTTCATTTAGAGTAAAGATGAAACAAAGAATAGGAGTATATATTTGTCATTGCGGTGGAAACATATCCGATTATGTTGATGTTGAACAGCTAAGCAAGCTTATTTCAACCGAGGATAGCGTTGTTGTTTCCAAGGATGTTATGTTTGCCTGCTCCGACTCCAACCAAAAGGAGATGATTCAGGATATCAACGAGAAGCAACTCGATGCAATCGTAGTTGCTTCGTGCTCTCCCAAGCTCCATACACATACCTTCCGCAATGTTGCAATTAGAGCCGGAATAAACCCGTATAACTATACGCAGGTTAACGTACGCGAGCAATGCTCATGGGCACATTCCGATGCACCAATGGAAGCAACCGTTAAAGCCTATGGGCTTATACGTGCCGGAATAAATAGGGTATCGTACTCCGAGGCTCTTGAAAATATCGAAATTACAGCACAAAAAGCAGTAGGTGTTATTGGTGCGGGTGTTGCGGGAATGCGCGCTGCTGTTGATTTGGCCCGAATGGGAAACCATGTTTACCTAATTGAGAAAGAATCCAATGTAGGCGGACGAGTTGCCGGATCGGGGAAACTTTTTATGACTGGTGAAAACGGCAAAGAAGTTATTGATAGGCTTTACAAAAGGATAAAAGAACTACCTAATATCACGCTGTTTACCAGTGCAAACCTCGACAGAGCTTCGGGCAGTATCGGCGATTTTACCCTCGAAGTAAACGTCAACAACGAAACCCTCCGCCTTAATGTTGGCGCTGTTCTGGTTACAACCGGTTTCGACTTTTA
Source organism: Bacteroidales bacterium (assembly GCA_050180015.1). Classification (GTDB taxonomy): domain Bacteria; phylum Bacteroidota; class Bacteroidia; order Bacteroidales; family Tenuifilaceae; genus JBFXEO01. The sequence goes on along the minus strand of JBFXEO010000010.1, from coordinate 17,458 downwards.
TGAACCCAAAGAGGGTGAATATGGGTATCGTCTATCCGACAAGGTTATAACACTTCAGCAATTCAACAACCTTATTGATTCCAATGCCGGGAAACTTGTTTACAATGGCAAAGCGGTTAAGAGCGTTGCCTACATTTACTGCGTAGGGAACCGCCAAAGTAAAGGCGAAAATAAGTACTGCTCACGCCATTGCTGCACTGCGGCAATTCATTCATCGTTGAATGTTCACGAAAAATTTGAAGGGGTAAAAGCATTTCATCTGTATCGCGATATCAGGACTTACGGTAAGCAGGAATTGCTCTACCAGGAATCATCGAGAAAGGGTGATGTTTACATAAAATTTGAGGAGAAAGAGCCCCCAATTGTTGAGATAAATGGCGATAGGGCAACCATCAGGGTTAAGGATTACCTAACCTCCAAAAAGGAGTTGACACTGGATGCCGATTTGGTTGTTCTGGTAACCGGAATGGTTTCGCGTGGCGACAGCAGCGATATTTCAAGCAAGCTTAAAATACCCGTTGGAAGCGATAAGTTCTTCAACGAAATTCACCCTAAACTGAAACCGGTTGAAACGGTTATTAAGGGTGTTTACATTGGAGGCGCATGTCAAGGGCCAAAGAATATAGCTGAATCGGTACAGTCAGCACTTTCTGGCGCAGCAAAAATCAATGCCATTATCAAAAGTGGCTCCATCGAGCTGGAACCAACTGTTGCCCGTATTAACATTGATGCTTGCCTTTGGTGTGGAAAATGCGCTGAAGCCTGCGAGTACGATGCCGTTAAGCCAGTAGAAAGTGACGGAAAACTGATTGCCGAAGTAAATATTGCCACCTGTAAGGGCTGCGGAATCTGCGCTCCTGTGTGCCCGTCCGATGCTATTGAAATTGCCCAGTACACAAACAACGAGATAGAATCGATGATTGATGGATTTATGTCTCAGGCCGATATTAAGGAACGCCAGCTGGAACACGGGGCGCAGACAGAAGAAGCAAAATCGGGTATGAAGGAATACCCCGAAATTTGGAACAGCATTGTTTCCGCTCTCGATGGTAAATCGCTTACTATCCCTCAAATTTCTGAACAGATTGGGGCTGAAAAGAATCTCGTAACATGGCACTTAATGACCATGAACCGGTACAGCGTTGTTGAACCTGCCGGACTGGATGACGATGAAGCCTATTACATGTATAAACTCAAAAAGTAATTACCATGTCGCATATAAATCCCGATTTTGCTGACGATATCAAGAAATACGGAGCCAAAGATTTTAATCTTTGCTTTAATTGCGGTAACTGCACCGCTGTATGCTCACTCTCCACAAAGGATGATTCGTTTCCACGCGAAATGATTCGTTACAGCGCGCTTGGACTAGAGGATGAAATAAAATCGTCGCTCAAACCCTGGATGTGCTACTACTGCGGAGAGTGCAGCACCGATTGCCCCAGGCAGGCGCATCCCGGTGAGCTAATGATGTCGCTCCGCAGATGGCTGACAGCCCAGTACGATTGGACAGGCTTATCCGGGCTACTGTATAAACATCTATCGGCATATATTATCGGCTTTCTGCTTATCATTGCCGGGCTGGTTGGTGTTGCAGCAAAACTCGGCTACAACCAAGAGTTGATTATGCACTACGGACACCTGTTTGAGATGTTTGCCATTGGCGGAGTGTTCGCAGTTATACTGCTACCCAATATTGTTCGGATGTGGATTTACACAATCATCAAACCCAAAGTAAAAGCACCCGTTGGGGTTTACCTCAAGGCCCTTTCTGAATTGATAATTCACATGTTTACACAGAAACGCTTCCTAGGATGCGAGCAAACTAGGGAAACCCAGATTAAGTGGTTTGAGCATTTCATACTGGTAATTGGCTACCTATCGTTACTCTTTACCACGGTATTCCTGGACTGGTTCTCATCGGAAAATGTTTTTGTGATTTGGTTGGGCTACATTGAGAGCGCCATAATTTTCATCGTGACCTACCTATTTATGGTTAAACGAATAAAAAAGACTGATGCCCCGCACAAGTTCTCCCAACCATCGGACTGGTTCTTTGTAATTTGGCTTTTTCTTATGGGAGTAACCGCGTTTGCAGTACGTCTATTCATCGATTTGGGTATTCTTGAGAATAACTTTTGGCTCTACCTTACACACCTATCGGTGTTGGTGCAATGGGCCATTATTATTGTGCCTTTTGGCAAGTGGACACATTTCCTATACAGGTCATTTGCCATGTACTTTACAAGGATTCAGGAATTAGCTGCACATCAAAAAAAATAAAAAGGGTGATAATGGTTAAGGAATACCAGGTTTCTAGCCTGAGATGAACTTTGCACTAAAAAAATGGTTACTTCTGCAAGTCCATTAATCATTTTTGCAACATCATGTATCAAAATTTATTTTTAAAATTGCATAAAAATTTAACAAGAAAACTATGGAGCAGCAACGTAAAAACTACCAGGAAAAAGCACACCAAACACTTGACGATATATTCAAAGGGATAGGTTCACTTGAAGAAAAAGCCAAGAGTGTAGGTAAAGATGTAAGTGAAACCATGGAGCAGAATATTCAGGAAATGAAGGTTGAAGGTGAAAAACTTAAGGGTAAGTTTAAGGAGATGTGCGATGCCAGCAACGATTCGTGGGAGGAAATCCGCAATGGTTTTGAGCAAGCGGCCAACTCGCTTCGCGATGCATTTACCAATGCCCGGGCTAAGTACAAGGAGAAATAGCCGAAGCAAGTTTAGCAAAAAGGCCTGATGTAATATCAGGCCTTTTTTACTATCGCCCCCTACGATAGCTTCGACTTTAACTTTTCAGCCCTGCTATACCATATTTTTGCCTTAAGGCTTTTCCCCTGTTTCTCGTATAAATCGCCCATATTCTGGTGGGCCATGTAATTTTCAGGGTCTAGGTCAATGGCCTTCAAAAGGTATTCCTTTGCTTTATCATACTCCTGCTTACTAATGTAAATCAACCCTGCATTGTTATACGCCATGGACGATTCGGGATAAATCTCAATGGATTTATTGTAATACTTGAGCCCGGAATCTAAATCCCCTACACGAACACAGGAGTAACCCAGCTTAAAGAATGACGATGAAAAGGCTTCGGGATCGCCCTCCACTGCCGCTTTGAATAGCTTGATGGCATCCTTATACCTGTCCTTGGCGTAGTAAGCATTGGCAAGGGTGTTACAGTAACCCGCATTATCGGGACTAAATTTAACAGCCTTTTCGAGGTAAGGAATGGCCTTATCGTACTTTTCCATGCTGTTATACACGAAACCAACATTGTAGTATGGGTGCGCATAGTCGGGGTCTTTTTCTATGGCTTTCAGGTAATACTTCAGGGCAGTATCAACCTGCTCTTTGTAATAGTAAGCATCGCCTAACAGATTATAGGCGTAAGCATAGGAGTCGTCATTCTTAATGGCCTTGTTGAAGTAGGAAATTGCCTTATCGTACTGCTTTCCATTAAAAAGTATTTCGCCCATGCAGCATAGGGCATACGAACCTTCCGGGTTTAATTCCACCGCTTTTTGGTAGTATTTAAAGGCATCCTCCTGCTCGCCCATTTCAGAGTAAAGATCGGCTATGTTTACAACCGGGGAATAGTAATCGGGGTCAATATTGCACGCTTTATTAAAGTAACCCATTGCCTGATCGTACTCTTCCTGCGATTTATAAATCTCCCCCAGGGCATTGTAAGCCATAGCATAATCTGCCTCTATCTCTATGGCCTTCTTGAAACAGGCAATGGCCTGGTAATCCATTCCCTTTTGCCTGTAGGCATCGCCTAAATTGTAGTGTGCCCATGTGTAGTTCGGGTCTATTTCAACTGCCTTTTTATAGCATTCGATAGTTTCATTTTCATGGCCGGGGATTGAACTATACGAAACGCCCATGTTGTAATGTATATCGGCATCATTAGGGTCTAATTCCGCAGCCTTGATATAGCACTCTACCGATTTCACGTATTCCTCCATATTCTGGTACACATTACCCATGTTATAGTAGGCCATGGAGTTGTTGGGGTTCACCTTCAACGCTTTTTGGAAACATTCTATAGCCTCGGGGTACTCACCCTTTGAGTTGTAGGTGTTTCCCATGTTGTTATATGCATCAACATAGTTTGAATCGGTCTCTATAGCTTTTTTATAGTAGCCTATTGCCTTGTCGTACTCTTCCTTATTTTGGTAAATGACCCCTAAGCTGTAGTAGGAATACTGGTAGGTTGCATCTACACTAATTGCTTTTGTGTAGTTGGCTATTGCATCATCAAGCTGTCCCTGAGTCTCGTAAACATAAGCAAGGGTCCACCAACAGGAGGCATCATCGGGGGCTATTTCCAACGCTTTTTTTGCATACTCTACCGCTTTTGAATAATCCCCCTTCGCAGTGTAAACATTTGATAAGGTACTATAGGCATCAACATAGTTAGGTTTTATTTCCAGCAGTTTAAAATAGTATTCAATAGCTGTATCGTACTCGCCCTTGAAGTAGTAGGCATTCCCCAAATTGTACAGTGCCAAGTAGTAGTTGGGCTTTAGCTCAAAGGCCTTCTTTAGCTGCTGAATAGCCTGATCGTATTTCCCTGTTTTATTGTAAACGTAACCGATATTGTTATAGGCGGTCGCAAAATTTGGATCCAAATCAATGGCTTTGTTGTAGCTTTTAATCGCCTTATTGTACTCCATCAACTCGTCCCAGTAATTGCCCATGGCATTGTGTGCCTTCGGGAAATTAGGCTTCATTTCTAACGCCTTGGAAATAGAGCGGTAAGCCTCGTCGTATTGCTTCATATCCAAATAAACATAGCCTTTGAGGTATATGGCCTCGGGAAAGGATGGCCTTAACTCAAGCGCCTTGTTTATGCACCGGAAAGCATCCTCGTATTCGCCCCTCATGTCGTAAACGAACCCTAACCCGTTATATGCCTCCGGGCTACCTGGGTTTAACTCTAAGGCCTTGCTAAAATACCTGAAAGCATCGCCGTATTCCCCGTCTTCCCTAGCCGTTTCACCCTGCTTCAGGTAATCATCGGCAGATGAAAGGTTCTCAAGATCAACCTTTTTCTTCGGGTTACATACCTCACAGTCTCTGGTTGACTCATGGTAATGTACCTCACAAACTTCTGCGCCACAGGTTGGACACTCAAAGCTATCCACAATCTTCATACGCTTACCACACGATGCGCACTTGACCACCGTTCCGCTTTCATCGATATTCTTTACAAAAGTTGCATTCCCGCTGATATTATAATCTTCCTTACCCGAAATGATATCACCGGCAATCACATTTTTATCTCCCAGTACCACCCCGGCAAGGTTAGCCTGGGGTTTCGATTTTGGAGCTTCTGCTTTTTGTGAGCTACCGCAAAAAGGACAGAATTTCATACCTGGAGCTAGTTCTTGTCCGCAGGATATGCACTTTACACCGACTTGCTCGAGACGACCGCCACATTCCATGCAGAACTGCATAGTATCGTCATATTCTTTGCTACAACTTGGACATTTTTTCATAATACAAAACTGAATATAACTATTTTAACTTACTATTATTAACTAATTCTTGCGCCACATTCAGGGCAGAATATCTCTTCTCCGGTATCGCTTCCACATTTCGAGCAAACCTTCCTAGTTGAATTCCCCCCCGATTTAATTTGTTCCCGTACCACGCTTGCATAGCGATCCTCATTCTTATCCATTATATGCTGTGTCCGTTCAATTTCCCGTTCCTTGGCATTCATCATACCACTCATGGCCTGTGCGTTGGCGGAAGCCATATCGCGAACTGCCTGCATTTGCTGTTCCATGAACTCCTTCATCATACGGGTCTGCTCCATGGCATTTTCGGCACGGGAATCGTTTGCTGCAACAGCAGCTTCGGCCTTAAACTTCTCGGCCATAGCCTTAGCTGCATCAGGGGTGATATTGGGATTTGCAACCATAATCTGCTCTGCCGACATGGAAGTATATACGTGCAACTTGTCCATCTCGTGTGTTTGATCCTGACGCTTCTCCTCCAACTTACGGTTATGCTCGGCCTGCTCCCGTTGCTGCCTTATATCCTGCGCCTGCTTAAGCAAATCCAATTGGCCTAACTGCTCCTCCTTGTCCAACTCCAGCTCCTTTCTTCGTCGAACATCGGCGTAGTCGTCCATTTGCTGCTGACGCTCCCGTTGGATATTGAAAAGGCGAGTGCCCAGCTCCTCCTCCATTTTAATCTGGGCATCTCTAACATCGTGCTGATGCTGCAACACCATCATCTCCATTGCCCTGGCCCTGTCGAACTCATGATTCTCGCTTCGTTCCTGTATGTCCCTTTGTAGATTGGCCATTTCTTCCTCGTTAAGCAAATTATCACGGTTAATCTCGGCCAGCCTGCGGTTAAACTCGGTAGCGTTAGCCGCGTTCTGGAGTTCTGCGCTATTCTGTTCCTGCGATAGGCGGTTCATAAATTCGTTCCTGCGCGAAAGCTGCTCCAGCTCACGCTCGGAAAGATACATTTCTTCCGAGAGCCTCTCCAATCGTTGCAACTCCTCACGCCCTGTATCAATTTTTACGATATCGAGGTATTCAATATATGGAAATTTTCTGGTAAAAATATCTTTTAGCTTACTGCCGAGGGCCGACTTCAGCTCTCCATTGAGTGATACTTTTTCTGGGGCAACCGCTAAAAGGCACTCCTTAACGGCATCCTCCAGGTAAACTGCTAATTCGCTGGCAAAAGTTTCAGAGGCCAGAACTGTCCTATCCAAAAGGTACCTTTTGTAAAGCTCCATCAGGTTTGAAACCTGCATGGAGAGCAACAATCCAACATCGACCCGTACTGTTGATGTTGCGATATTCTTAAAGGTGAAAGGCAAAGAGAAGTTAGCGCTTCGGCACACCACAATTTCAACGGGAACTCTTTTCTGTACCGATTGTACAACGGCATCAGAATCTTTTTGATTCTGAGCTGAGTTTTTCTGCCGACCGCCAAAAAGGTTGGTAAAGAACGAAGCAATTCTCGATACGGCATTACCATCGTCAGGAACTTTCTTATCGAACTTGTAAATTCCGGCTTCAAGCGTTGATTGTAGTTTTCCACCACACATCACCATGGCCAAGTAGCCCTCAGGAATTACTACTCCATTGGCTTTGCCATACTGGGAGAAGTTGGATTCTGTTAATCGCAAGGCAATCTGCCCGGGTTGCATTTCCCACATGATATAGCCTTTGGTAGGATTCTCGGCCTGTTGGTTTGAGCTATTACCGGGGCTACTTTCCTGTGGTGTACCACACTTTCCACAAAACTTGGCATCGGGCTTTAGAATGTTTCCGCAGCTAGAGCATGTTTTACCGGGTTTGTTTTCATCGTTACCCGATGATTGTTCTATTTTAGTGCCGCATTTGCCGCAAAATTTGGCACCTTCCTTCAATAAATTGTGACACGTTGGACATTCCATATCAAATCAGTTTTAATTTTTAAAGTTCTATTTCGAGGTACATTCATTGGTAATTCTACCCGTTTCATCGGTGCTTACCAGTAGGTGGCTGTCAAAAAAATCATTTTTTTTGGTATAGGTTAAACTATTGTAGGTTTTTCCTTGAAACTTATACTTTATGAGCTTAGGATGGATATCCTTGAACTCTGGGTATTTTTCCCAAACTTGCTTATTTATTAGTTCTGTAATGCGCTGTTGTGCACCGTCAACTGCCTGGCTAACCATGGAGTATATAGATGTTTCTGAAGAGCTAGTTTTTCCCGCTTGCTCTACCTCGTCATCGGAAAATTCATTAACATCATCGCCATCTACTCCAAATGGTTTTCCTGCAATTTCTTTAGAGGAAATCGCCTTACCATTTATACTATTTATTGCAAAAGCAGGGTCGCCAAAAAGGTTAAACTCCATCATTGTAAGTAAGCTGGTTGAAGGGTCGTTATCCTTGCTATTCGCAAAAGCATGCAGGCGTGCCTGACGGAATGCCTCGCCAGCCGGTACGCCCCTTTGCATTAAAGCCAGAAAGTCGTGAATTACAATATCAGCCAAATTCATTGGTGGAGCTGATGGCCCCCAGGCAACCCGGGAAGACCCCACAAAAGAAACTGTTTTACTTGCTAAAGCCGAAAGCAGCACGCTATCCTCCTTTTTCAGATTTATAAACCGAGCACCATAGCAGGCCTCAACCCCAACAATATTATGCTTTTTATTTTGGGCTATAACTTTGGGGGAAAATGCCACTGGGTAATCGTCCTCTTTCTGACCGTACCAGTCGGGGGCTTTATCGGACCCATGCAGATTGAAATAATGTACGGTAGAATCATCGGCATAATGCTCATGCACGTTACTGATGGTTAAACCGGGCGAAATATACAGGGAATCTTTGCATACGCTCCTGTTTACTGCATCGGAAACCTTTTGCCAGCAATATGTACTTAGCCCAAATGTTCTATCGGTTGAGAAATTTGTGATTCCCTCCAAGGTGTTCCCCATTAAAAGGCAAAGGTCGTTTACCGATGAATTTACTCCGGTTGGAATTCTCCCAACCGGAACCAAAGGAGTTCTTGCATCCTCCTTTTCCATGGGGTTCGAAGCCGAAAGTGTTGAGTACGGGAGATCGGAATCTACATCAGTATCGTTCCCGTTTTGATTGGGATTAGGAAAAACGGGCATAGGAATTATTTCGTTCCCGCCAAATATAAGAATATAGCTAACCCTAACATCCAACCGTTCCTTTATCTTTTTGATCCCCTTTCCCAGCAAACCGACATGATGCTTCCAACCCTTATCTGTTACAGTTTTTATGTAATTATCAGATGCATCCAAAACCAGGTAGTAAGTGCCAAAATTCCTCATTTCATCGAGATAAATAGACAGATTTTGCCTTAACTCTTCGATCCCGTGGTGGCCAAACTGCTTCTCCAGCTTGTTAAAATTAGTAAGCACTACTCCAAACTTATACTCCTATCCGCTACAAAGTTATCCCTTTTACTTTGGAAGAAACCAAATGAATGGTTTACCGTTAATTTATCAATTTCCTGTTCCGGAATTGATTGGTTTACAGCCGGGGTTCCACATTCCTGACAAAATTTATCACCCGGATGTAGCTTGCTACCACACTCTTCGCAAAAACTATTCATCAGAAATATCCTTTTTTACGTTTACACTACTGTTATTGTCAAGCTGTTCAAACAACTTTGAAACCGGGTCGTCTATCTTTCGAATACCTGAAACCGAGATATAATTCCTGGATGCATTATAATTTCCCGAAAGTTGGCAGTAGGATAGGTGAAACGGTCTGAAACTTTCATTTTGGTATGGATTATCGCCCTCCTTAAAGAGTTCAACAACTTCACCGCTTTTTTTTAGGAGCATTGGCACATAATGCTCGCTCTTTGAACCTTCGTTTATAAGTACAAAGGTTACGTAACCTTCAAATTGATCTTGTTTGTCCATTACCTTTGAATTTCAGTAAATAATTTGGGCTGTGATACAAAACACTTGCCAATCTAAATAACAAACATAAAAAATAAACGGTAAAAGCATGTTGAAAAGTTTCAATATTCTCCACTGGAATAGATAAATGACCTGTAAGGTCGATATTTTTAAGATAGCTACAACGGGGGCAACTATTCTAAATAACTCTTTGTTAAGAGCTTGGTTACTATAAAAAAGCACCATCCAAACCCTTAGCTTAAATGATGCCCCTTAAAATACCTTAAATTCTGAAAAACTACTTGCGCTGCTACAATTCTGCCATTTTATTCATTCTTACCATTACCAATGGAATACCAATCTATCTTTCTCGATAAATACATTACCGTAGCAAGAATTATAAACAAACCAACACTCCCCATGAGTAATGCGTAATCTTGCATTTGGAGTAAAATGTATAGGAAACCGTAAAGGAGTATCAGTATTCCAGCAAGAATCACCGTTAACCACCTGTTTTTAAATATACTAAAGGTATAGCCTGTTATCATTGCGACGATGCCAATGCTAGCAATTAAGTAGGCCATCTCAAAATTCATTTGCTCGGAGAGCGAAAGTAGCAGCAAGTAGAACAGAATCAGTCCAAACCCTACAAGTACATACTGAATTGGGTGAACTTTCAGCTTGCGCATTACCTCTACAAAGAAAAATACCATAAAGGTTAACGAAATAAACAGGATTGCATACTTCATTGACCGTTCTGTAATTTGATAGGTTTCAACAGGTAATAACAAAGCAACTCCAAAGGAAGAATCTCCCAGATTTACATCGCTATCGGCCCACGTTTGAGGGTAATTCCGGTTTAACTCCAGAACCCTCCAATTCGCATGAAATCCTTTCGCCGATATATCTCTGTCTTCGGGCAAGAACGCCCCCTCAAAGCTGGGGTTATTCCACGATGACTCAATGCTTACATTAGTTTCCTTTCCCACTGGCACAAAACTTATACTACGCGACCCATTCAACAAAACATTGAATGAAAAATGGTATTCTGCCGCATCGGCGTTTGTCTGCAAGGGATTATTCACCGTAACTCCCGATTCCACTATATGGGAATTTTTAACTCCCGGCTCGCAAAGCATTTCCTTGCCATTCCAGCGAAAGCTAATTGCCTCCTTAATTCCACGCAAATCAGAAATACCCATGATCAGGAACGCCCCATTCCAATCAATGATATCGCCAGCATCAATTTGAGGTGCTTTAAAGTAACCTTCAACTTTCAGCGCAGAGCTATATACAGCCACCTGAAAAATACCCCTATACCGGATTTCTGGGTTTAAACTTCCTGAGATTTTCAGATTCTCTGGAAGATAGTAGGCCAGATGCCCCATTCCCACCATTTTTTTTGCTTCCTTATCAAACTCAAAACTCCTGTAGGGAACAACCAAAATCGGTCCCGTCAAGCGCTGCTCGTGGCCCCATTTGGAGCTAATCTCGTTAGCGGCCTCCATCTGACGGGTTCTACGTTCCATTACCAACGAGCGAATCATCGCCATTGGAATTAGTAGCATCAATACTAGGAATGTGATGGCTGCAACCTTTATTATTACAGCATTTCTCTCGAAGAATGATTGTGTTTTTTGTGTCATAGCAGTAGAATTTATTAGGTTGATAATTAAAAGTTCTTTGCAATACAAAGTTAATGGATAAAAAACTACCGTCCTACGTTTATCAGCTTTTCAAGTGCCAATAAATGCTCGTCAAATGCTTTACGGCCTTCGATTGTAGCCCTGTAGCTGGTATTTGGTTTTTTATCGAGAAACTGTTTTTTCACCTCAATATACTTTTCTGCCTCGAGTGCCTTGATATGGCTAGCCAAATTCCCATCGGTAACGCTAAGGGTTTCCTTCATTGTACTGAAATCGACCCAATCGTTCACCAGCAGCACCGACATAATGCCGAGCCTTATACGACTCTCAAAATTCTTATTCAGATTTTCCAGCAAATCTTTCATACTTCCAGTACATTGCAAAACCGTAAATAATATGCAAAAACCCAAAACCAATAGCCCAAAGTATTAACCCGTAACCCACAAAAAACATGGCCAGCAAACCCAGTAAAATCTCGCTTATTCCGAGGTAACGAATATCGTTAATCGTAAATTTACTGGTGTTTAGTAGCGCTAATCCGTAAAAAATCAATGTTGATGGGGCTATCAGATATATAAGGTAATGGTAAAGCAGGATCAGGCAGAATATTCCCCCCGTAACCAAAGGAATAAAAAGGTTGGTAAGCATCCGTTTCGCGCTTTTGTCCCAGTAGGGTAATCCTTTTTTTCGGGCATTGCGGGTTGTAAAAAACACACCGAACGATAAGGCCAAGGTTAATACCAAAAAGGCATCAATAAAAATAAATACTAAAAATCCGTACAATTCCCTGCCGGCAAGCATATCGTCGCGTAGGAGTACTCCTTGATGGAGATATCTTCCACAAAAAAAATCTCGCTGATATACATATACCGCCAACGCCCCAACAAGAGCCACTATACCCGCAAAAATTCCGGATAAACCGCTAAGCGACAGAAATCGGGACGAACGTTCCATTATCGACCTAATTTCCTTAAGGTTTTTTAAATGCTCACCTTGAGTGTCCATATAAGTATTTTTAAAAGTTCTTTGAAGTACAAAGTTATATAAAAAATAAGGTTCAAGATAATTTAAGGGGATAATTTTTTATTATGGCAAAAAGAGGCTATACCGATATGCGTGTAGAATGCCTACTACTTGAGCAACTCGGAGTTAGGGAGAGTAGTACGTTTAAGTTCATTACCTGATTGTAGTTAGGGTGAACATGCTGGCACGTTCGGGTACTATGCTTGGCGGGCCTCCAACCTTTGCTAGCGTTGAACTTTTTCTTTTGGATTCTTTTCCGGGTTCGTTGTACGCCATGTCATCGTCGGAATGGATAAAGTGCGCCTATCCCTACACCGTTAACCCGTAGATTTTAGCCATTGGATTACAACGGTCAAAAGAGAAAATAAAAGCAACGTTGATTAATTGATCGAAGGATCAAGCAACTCCTCGATTTTTTCGTTCTGAAGAATAACTAACCCCAACCTTTCGTCGGATTTTCCCTCCAGAATTCTGTAGCTGAATAGGGGTTTCCCATTTTCGACCGATGAGTCGAAGTACCGGAAAAATACAGCAGGGAAACCCTCGATTTCCTTTGATAGCTCGGTTAGGTGCGATGCCAGTATAAATATACCCGATTCCCATTTTAAAAATCCTTTTATTACCAGCATTGAGCCATCAAACGCATCTTTAATATTTGTTCCCTTGAATAGCTCATCAAAAATCATGAATACTTTTTTGTTCCTTCGCAGGGTTTCGGCTGCTTTGCGTACACGCATTACCTCGCTGTAGAAGTAACTATAGCCAATGCTTAGGTTATCGGTTGTATTTAGGCTACTGAAGATGGCGTTAAATGGCGAGATTCTCATTCGTTGGGCAGGCACTCCCATTCCAAGCTGGGCCATGTAAATAGCCATTCCGCACGATTTCAAAAAGGTTGTTTTACCCGCCATGTTTGGCCCTGTAAGAAAAAGAAATTGCTTGTTGGAGTCGTACTTAATTGAGTTTGGTACCGGATTTTTCAGGAATGGGTGGTATAGTCCTTCTATTTCCAATGCCGGGTTGTCTGAGCTGGTAATTTCCGGAAAAGTAAGGTTGAGTTCTTTTACAGCCATTGCCATTGACAGGTAAGCGTCCATACTGTAGGCGACTTCAACCAGGGACAGAATTTTCAGCTTATGGGTTGAGCGAAACCATTGATCAATTGTAATCAGATCAAAAAAATCTAACGAGTTAATATTTTTGATATTACAGGCATCGTTAATATCCTTTTCGTTAAGTATTTCCTGAACCCGGCTGCAGGTATCGTATAAAATTCCTGGAAGTTCCGACGGGTTAAGTTTGCTGAAATACTTCTTAACTTGCTGAATAAAGAGGAGTGTGTGCTTGGAGTTTTTAATGGCAGTTTCCCTGAAATCTTTGTATTTAAATCGATATATAAGACCCTCGAAAAATTTTCCAACGGGATTGCGGCTGATTAAAACCTCGCTCTTTGAGAAATAGTAAACCTCAACCCTGTCCATCATCTGCTTTGTAAACGGGATCTCGAATTTTTCGGAATTAACACCCATTGTCTTAAGTACATCCTGCATGTTTCCAATGTCGGTAGCATTGGTGTACGGGTTGTTGAAAATTTCTTTCAAAAAGTCTTTCCCGCCTGTGGTAGTTGTTTTATCCAGCAAGTTAAACAAGCTAAAGCCAGCCTTATCATCGCTCAATATTTCTAACTCGGTTAGAGTTTGCCTATCGGCATTTAGCTTATTTTGCCTAATCATAGCATGTCGGGTGTTTTTGTAAAGGTATGAAAAAAGTAACGGCTACCTTACTTTGCCGGAAACCGTTACTTTTTGTTGATAGAGTCAATGCTGCTGGGCTGATTTAAACTTTAGTTCGATAGCTTTCCAATGGCTTTGTCCGATGCTTCCAGAATTGGCCTTACCGAAAGGGTTTCACCAACACCGTTCTTTAGCCAGAGTTGCGGAATTAGCCTGCCTTGCGAGAATATCCTTTCAACCTCGTTGGCAAACGATTTGCCTACAAATTGTTTCTCCAGCTGAAAGTCTATCAGATGTCCAATGGGATATGCCGACAGGTATAAAGGATTGTCGATCATGTGCGAATAGATAGCCAGAATAGGTTCATCCTTTGCGCCAAAAACATCGGCGTAGTATTTATTCCATACATCTTTAGCAATGCTTAAAGTGGCATCCTTTACTTCCTGTGCGGTGGCATTCGGGTTTTTGTACAGCCATCGCCAAAGGTTGATATCGACCAGTGAAACACCCATAATCTCGTAGCACGACCATAGGTTGTCGAGCGTTTCGAGGCTCTCCTTGCTAGGGTCGGTTTCTTTAAACCCTAGTACAGCCAAATCGCGTTTCTGGAATACAAACGCCAGGGCTTCAGTAAATGCGGTATTCGGAACACCGTGCATTGTATAGTAGTCCACGTCGTGTAAGGATATGGTTTGCTCCACGCAATGTCCAAACTCGTGCATGGCAATGTTAAAGCCCTTATAGTTCATTCCACTGGAAGGTATTCTGGTACGTAGCAGGGCGTTATCCTTTCGCATTTCGGCACCCCAGGCATGGCCAGAGCCTCTGGCTGCTTCAACTTTTACTCTTTCGCCAATGAATTTGGCTTTATCCTTGCTCCAGCCAAGCGAGATAAGAATACTGGGCAACTCTCTCTCGAATACCTGGGCATTTGCAAAACGTTTCGTGGTTATACGTTCCAGTTTCTCGGCAGGAATTCCACTGCGTGCTTTAAATCCATCGTACCATATATCAAATGGGCGTAGTTCCCTGCCAAGTCGTTGGCTTATTAGTTTGCCCAAATCGCGAACTTCTTTGGATGAAACCAGCTCAATGAATAGCTGTTCAACCTCATCGACAGGTAGTTCAAATTCTCCCTCGAACTTACGTTGGATATAGGTAGGCATTGATGGTGTGTAGGCATCAATGGCCTCCAGTACTTTAAACTGGTTGATTATGTGCTGGTAGCGTGTATTGGGTTCCGATTCAAAGGCAACCTCCTTGCCATCCTTAACCAGCGTATTTTTATACGGATTCCAGCAATACTGATTGCTGTTGATCGCTTCTTTAGGAATACTTTGATCTATGATCCGTTTCATCACCTCGTAAATTATTCCCTGCTTGGTCAGGCCATTTTCCTTATCGGCATACTGCGATTTCAGCTCATCGCGCAAGCCCCAGTGGGAAATTAGCTTCATATCTTCGGGGAAAAACTTTTCATTGCTGTCATTCACTAAATACCCCAGGTAAATATTGTACTGGCTGATGTAAGTATCGGCATTGGTATTTGCCGTTGAGAATTTCTGGATGAGTTCGGCGGGAAGCCTACTGGTGAACATGTCACCCATACGGGCATACGCCCATTGCTTTCGGCTCCATTTTTCGCCCAGCTCACTTTTTTCCTTGAGCGAATGATAGGGGAAATTTAACGCGGTAATAAAGGCAATTTTGTTGGCATAAAGGTCTTCGGAAAGGTGTGCCGCTGCATTGTACGATCCTAGCAACTCATCAACCGGGGTTATCGGGCCCCAGTCGAGGTGCAAGGGGCGCATCAACTCCTTGCTCAGCAGGATAAAGTATCCGTTAAGCGTTTCGAAACCATACGATAACTTGCCGAACAGCCGATCGAGGGCTGCCTCATCGGCAATGAATTGGGTGTTGCAGAATTCCTCGAACTCGGCTTGGGTTCCATCGGCATTTCTCCATAGCAGGGCAACCTGGTTAACGCCCCTTTCGATACGGAATTTTTGGCTATCGCCATACTTATCGGTTAGGTTACCCGTAACTTTTTTAATGGTTTCCTGAGTAACTGGTGAAACATCGGCAGTTTTAGCACTATTCTCACCCGGCTTACAATTAGTCATAGTCAGCAAAATGGGAATTGATAGTAACAGTAAAATTTTTTTCATGGCACAACTAGGTTTAGGTTTACTTTATCGGAAGTTACAAAAATGCAAAGTATCTATTTGATCTCAAAGGGTAGTTTAGGTTTAATTTTAAGAGTTAATGGTTTGTTCTATATCTGTTCCCTGTAGGTTCTGGCGGGTATCCTGGGGAGTATTTGATAAGATTTATTTGGAACCCTATTTTATTCCTAACACGTTGACGGGAAACCAGTAAACTTAAAGGGGAAAAAACGGTCTAAATGGCATTCCAATTTATCACTAGTAAACCCGGAATATACTCTTAACATTCAAATTAAACAGTAAACCAATGAAAACAAAAAGTTTCTTAGCGCTGCTTGCCGTATCGTTCTTATACCTGGATGTACTAGGAAGTTCAGTAGATACAGAGTTTAGCAGCTACTTTTTGCCCAAAACTCTCAGAATAGATTTTGAGCTGGGCGGAAATGCAACTACCACTACCATTTTTTTCAAGGAGATGAAGGAAGAACCGAACTGGGGAGGCCCAACATCAAACTTTATTGACCCGTTCGACTACGGGAACTTTCGATACCGTGTTTTCGATACCGAAACCAACAAGCTTATTTACCTAAAAGGATTCGGAAGTTTATTTGAGGAGTGGAAAGCAACCCAGGAGGCCAAAACATTAAACCGTACCTTTTACCAGGTTGCCACCATGCCTTTCCCTAAAAAGAAAATTCGGTTTGAAATAGACCAGCGTGATTACGCTACCGGAAAGTTCGTAAATCTTTTTACACGTGAAATAGACCCCAACGATTACTTCATCAGAAAAGAAAAACCACAATCGTGCAGGGTAACCCAAGTAATAGGGAAAACCGATCCCTCCAAAAGTCTTGATATTGCTGTAATCGCCGAAGGATATACCGCTACGGACATGAAAAAATTCCGCCAGGATGTGCTCAGGGTACTGGGAAACATCATAAACCACGAACCATTCAAACGTTACAGCAACAGAATAAACGTATATGCGGTTGAGTCGATCTCGCAGCAGCAGGGCCCCGATGTTCCCGGGGAACACATCTACAACAATACGGTGGCAAACACCAGCTACTATACATTTAACGTGGACAGGTACCTAACCACTACCGATTATAAAACTCTTTGCGACTATGCGGCCAACGTGCCATACGATCAAATATATGTACTTATAAATTCACCTCGATACGGCGGAGGTGGATTCTACAACTACTACACGGCCAGCACCAGTGACCATAAACTCACCCCCAAGGTAAGCCAACACGAATTTGGTCACGGGTTTGGTGGACTAGCCGATGAATATTACGATTCAGAGGTCGCCACGTCGGATTTTTACAACCTAAAAGTTGAACCGAGGGAACCCAATATCACAACCAATGTATAATATGAAAAAAAATGGAGCGACATGATACCGACCAGCAATCCAAAACCAACACCCCAAACTACACGGAACAATAGTCAAAACTACCAAT
>JBFXEO010000009.1:0-30809 GCA_050180015.1 Bacteroidales bacterium | reverse complement strand
TATTTCAACAGGAATCAAACGACAAAAGAGTATAGACCGGGCAGCTACTACACGCTTGGAATAATTGTAAAAATTTAACATCTCTTTATGTTTTCTTAATAATGCCCTAAAAGTTAGTTAATCTTATTGTAAGACATTTGCTACAGAATTTATTAATCAACCTAAAATAAATTAGTATGAGAAAAAATCTGTTATTCTTGGCATCCATTGTTTTAGCAGCAACTGTGCTTTTGCCCTCTTGCGATGACGACGATGATGATGTGAAAGTTGAAGGCATTGCCATTAATAAAACAACTACTGTTATAGAAGTTGGATCAACGGAAACCCTCAGCGTGATTTTCACTCCGCTGAATGCATCGAACAAAAGGGTGACATGGAGTTCCGACGACAACAACATTGCCACAGTATCAGCAGACGGTGTTGTAACGGCTGTTGCAGAAGGCGATGCTACTATTACCGCTACTTCCAATGAAAACATTGAAATTAAAGCAACATGCGAAGTAGAAGTATCGCCCGCCAGCGGATCTAGCAAAACCGTATCGGGCCATATTACCGCCAACACAAAATGGTACGCCAACACCACCTATATGCTAGATGGCTTTGTATATGTTGACGAAGGGGCTACCTTAACCATTGAACCCGGTACAGTAATAAAAGGCGTTATTAACTCAAAGGGAACATTAATTATCCAGCGTGGTGCTAAAATTATGGCGCAGGGTACTGCCGATGCGCCCATTGTATTCACGTCTGCCAAGGCCAAAGGTGAACGCAGTTACGGTGATTGGGGCGGTTTGGTTTTATGTGGGTATGCACCAACCAATAAGCACGATGTAAGTACCGGTGTTGGGACTGCCGAAGGTGGAATTGACTCTCAGTACGGGGGAACCGATCCTCACGACAATTCAGGTGTTTTACAGTATGTTCGCATCGAGTTCCCCGGCATTGCATTAACATCCACATCCAATAGCGAAATTAATGGCTTAACCCTATACGCTATAGGCGATGCAACAACCATTGACCATATTCAGGTATCCTACTCTGGCGATGACTCCTATGAATGGTTTGGCGGTACTGTTAATGTTAAGTACATAGTTGCATTCAGGGGTTGGGACGATGAGTTTGACACAGATAATGGTTACGTAGGAAAAGTTCAGTTCGCATTTGGACTACGCGATCCTAACTCATCTGACCAATCCGGCTCAAACGGCTTTGAATCCGATAACGATGCCGATGGTTCTACATTAACACCTACAACAAAACCTATATTCAGCAACGTTTCGTTGTACGGTCCGCTAACAGTTTCATCTACTTTACCTCCGGAAAATTTGTTCAAAAGGTCAATGCATCTCAGAAGAGGCACCCGTTTATGTGTGTACAACTCCATTTTTGCCGGTTATCCTAAAGGGCTGAACATTGATGGCGAAAAAGGAAACACACCAACTCAGGCCGAAAACAATGTGTTACAGATTGAAAATTGCGTGCTGGCCGGAATGGCTACAAACTACGAGGTTTCTTCTGCTGCAACGCAGGCAGACCCCTACACGGTTGAACAGGTTCAGGCTTACTTTGAATCAGCTAATAGAAATAATTCCAAGGATATAACCATTGCACAAATCATTGGCACCAACTTAATCAACCTAAGCAATCCTTCCCTACTCCCAATTTCAGGTTCTCCTGTACTAAGCGGAGCTTCATTCACCAACCCCAATCTATCGGATTCATTCTTTACCTCAACGGCCTTTAAGGGTGCTTTTGGAACCGAAAATTGGACCGAGGGCTGGTGCAACTGGGATCCACAGAACACTGACTATTAATTAAATTAATTACCTGCCAGAAGAGCTTCTCTTTCTCAAGAGAAGCTTTTTTGTGGCAGGTTTCCAAAACCATTTAGTAAAATTCACGTACATAGTTCTAATTTCACTTACTGTACATAAAATTTCATACCATGAGACCATTTACCTTTGTCATGCTGATGTTTTTACCATTTATAGCAGCCGCACAGCAAACAGTTGTTGAAAAGGACGGCAGGTTTTACGATTCACGGGGAGATGTATTTACAGGTATTTATAAAAATTACCACGAGAATGGCAGCTTAAAATCCGAAATGCCAATATCCCAAGGGCTACTCAACGGTCAGGTTAAAGTATATTTCAATTCGGGTAGCTTAAACGAAATTCGGTCATTTGCCAACGGCGAAAAGCACGGCAAATGGGAAACCTGGAATGAGAAGGGCAAAAAATTATCGGAGGCAAATTTTGTAGATGGGAAGAAACAGGGTAAATGGTTTGTCTGGGATGAGAATGGAGTTTTGCGGTACGACATGAACTACGAGAACGGAGAAAAATCTGGCACCTGGATTATTTACGATGAAAAAGGTAATTTGGTCTCCCAAAAAGAATACTAAAACAATATTTTATCAGAAAAACGGACTCTTCAATTCAACTTTTTCTTGCCAAAATATCACCCAAATTCTGGCGAGCAAAAACAGTGTACCCGTAAGTATTATTCTTTTCCTAAAAAAAGTTACTTTTGAGGCTGAATTTACATGCAGGATACTCCCAGCAATGATTTAAATTTAACTTCGATGGTAAGTTTTAAAAATCGGTTGGTATGGATAACCGGTGCCTCATCGGGCATTGGAAAGGAGTTGGCGCTTGCCTTGGCCAAAGAAGGGGCCAAGCTAATCATATCATCCAACAACCACGATGAGCTCAACGATGTTGCCAATACCTGCAAATCCTTCACCAATTTTTGCGAAGCAATCCCAATAGACCTTTCGGAGCCAGGGCAGGTAAAGCAGGTTGCCGAGAATATCATCAGAAAGTATGGAGCTGTTTACCTGCTAATTAATAACGGTGGAATCAGTCAAAGATCGCTTGTTGCAGACACTCCTGTAGAAATAGACCGTAAAATTATGGAGATCGATTACTTTTCGTATGTAATCATCACAAAAACCATTTTACCCGGAATGCTGACCGCCGGTGAAGGTTATATAGCGGCAACAAGCAGCATATCGGGGAAGTTTGGATTTTCCCTACGCTCGGCATACGCTGCAGCAAAACATGCCATCCAAGGTTTTTTTGAAACATTGAGGGTTGAGATGAAACCCCACAATATTTCCGTTACCATTGCCTATCCCGGACGCATTAAAACCAACATCTCGTTACACGCAATCGATCAGGATGGAAAGGCACACGGTAAAATGGACCCCGGGCAGGCAAATGGGCTATCGGCGCAAAAATGTGCCAAGCAATATATCAACGCAATCAAAAAACGGAGGCCAGAAGTATTAATCGGTAAAGGCGAACTGTTAGCAGTGCATATTAAAAGGCTTTTCCCCTCCATCTTTTTCAGAATTGTTAGTAAAATAAATCCTACTTAAATTTTAGGTGTAAAATGGAAAAAATAATATACGGTATTCAGCAAGTTGGCGTTGGCGTTAGCAATTTAATGCAGGCGTGGAAATGGTACAAAGATTTTCTGGGGTTCGATGTTCGAATTTTCGAGGACGATACTGTTGCCGAACTCATGCTACCCTATACGGGGGGGCTACCTCAACAGCGCCATGCCGCACTGGCATTTAACCTGCAGGGTGGCAGCGGAATGGAAATATGGCAGTACAAGGGAAGAGCACCGTTAGCCCCCGACGGCCAAGTTCAGCTGGGCGATTTAGGAATATTTACAGCAAAAATAAAGTGCCCCGATGTAAAAAAAGCCTACGAACTTTTTAAATCCAAAGGGCTAGAAACAACAAACCCGGTGGTTAACGATCCCAACGGGAACTCGCACTTTTACCTAAAAGACCCCTTTGGTAACTATTTCGATATATTTGAAGATACCAATGTTTATACTCACAAAAACAAGGCTACCTCCGGCATGGGGGGCGCAATAATTGGTGTAAGTAGCATTGATAATTCGCTGAAAGTATATAGGAACATCCTTGGTTACGATAAGGTTCTATTCGACGAAACAGGAGTATTCGATGATTTTGCCTCATTGCCCGGAGGTAACAAAAAGTTCAGGAGAATTTTACTGACCCACTCAAAACCACGCCATGGCGGTTTCGCCGAATTATTCGGCCCATCCTACATCGAGTTGGTACAATCAACCAGCTACGTACCGGGCAAAATATTTAAGAACCGTTTCTGGGGCGATTTGGGTTTCATTCACCTTTGCTTCGACGTTAAAAACATGGGACAACTCGAAAAAGAATGTAACTTGCAAGGGTTCTCCTTTACCGTAAACTCCAACGTTAAACATAATAAGAAGGGGAGTTTTGATATGGGCGAGGCTGCCGGCCATTTCGCCTACATTGAGGATCCGGATGGCACTCTTATAGAATTTGTTGAAACCCATCGCATTCCATTGGTAAAACCCCTGGGAATCCAGCTGAACATGGACAAACGCGATCCACGCAAACCAATTCCAGCATGGATTATTAAATTGCTTAACCTAAAAAAGGTAAACATTTAGGAATATACGGCAGCCCGGAAAATATCCTCCGGGCTATTATTTTTTACACAAAAATGCAACTACCTCAATTCAACCAGAATATCATCAATACTTTTTCTGACCCTCGGCGACAGCTGACGTTCCCGATTCTTTTCGTTTAAACTATCCAAGCTACCGGGTAACCCCACCGCAATAACAGTACCCAGCTGCTGCGAATCCGGGATACTTAGGTTCTTACGAATCTGCCCATGATCGAAACCACCCATAGCATGGCTTACCAGCCCCATTGCCTGAGCCTGGATAAGTAGGTTTGACGTAGCCAACCCTAAATCGTGCATTGCATAGGAATTCTGCGCCCCATTGTACGACATTTTTAAAACAGCAGAAGTTACCATTAACACCGAAGCATTCTGTGCCCACTCCTGATTTGCCGGGGCAAGACACGATAGTATCAAATTAAACCCGGCAGTGTTGGCCCGGCTGGCCACGTAAAATCGCCACGGCTGCTCGTTATTTGCCGATGGTGCTAAGCTTGCAGCTCCAACAAGTAATTTTACCCGTGATTCCGGTATCGGTTTGGGTGCAAAGGCCACCGCGCTCCGTCTATTTTCAATTTGAGATAATATTTCCATCGAGTAGTTTTTAAAAATTCAACGGTTAAACAGCTAACCGGGAAAATAGTTTTATGGCCCAGGACATTTTAATTCTAAACATTTTTAGCCATCTTTATTCTCAAGAAACTTTTAGATATTCTTAAACCTGTACTGACCAGTTTATGTTTCTTAACATACTTAATGTACGGTACCCGTATTTTGAAAATTCCCAAAGTAGCATTAACCTTGCATGTAGCGATGTAAAAAACTTAAATCGATATAATACTGATAACCAATTAATAAATAAGATTATGAATAAGATGACACCTAAAGATTACATGGATCGCGAAGGGAAATTTGGTGCCCACAACTATCACCCGCTTCCGGTTGTACTTGAGAAAGGACAAGGCGTTTACCTATGGGATGTTGAGGGTAAAAGATATTTCGACTTCCTGTCTGCCTACTCAGCGGTAAACCAGGGCCATTGCCATCCAAAAATAGTTAAAGCCTTGATTGATCAGGCGCAGGTATTAACGCTGACCTCACGCGCTTTTTACAATAACGTGCTGGGCGAGTTTGAAGAGTACGTTACCAAGTTTTTTGGCTACGATAAGGTTCTACCCATGAACACGGGGGCCGAGGCCGACGAAACAGCCCTTAAGCTTTGCCGCCGGTGGGCTTACGATGTAAAAAAAGTAAAGGAGGGCGAAGCCAAGATTGTTGTTTGCGAGAATAACTTCCACGGAAGAACTATTACGGTTATTTCCATGTCAACCGATCCTGATTCTTACGGTGGATTTGGCCCATTCACCCCCGGCTTCATTAAAATACCTTACAACGATATAGAAGTGCTGGAAAAGGCATTGCAGGATAATACTGTTGCCGGATTCCTTGTTGAACCAATCCAAGGCGAGGCCGGAGTATTTGTTCCCGACGAAGGTTACCTGAAAAAGGCTTACGATTTGTGTAAAAAACACAATGTGCTTTTCATTGCCGACGAGGTTCAAACCGGGATTGCCCGTACCGGAAAAATGCTGGCCTGCGACCACGAAGGCGTTCGCCCCGATATTCTCATACTCGGCAAGGCCGTTTCCGGTGGTATTATGCCCATCTCGTGCGTACTGGCCGATGACGAAATTATGCTTACCATAAAACCCGGAGAACACGGCTCAACCTTTGGCGGAAATCCCCTGGCCGGCAAGGTAGCCATTGCCGCCCTTAACGTAATTAAGGATGAAAAGTTGGCCGAACATGCTGAGAAAATGGGTAAAATTTTCCGTGACGAAATGAAGAGTATCAAAAGTGATATGATTGTACTGGTTCGCGGTAAGGGTCTGTTGAATGCTGTTGTTATAAGGAATAAACCCGGTAAAACTGCCTGGGATGTATGCCTTGCCATGGCCGAGAAGGGTGTACTTGCCAAACCAACTCATGGTAACATAATCCGATTTGCACCACCGCTGGTTATCACCGAGGCAGAAATCCACGATGCAATTGGCAGGATTAAAGAGGCCTTTAAACTATTTGAATAATTAAGGGTTTACCCCTTGCCGGAACAACTGCAATCAGTACATGGCCTTAAACTAAAAGTTGCCTCCGGGCAACTTTTAGTTTAAGGCCATGTATATGAAATTATCGTTTTTTCTTCATTCCTATTGTTTCCAGCGGTATTATTTACACTCTCTTTTTTCCCTACTCGGGCAAGTTTTAAAATGCGGCAGCACTTGCAGCGCCAATGTTTTCTTTTAATTCTGATTCGATAACAAAACCATCTATATCTTGCCCTTTTAGTTTTTTCATGATGAGTACGAGTTTACGTTTAGAAAGACCCTCAAAATGATGAAAAGCGGTATAAACCAACGCGGCCATGCCTACTAAAATTATAGTCCCATACGTTCTTTTGGTAGCAATAAGCATGGCGTCAATTCTCACATCTTTATACAAGCCCATAGCAGCTCTTTGAGATAAGTCTAAAGCATTCATTCCTCCAGTCAGATTATTTATCGCTTCTAACTGGTAAACTTCATTTGCGTAATTGAAAAAAACACCCCATACACCCGGGCCAATTATTGATCGCACAATAAGCAAAATAGCTGCAACGCTAATTGTTGCCTCCATTGTTAAATTGTTTAAAGAGTAGGCCCAAACTCCAATGAACAAAATAGCCATACCGAAGCCGCGAATAATATTTGGTATAATTAATTGTTCATAAGTCACATTAGCTGCAACCAAAAAGTACATGAATATGTAATAGAACACAAAGGCCATAAATCCTGAGGTAATGTACAATTTGACCGATTTACCCTTAGCAATCCATTTTACTCCAAAAATTCCTGCTGCAACAAATCCTACTATCATCCAAAGATTAAACGAGTTGTTCAATACAGGATCATAATCCAACGCCCCAATGGTAATATTGCTTTGAAACGAGAATCCTGCCATAAAAAAGCCAAGTGTAACTAACAACAGGACTCCATGAATTACATTATATTGTTTTAGGGAACCAAAATTTACGAAGATTCGTTTTTTGTGTCGTTGATAAATTAAGTAAACCATCGCCCCCACAACAGCTATAACCATGGAGAGGATAATGTAGTTGGAACGAAAATAATCTTGTTGCTTTACAAAAGCAAAAAAATAGGAAATTGAAATAAATACTATGGCAAATATTAGCATTCCTAACCAATCAATATAGTACAGCGGCACTTTTCTGACAAAGCGTTGGTTGTGCATAAAAACAATTGCGAGCATTGCACAAAAAAGCATAAATATTGCAATAAAATAATACGTATTTTCCCAAAAAGTAGAGAACGCTATTCTGGTTACATAATAACCTGCTATCTGATTAATGGTTAATATCATTAAATAAAAGAGAGAATAAAAACGGTTACGGTTTCCATTAGGCCCCATAATAAATAAAAGCGGAAGAACTATTTCCAGCAAAGCAAACATTTTAAAGAAACCAATTAAAAAGGAACCGGCTACAATTACTATATTATTATCGGTAGTGCCAATTACAACAGACAACAAAGCAAGAATAAGAAAACTACGCACCATCGTATGCTTAACACAAAATCGCATTTTAAATCTTAATGCCAGAGGTAAGGCTGTAGCCAAACCAACAATTAAAGCATAGTTTGCGAAAACAATCCACTCATTGTAAGTGCCCAACCCACCGACCATGTATGAAATATTACCTATATAAACACCGTTCACCGTTAGCAAGGCAACCAGGTATAATATTATAAGTAATAACTGAACGGGTTTGGGCACCCAATCTGCAAATAAACCTTTATTATACATTAATCTTTATTGTTTAAGGTGATAACCACCATCATACCCGCCCGAACTTTTTCCAGTATTTCGGGTTTGTTATTCGCAGTGAATTCAATTTTTACAGGTACACGCTGTTGAACTTTAACAAAATTACCGGCAGAGTTATCGGTAGGTATCGCAGAAAATTCAGAACCGGTTGCCGGAGAAATTGATGTAATTTTTCCTTCAAATACTTCATCTCCCATAGCATCCATTGTAAATTGCAATATATCACCTTCTCTAATCAATTTCATCTGTCTTTCCAGAAGATTTGCCTCAATCCATTTCGATTGGGTTTGAACCAAAGAGGCTATCTGTTGGCCGGGCTGGATAAACTTGCCAATTGTTATTGTTCTGTGTCCCAACACACCATCTTCAGGGGCCGTAATAACCGTATAGTTTAAATTAAGTTCAGCCTTCTCCAAAGTAGCCTTTGCCGCTTCTATCTGTGCATCAATTACGGCAATTTTCGATTTAGCTTCCGTAACAGATAATCTTGCAGTATTCTTTTGTTCTTTAAGGGCATCGTACTGAGATTGTAGTGTTTTAACCTTGGTTTCAATTTGTTGGTACTGCTGAAAGGCTACCACATTACTGTCCAATAAGTCTTTGTACCTGTTCAGGTCTGTTTCTGCATTTTCCAATTGGGCTTTTACTCCGGCAATGCTGGCTTCAACAGTATTTTCTCCGGTGCTTACTCGATCTACCGAGGATAGTGCAGAGGCTTTACCTGCCAAAGCCTGGTTTAAACCGGCGTTGGCCTGAGCAACGTTGTTTTCATAATCTGTTCTATCAAGTATTACCAATGTATCCCCCTTATTCACATGTTGATTCTCTATAAATCTAATTTCTTGAATATAGCCTGGAATGCGTGAATTAATGGGGCTGATGTAAGCTTTTACCTGAGCATTGTTTACGTAGGTATTGTCGTTAATGTGCAAGTAATTTCTTACAATAAACCAAAATGCGATTGCTGTAACGATAAACACGAATGAGTTTGCAAGTGTAATAAATAGCTTCTTCCTTGCTTTTTCTTTATTTGTATTTGCCATGATCTGCTTTTTAACGATGTTCCTGTTTAATTACTCCTTTACAATTGTCCTGAGAGTCGTAATAGTTTCACATAGTTCAGTACTATATCCATTTCGGCATCAAGTGTTTGTAATTCTGCTTGCAGTTTAGTGTTTGAGGCATCAATCATTTCTGCAATGGTTACTAATTGTTTTTGGTATTTTAATTCGGTTATTCGGTAATTTTCAGCAGCAACTTTTTCATTTTTCAGAAGCACTTGTTTTTGCTCAATTGCCTGATGATAACTTTTAAAAGCAGCATCCACCTCTAAATCAATTTGCTGCATGGCGTTTGATTTCGCTTGTTTTGCCTGATCGATTTGTATATGATTTACGGCTTCTTTTTTCTTGTTTTTAAACAAGGACTCTATATTATAAGACAAGCTCAAACCAATCTGCGGGCTGCCTGAATAATAATCTAAAACAGGTGAGCTGCTGGTAAGTGGCCTGGCAAGCTCATACTGCGCGAAACCAACGAGTACAGGCTTGTTATTTGCCTTTGTAAGTTTCAAGCTTTTTTCTGCCATGGCAATTTGAATATCGCTTCCAGCTATTTGTGGATTATTTTGATAGACCCTAAACAAAAAATCGGTTTCACTTTCCAAATCTAGCTGATGGTTCAAATTATCCACATTCGGAATAATTATCACATTTTCATCCAAACCGGCCAAAGTCGTTAAGCTTTTATTCGTAATTTCGATGGCATTCTTTACCTTAAGAATCGTCTGTAATAGTTGACCTTCCTGCACTTCTGCTCTTAGCACCTCATTTTTAGTAACGATTTTCTGGTTATAGAATAACCTGACTTTTTTTAATTGCTCATTGGCCAGGGCATTATTTCCCTCTAAAATATCCTTTTGATGATACAGCTTATATAAACTAAGATACAGTTGAATCGCAGTTAGTTTGATCTCCTGCTCTGCGTCTTTTTGCTGGTTTTCTCTTAATTCTTTGTTTAGTCCGGCAAGGTCGATGGCCGTATTTATTTTACCCCCGGCATAAATGACTTCGTTGATAGTTACATTAAATAAATGGCCAAAATTAGGGATATCAACATCTTGTAACTTAGAGAAATCTGTATTGAGCAAAGTGATATCACCTAAATACATTGCCGTCATGCTTGTGCCGATATTGGGAAGCCGGTTCATTTTAACATCGATAATTTGTGCATTGGCTATAGCCACTGAGGTTCCTGCCAATTTCAGCTGAATGTTGTTCATCACTACACTATCAGACAGTTGCTGAATGGTCATGCTGTGTTGTACCGTTTCCTGAGCAAAACAGAATAGTGAGCTTGCACCCATAAGTATCGTAAAAACAATTATTGTTTTCTTCAAATATTTCATTCTGTCTTTCAATTTTTTGTGGGTGCAAATGTATAATCTTGCTAAAATTCCTGAAATAGGAAAAATGAGGGGATAGATGTCAAAATGTAAGAATGCATTTATCCTTTGTAGTCGTTACGGTATTCAGTAGGACTCATTCCGCTTTGTTTTTTAAAGAAATGACTAAATGTGTAAGGATCTGTAAAACCCAGGTTTAAGGCAATGGATGAAATGGGTTGGTCCGAATTTGATAGCTGATTTTTTGCCCGATCCATTAATGCCTGATGAATCAACTCCAGGGCAGTTCTACCAGTTATTCGCTTTATTGTTGAGGTAAGATGACGTGTAGTTATGAATTGCATTTTAGCATAATCGCTGACTTTTAGTTTAATGAACCCCTTGTCTCTTAAATTCTGTAAAAATGTCAATACAATTTTTTCCTGGTTATTTATAGGGTTAGATCCAAACTTATTATTACGGTCTAGCTTTTCAATACATCCATACAGGAAAGCGTAATTTAAATGACGAAAGATATGTTTGCTCAAGTTTGAACTTTGATTAGAATGAGTTATTTGCCGTATATAGTTTGACAAATACCAAAGATCTGCAAAATCATCTTTGGGCAGCTTAAATACCAACCTGTTATTTGAGTATATATATCTGAATGCATCCACTAAATTCACCAGAAACGTCATAAAGCTTAACTGCACACGGTCATATTGCAACAAAATACACTCACAATCTTTGCTGATTTTAATGAAACTAACCGGGTCTTGTTTGGCAAAAATAGAAATGGATTGTTGTGGAATTATATACTCATGATTATCATCAACTTGAATGCTACCCGATTTAATTACAATACAAAACGGCGGCAGGCATTCTATCCTGCCAATTTCAGATATTTGCCGGCGAATGTCCTCGGCGGTTATGATATGTATTGTACTATTTTTCACGTGAAATTGTTAAAATTAATTCTATTAACCCGTTGTGCGATTAGGCAGCGAGAGCATACTTTATCGACTTAACGGCCTGTTATTTAAAGTACAACTTATAGCCGTAATAGTACGCTTTACTAACGTTTTCCGAATCAATCCCAATGGTTTCGGTGGTAATGGATAGTGCAATAATCTGACGATCATACATTTTTGGTTTTATCAAAGCACCCATCGCCTATTATCGAAAGTTTTTTCGCTTAAAGCCTGTTTAAATTTAATTTACTAGAAATTAGACTATTGATTAGCTTTTATTATTTTTCTAAGCCTGCTCAAATAGCCAAATTTGGCAAGCGATGATAGAACCCAACAAGCCTAACCAATGGCAATATATCGAAAAAATTTAAAACTACCACTTCCATCTACAAGAAACGATGACAAATTAAGCTGTTTTTTAGGCAATTAAAGCAAAACTTTCCGCTGAAATATTTCCTTGGCGACAGTGAAAACGCCTGATTTGTATATCAGGTACTTACAAGATTAACATTACATCAAATCAGGCTTACCGGACAACAATGTTTTAGAATAATATTAAATGGAGAACTGCCATTCGTACAATTGTCCGTTTACCCGTTGATCTTTTCGATTGCTGTAAGGTTACATATCCAATCTTCAGGTTTTTCAAAAAAAATATTAACCTATTTTTTTTAAGTATTGACACGAATTATTAATATACGTAATTTGCTTCCGCTTAATAACCTAAAACAACTAAACTATGATTAAAAAAGCGTTATTTTCATTGGCGTTGGCAGGTATTTTACTGCTAGGGTGCCAAAAAGAAGAAACTCTTGTTAACACAGGAGAAGAATTACAAACCGGGCAGCAGGATCTCAAAAATGGAGACATCATCCCCGGAAGTTTTGTAGTTGTATTTAACCATGACAACAGCCAAAAGGCCATTCCGGCCAACTATGATGATATGGTTGCTGCTGCGAAGAAAGATGTTACCGCATTTCTTGATGGTTATGGAATTCCATCAACTAAGATTTTACAGGTTTACGGTGATGTAATAAACGGGTTTGCAGCAGAATTAACCGAGCTGCAGGTAAATGCAATTTTAAAGGATTCAAAAGTTGCCTACATTGAGCCGGACAGATGGGTTGTTCTCGACTATAAAATAGTATCAACAGAAACTAGCGCAGCTAAAGCACAAACAATTCCTTGGGGTATCACCAGGGTTGGAGGTGCTGTTAATTATTCCGGAACCAATGCTGCTTGGATTATCGATACAGGAATTGACCTAGACCATCCCGATCTCAACGTTGATGTTGCCCGGAGTAAATCATTTGTACCGCGCGGTAAAACTCCCGATGACGATAACGGACACGGATCGCACGTTGCTGGTACCATTGCTGCAATAAACAATACCATTGGTGTAGTTGGTGTTTCCGCAGGAGCCCCAGTAGTAGCTGTAAAAGTACTCGACCGCAAAGGTAGCGGCGCGTATTCAACCATTATTTCAGGCGTAAACTATGTGGCTAGCACAGGAAATTCGGGCGATGTAGCCAATATGAGCCTTGGAGGCCCTACATATCAAGCACTGGACGATGCTGTACTGGCTGCATCGAATAAAGGCATTAAATTTTGCCTAGCCGCCGGCAACGAAAGTACCGATGCCAATAACAGCTCGCCGGCAAGAGTGAATGGCACTTACATTTACACCATATCCGCCATGGACAGTGCAGACAAATTTGCATCGTTCTCCAACTACGGCAATCCCCCAATTGATTACTGCGCACCGGGTGTTAGCATTTACTCAACATACAAAAGCGGTGGATATGCCACCCTTAGCGGAACATCAATGGCCTCACCACATGCGTGTGGAGTTGTGATGCTCGGATCTCCACATACCGATGGGTACGTACTAAACGACCCCGATGGCAACCCAGATCCAATTATCCACAGATAGTAAAAAAAGAGAGGCTTTTTAAGCCTCTCTTCCTTTTAGTAACCGGCAGCCTGCCCATCCTTTCTCGATTCTGAAGCACCTATATAAACGCCATTCGTTGAATCGTACATTATAGCCTGGTAACCTCCATAACCATCTAAGCTGTACGATATTTTATGACCCTTCTCGAGCAATTTTCGGATTTGCTGATAGTTGAATCCCGATTCCAGGTAAACGACTCCCCCATCGGTCATTTTTTCTCCGGTAGGCTCTGAGCTGCCCTCATGTTGAATTCGCGGAGCATCGCCAGCCTCCTGAAGGTTCATTCCAAAGTCAATTAAATTGACTATTACCTGAGCATGCCCCTGGGGCTGCATACCGCCACCCATAACACCGAAACTAATCCATGGTTGCCCATTCTTAGTGATAAATCCGGGAATTATTGTGTGAAAAGGGCGTTTCCCCGGCTCATAAACATTGGGTTGGCCTTCCTCCAAGGTAAATAATTCACCTCTATCCTGGAGTATAAAACCCAGGCCAGATGGAGCCATTCCCGATCCCATTCCCCTATAGTTACTCTGAATAAACGATACCATATTTCCATAGGAATCTGCCACTGTTAAATAGATTGTATTCCCGGTTTGGAGTTGTCCGGCATCGTAGCTGCGTGCGGCCTTATTCAAGTTTATTAGTTTTACCCGCTCCCTGGCATATTCTTTAGAGATAAGTTTACCATAAGGTACTTTCACGAAATCGGGATCGGCATAGTAACGTGCCCTATCCTCAAAGGCAAGTTTTTTTGCCTCGATAAATAGGTGCATATACTCGGCAGAACCAAAACCCATTGATGCTATGTCAAATTGCTCCAAAATATTTAGTATCTCAAGGGTTGCCAATCCCTGCCCGTTTGGCGGTAATTCCCAAACATCATAGCCACGGTACGATGTTGATACGGGTTCAACCCATTCAGAATGATGCGAGGCCAAATCGTCGTACGACAGAAACCCTCCATTTCTTTTCATATACTCATCAACTGTATGCGCTATGCTTCCCCTGTAAAATTCATCGCGTCCCTTTTTGGCTATCAACTCGTAGGTATTGGCCAGGTACGGATTCTCAAATATTTCGCCTTTCGCAGGGGCTTTCCCGTTTGGCATAAATATCTGCGCGAATCCCTCGTAATCTTTTAAAATATTGGCATTGCGTTGCCAGTACCAGGCAATCAACTCGCTTAGCGGAAAACCATTTCGGGCATAGCCTATTGCGGGCTCAAGAATTTGGGTCATTGGGAGGCTCCCAAATCTTGAGTGCAACTCGTACCATCCATCAACACATCCGGGAACCGACACTGGCAATGGCCCGTGCGATGGAATCTTTTTGTACCCATGCTGCTTAAAATACTCCAAGGTAAGGGACTTGGGCGATCGTCCACTCGCATTTAACCCGTAGAGTTTCTTTACTTTTGCATCCCATACAATTGCAAACAAATCGCCACCAATTCCACTACCTGTAGGTTCAACCAAACCTAACATTGCATCGGCGGCAATTGCGGCATCAACCGCCGTACCTCCCTTCTTTAGAATATCCAAAGCAACCTGCGTTGCCAAGGGTTGGCTTGTACATGCCATGCCGTGCTGTGCA
This sequence comes from Bacteroidales bacterium, assembly GCA_050180015.1. Classification (GTDB taxonomy): domain Bacteria; phylum Bacteroidota; class Bacteroidia; order Bacteroidales; family Tenuifilaceae; genus JBFXEO01. The sequence goes on along the minus strand of JBFXEO010000009.1, from coordinate 15,533 downwards.
ATTACCTCCGACCGGGTTGCAAAGTCAAGCCCCGTCATTCTATCCTGAGGGTATGCCGGGATACTACATAACAACATCAGCAGAAATAAACTTCTTTTCATCTCCAAAATATTTTTAGATAAAAACCATTACTTTGACTCCCTAGCTGTAAAAAGTTTAAACGCCGCAAAATCGTTATTTTTTTGATAAAACTTAGTACACTGGGAATTGCATCTTTAGCAAAAATGTTATATGTTTAACGGCAAAATCCCAATCTATGAGCCGAAAATTAAAAATCCGCCAAAAAATCCTTCTGTATATCCTATCAGCTACAGCCATACTTTACATAGTATCTGTGGGATATATACTTAACAACGCCCGTCAAACAAACTACGACGATGCTATAACCAAAACCCAGCTTACCGCGAAGGTAACTGCCAAAGAAATTTCTCAAATATTTGAACGTGAGTTGAGCCTTGTAAGAACGCTCTCGCAGGCACTAACCGTGTATAAGGACATGCCACAAGATCAGTGGAGTAAACTGTTTCTAAACATGTATCTCCCGGTACTGAAGGAAAATCCTCAAATTTATTCCATTTGGGACAGCTGGGAGTACAAGTCGTATATCCCCGGGTATAGCAAGGATTACGGAAGATTTGTAATTACGACATGGCGCGAAGGCAATCAGCTAAAATGGCTTTACGACGAAAGGAGTATGGCCGGGGATCCGCCCCTGTATGGTGCTTTTAAACGGAATGGGGTAGAAGCGGTATGGGAGCCCTACGTAGATCAGGTAACCACCGGGAAGTCAGATGTAAAGCTTATGATCACATACGGCTCGCCCATTATCAGCGATGGTAAATACAGCGGCATTGTTGCCACCGATGTTGGTTTGGAAAGCTTGCAGGAAATGGTATCGAAAATTAAACCGGTAACCGGAAGCTTTGCCTACCTAATTTCCAATGCAGGGGTAATGGCCGGGCATCCCAACAAGGAGATGATTTACAAGAGTATTGCCGATGTTTACCCGGAGGATGTTAAAAATTATAATATCCTGGAAAAAATAAAAAAAGGCGAAGAGTTTAACTATATCCAAACCGACGAACAGGGCAAAAAACATTTGGTATGCTACTCACCAATAACTGCCGGTAAAGTTAATGCGCCATGGGCCCTTGTACTCTCCGCTCCGCTTGATGTTATTACGGCAGGTGCAAAAAAAACCTTATACATATCGCTACTGGTAAGCATTGTGGGACTTTTTGCGATAGTAATTATCCTGCTTTTTGTTTCTGATAACCTCACCAAACCCATCAAAAAAATAACCGACATTTTGAAAAGACTCGCAAACGGTGAAATATCAAATGAATTGATTTTAAAACTAAATACCGGCGACGAAATTGAGGAAATGGCAGTTGCCCTAAACACCTCTATTGAAGGCCTAAACCAAATGACCAACTTTGCCAACGAGATTGGTAAAGGTAACTACAATTCGAACCTGGAATTACTCAGCGAAAAAGATATACTCGGAAAATCCTTGCTATACATGCGCGAGAATTTGCGCGATGCATCGATAGAGAATGAAAAAAGGAAAACCGAAGATCAGAAAAGATCGTGGGCCAACGAGGGATTCGCAAAGTTTGGAGAAATACTTCGCCAAAATAACACCGATTTGAACAAACTTTGCGACAACGTTATTGTTGAACTGGTTAAGTATGTTGGGGCAAACCAGGGGGGGATTTTCCTTTGGAACGATGAAGATAAGCACAACCGATACTTTGAGCTAATTTCTGCCTTTGCCTGGGACAGGAAAAAATATATTACCAAGCAAATAGAAGAGGGCGAAGGCCTAGTTGGAGCATGTGCGCTGGAGAAGGAAACCATCTTCCTAACCGATGTTCCCGACGATTACGTAAACATATCTTCCGGGTTGGGTGAAGCGAACCCCCGATGCGTAATCCTTATCCCGCTAAAGCATGAAGACTTGGTGTTAGGGGTAATTGAAATGGCCTCCTTTAAGGTACTCGAGAAGTTTGAAGTTGAGTTTGTTGAGAAAATTGGCGAAAACATAGCCTCAACTATACTTTCCGTTAAAATTAACGCCCGCACCAAAATGTTGCTGGAACAATCGCAAATGCAGGCCGAGGAAATGAAAGCCCAGGAGGAAGAAATGCGCCAGAACATGGAGGAGTTGCAGGCTACACAGGAAGAGGTTGCCCGCAAATCGGGCGAGGTTGAAGGCCTTATCCAATCAATTAACACCTCGGCATACGTGGTTGAATACGATTTAGGAGGAAATATCGTAACCGTAAACGAAGCTTTTGCCCAGCTGGTTGGCGTACCCCGTAACCAGATAATTGGGCTGCACCATACCAATAATCTGGTTCTCTCAGACCAGCAAAAGAAAGAATACGGCATTTTCTGGGATAACCTGAAGGCAGGCCTAACAAAGAAAACAAAATCGACCCTTAGCTGGTCCGGTAAATCAATTGAACTGCTGGAAACCTATATTCCTGTTAAAGATTCTGATGGAAAGGTTAGTAAAATTATGAAACTGGCCTTTGAACTAAAAGAGTTTAAAGAATAAAAAAGCAATAGGAAAGCGGTACTGAGCCGCTTTTCATTCTTATAATCCTACTAACTTCTTATCCAAGCCATTGCCTCCCCAAAGTATTGTTTCGGGGTTTTCAATCATTCTCCTAATATCCATAAGGAATGCTGCGGAATCCTTTCCATCGATTATACGGTGATCGTACGAGAGGGCAACATACATAATCGGGCGAATTTCCACCCTGCCGTTTACGGCAACCGGTCGATCAACAATATTGTGCATTCCGAGAATACCGGACTGTGGAGGATTCAAGATTGGCGTTGAAAGCATTGAGCCGAATACTCCACCATTGGTAATTGTAAACGTCCCCCCATTCAACTCATCCAACGTAATTTTACCCAAACGTGCTCTACTTGCCAACTGCTGGATTCCTTGCTCTATTTGAGCAAAACTCATAGTTTCGGCATTCCTTAATACAGGGACCATCAATCCCTTTGGGGCCTGTACTGCAATGCCAATATCGTAGTAATTTGGAGTAACAATTTCTTCTCCATCGATAAAGGAGTTGGTCATAGGGTGAAGTTTTAGCGCTTCAACCACAGCCTTGGTAAAAAAGGACATCAGCCCCAGCTTAACCCCGTACTTTTCCTTAAATTCCTGCTGATATTTAGCCCTGATCTCTTGCACCCTGCTCATATCAACCTCGTTGAAAGTTGTAAGCATTGCCGTTTGATTCTTCACGGAAACTAAGCGTTCGCTTACCTTCTTTCTCAGCTGCGATATTTTACTTCGCTCCTCACCTCTTTCAGCCGAAGTGGCAGGTTGAGTTATGCTGACTGCAGGTTGGTTCATTTGATTTTTGACCAATTCAACATCCTGAGCAGCTATTCTTCTGAGTCCATTTATGATATCATCGACAGAAAGCTTACCCTCGGCCATCATCTGTTTGGCCAATGGGGTAACCTTTATATTGGTTGAAGACGACTTTTCGTCCACCACACCTTCCTTCTTTTCGGACTTTTCATCCTTAACTTTTTCTGCCACAGCAGCATTGCGTTCTTTTTTATTATCAACTTTTCCACCTTCAATAGCTGAAGTGTCAATGGTACAAGCAACTGTATTTACCGCTATAGTAGCACCTTGTTTCACAATTATGTTTATTTTCCCCGATTCGGGTGCAATAATAGGAAGTGTTGCTTTTTCGGACTCTACCTCAGCTAATTCCTGGTCTTTATCTACAATTGCCCCATTCTCAACCAACCAGCGGGTTAACTCTACCTCGCTAATTGATTCTCCGGGGCTGGGAATTTTTACTTCGATAATCATAGGTGAAACGTTAATCGTTAAAAGTGAAACGGCTTAATTCTGTATTCTGGTTTCTGTGTTCTTCTTCTCAAGATACTCGTGCTGTTTTTGCCTTTCGAATCGTTTTGAGCCTTCCTCACACTGCAAACCACAGTATTTATTCTTCAACTCACAGGTACACTTGCGGAATACTTTCCCAATAATTTCGGTCTGCTCTATTGAATGGATTTTGCTTAAGCCCACGGCAGGGCTTCCGCTTGGTGCTCTCGAAATTAATTCCAGGGGAACCTGTGCTAAATTCTCCTCGATAAAATTCCAGGCCCCCATATTCTGCGGCTCTTCCTGTGCCCAAAGCCATTTCTTGGTGTTTGGGTACTTACCGATGATCTTCTCTATTTGTTCCGTTGGAAATGGGTAGAGTTGCTCCAAGCGCACAAGCGCAATGTCCTTTGCATCCAGCTCCTGCTTACGCTGCAGTAAATCGAAATATATTTTGCCCGAGCAAAATACGACTCGGCTAACAGATGCCGCATTTACATTATCATCATCAAGAACCTCGTGGAACTTTCCGCTGGTTAATTCTGTAATTGTTGAAATAGTTTGTGGGTGGCGAAGGGTACTTTTGGGTGTAAAAACCACCAAGGGTGTACGAAAATCGCGCTTAACCTGACGGCGGAGTACATGGAAAAAGTTTGCAGCTGTTGTACTGTTTACAATTTGCATGTTATTACGCGCGGCCAAAGTTAAAAATCGCTCAATTCTTGCGCTTGAATGTTCCGGGCCCTGTCCTTCAAAGCCATGCGGTAGCAGTAATACTAATCCCGATTGCAGCCCCCATTTGTCCTCGGCAGAGCTGATATACTGATCAATTATTACTTGTGCCACATTATGAAAATCGCCAAACTGTGCTTCCCATACTGTAAGTCCGTTGGGCAAAGCAACAGAGTAACCATACTCAAATCCCATCACGCCATACTCTGACAAATGGCTGTTGAATACAGAAAACCGCTCCTGATTATTATCGATGTGGTTCAACGGGCAATACTTCTCCTCAGTATTGGCAACATTATACGCTGAATGTCGGTGCGAGAATGTTCCGCGCTCCGAATCTTGCCCGCTCAGGCGTACAGGGTGTCCTTCGAGCAGTAATGTTCCATAGGCCAGCAGCTCTCCTAAAGCCCAATCTACCCTGCCCGATTTTATCAACCCGCTACGCTCCTCCACAATTTTTATCAACTTTTTGAAAAATTCCTTACTGGCAGGTAGCGTATTGAGGGCCTTTGCAACCCTCCCAATTTTATCAGTCGAAACTTTAGTTTCGGGTGATTCGACAAAATCGGATGGTTTCGAAAATCTGTAATCCTTCCACGTTTCGGGTAAAAACTTCAGAATTTTTATTACGCTATTGTTCCTGGCAATTTCCAACCGCTCATCGAGTAAGTTATCGAGCTTCTGCGTTTCGGTTTTTACATCCTCTGAATTTAGAACTCCTTGTTCCATCAACCCCGATGCGTAGTAATCCCTCACGTTGGGGTGTTTTGCTATTAAATCGTACAAAACAGGCTGGGTGAATCGGGGCTCGTCGCCCTCGTTATGTCCATAGCGTCGGTATCCAAGAATATCAATAAACACATCGGTATGGAATGTTTGCCTGTACTCTACGGCGAGCTGAATTGTATGTATTAGCGCCTCCGGATCATCAGCATTGACGTGGAATACCGGGCAACGGGTAACCTTTGCCACATCGGTGCTGTAGGTGCTACTCCGGGCATCGGTATAGTTGGTTGTAAATCCAACCTGATTGTTAAGTACAAGGTGAATTGTACCGCCTGTTGAGTATCCCGTAAGCTGGGACATCTGAATAGTTTCGTAAACTACTCCCTGCGCAGCAACAGCGGCATCGCCGTGAATTATAATGGGTATAAGTTTACTTGAGTCGCCATTGTACAGCGTCTCAATCCGGGCACGAGATAATCCCTCGGCAACAGGGCCAACTGTTTCCAAATGCGACGGGTTAGGGACAAGATTCAAACGGATTTTTTTACCCTTATCGGTGGTAATTGCGCTGCTGTAACCTAAATGATACTTTACATCGCCAAGAGCAGACCCGTCATCGTACTGCTCACCCATAAATTCGGCAAAGATTTCCTCGTAAGGCTTGCCCATGATGTTGGTAATAACATTTAACCGCCCGCGATGGGCCATACCAATTACAAATTCCTCCACGCCAAACCCGGAGCCATGCTCAATGGTTGCATCCAATGCCGGAATCAGCACCTCAATACCTTCGAGCGAGAAACGCTTTTGCCCGATAAACTTACGGTGTATGAACTGCTCAAAACCAACAGCAAGCACCAGGTGATGAAAAATATGTTGCTTTTGTTCAACCGTAAAATCTGTTTTGTTTGCCGTTCTCTCCATTCTGGTTTGAATCCACTCCACATATTTAGGATCGCGCAGGTACATATACTCAACCCCAATGCTCCGACAATAGGTATCATTCAAATGCTCAACTACTTTCTCAAGCGTTGCCGTACCAATTCCAACAATTCTCCCTGCCTGAAATGTTTTTGATAAATCCGTACTGGATAATCCAAAATTCTCTATATCGAGCGTGGGCAAATGCTTCCTGCGGTTACGAACCGGATTAGTTTTTGTAAACAGGTGCCCGCGAACACGGTACGCATCAATCAATTTAATAACATTGAACTCGGAGTCGGAAATACCAACACCCGTGTTTTTATAGTTCGACAGGGCGAATTCAAAGCCCAGAAAAAACTTCTGCCACTGAGGGTCAACCGAGCTGGGGTCGGTTTTCCACATTTGGTATAAATCATCAATTGCCTGTGGGTTTATATTGCTTAAATATTTGTCCATCGTTTAGGTTGATAGTTAAGTTTTTATTAAGCATGAGAATTTACATGTTGTTTAACTTTTCACGCTTTGGTATCCAAACAATTTTTTCTGCTTAATGTTTTTGACGACATACTTTGGAACCATCTTTTCCCATTGGGGATCGCCCCTATGGATCAGCTGTAAAACCTCATCGGAACTGATACTCAACCATTGATGTGTAACATTTTTAAGATTTACTATCAACGAATTTTCCTGTAAGTACTGATAAATGTGCATTACATCCGGAACTAATGGAATATCATCGGTACGCATAAGCGTTTTGGTTTTACGATCGAGTGCCGGGTAAATGTAAAATTTTGTGCGCGCAGGAAACATTTTACCAACAGCCTCCAGAAGCCCACCTGCCAATCCGGTATAGTAGGTCTTGTCCATAACCTTGGCAAAGGTTGGTACTCCCATTATTATCCTCAAATTCCTATGCTTGAATCGCCCAAAGTATTCAACCAGCTTATAGAATTCCTTAAAGTTCGATATCATCACGTTCTGTCCCATGCCGTTCAGCAGGTCAACCCTATCCAAGAAATCGCGTACGTTAATTTCCCCTTCATCCAGTAAATTATTCAGGGTGATTTCGGAAATTTGCAGTGTATTATCGGTTTTAAACGCGGCATTGTGCTTAAAATGGGCATAAGCCGATTTCAGGATGTCGAATCCCACGTAGGTTATCGGTCTAAAGCGTCCACGGAGCAGCAATGCATTTTTCCTGTAAAGCATATCATCGGGTTCCTGCACCTTGCCCCAGCGGTCGAAAATAATTGCCGGCGTCATCTCATTCTTTACAAGTTGAACGCACAGCAACCTATTATCGACCCACGATAAATCCGGGCCAGTCATGCGGGCCATGGTTATTTCAACCCTGTCGTTGGATAGATTATCCAGCAACGATTGGAGGAAAAGGTTTGGGTTATCGCTGTAATAGTAACAGGCGTAAATAAGGTTGATACCAAGCGTACCCAACGTGTACTGTTGTAGTACGCCATCGTTCTCCAGCAGCCTAACATGTATAACCACATCGTTGGGCCCGCCCGCCCTACTCCGCTCAAACCTAACCCCCAGCCATCCGTGCCCCTGATTATCCTTTTTAAAGTTAATGGTTTCAACAGTATTGGCATACACAAAATAGCGCACTTCATCGTGCCTATTGGGCCCCAAAACAGTCAACAATTCGTTGTACTCGGTGCTAAGCATGTGTTCCAACCGTGTCAGGCATACATACCTGTCCTTATCGCCCTTGCTGTAAAGGTGATCGCTAAAAATTTTATCGTAAGCCGATATTGTTTTAGCAATAGTGCCAGAGGCACCCCCGGCCTGAAAGAATGCACGGGCCACTTCCTGTCCGCCGCCAATCTCGGCAATGGTTCCATATTTCGATGAGTCGAGATTAAGCGATAATGCTTTGTGCTTGGTGCTGTATATTTCCCGCTCCATAACTGGGTGGTTTTTGCATAAAATTACAAAACCCTCCCGATTTTGTTCAAAGATGTGGGAATATTTCAACTTAATAAACCAGCCCGGTAGGCTTTAAGAACCTATCAGGTTTATACTACCAGCTACCTTACTCTGGTTTCCTGCTGTGAAAAAAAAATTTTCACAGCAGGAAATACTAAATTCCTAACGTGAGAAAAAAAATCCCACAGCAGGAAATTTCACTTTCCTAACGTGGAAATTTTAACCACACAGCAGGAAAGCACAACCTGATAATTTATAATCATTGACAGGATTTGGAATCCTGTCGGAAGTATTCACCTTCCTACGGGATTATTAATCATTGGATGCTGGGTTGAGCTCAATTTTAAGGCTACTCTCAACTTTTCAATATCCATACCCACTCTGGGGCGAGTTTTCAGTTCAACTCCTGCGCAAAATAAATCGATATTCTGCGATACGTACGCTGCGTCCATGGCAGCCCAGGTCATCTTTAAAGGGTCTTCGCCACGTTTAAACCGGGAAATATCCGATACCATAACACAAAACAACGGGGCATGGCTAAAATTTACCTGTCCTCCGGCAACCAAAGCCCTATTATCGTTCGAATCAACCAAAATAAGCCTATGATTTTTTGCATCGTACAAGTAGGAGCCCTGCTTCATAACTACGTAAATATCAATATCCTGAGAGTTCATGGCGGTTGGAGCGGTTCTTTTACTCTCATCGGGGCGATTTATGCCGTTGGCCGCCCAAAGTAAATCAGAAATATCCTGCAACGACAATTCCTCCGGCGAAAACTCCCGAACCGAAGCCCTTGCGGCAAATGCTTCCATTATATTTTTACCTCTATTTTCCGATGGTTTATTCAGAACCACTATAGAATCTGTTTGTGCGGATAGTGTTCCGTAAGCACATACCATAATTACAAAAATTAATCTTTTCATGATTTCTAAGTTGTTGATTTTATTGGAAAATTAACTTGAAAAAATGGAATACCAAAAACGTGAGACATTAAAAGATAGAAGAGATAAGAAGGGCGATCTAAACCCATCAACCATCTGCTACCTATAAATCTTCTCTTTGTTCAATGCTCTGCGGTAAGCCTCTGCATTTCGGTTATGTTCCGATAACGTTTTTGAAAAAACGTGATAACCGGAAAAGTCATCCTTGGCGCAGAAGTACAGGTAGCTGTGCTGCTCGGCGTTAAGCACTGCATCAATTGAGGTGATAGATGGGCAACGAATTGGACCGGGAGGTAATCCTCTGTACTTATAGGTGTTATAGGGCGAATCCACCTCCAGCTGCTTTGTTAGCACTCTACGAATCGAAAAATCCTGCAAGGCAAACTTTATAGTTGGATCGGCCTGCAAGGGGATTCCTTTTCGTAATCTATTTAAGTAAACACCTGCAACCCTCGGTTTTTCGGAGTTGAACCTTGTCTCCTCCTCTACTATCGATGCCAACGTAGATATTTGCACCATGGTTAACCCCATTTTAAATGCCTTTGCCTTCCTTTCATCGGTCCAAAACCGCTCATACTCCTTCTGCATCCTGTTAAAAAACCCAACAGCATTGGTATTCCAGTAAAACTCGTAGGTGTTCGGGACAAACATGGCTATAATTGCCTGCCGGCTGAAACCATACTCAGCGGTAATTCGGTCGGACGACAGCATAGCAAGAATCGGCATTGAGTCAGCTTCAATTTGCCGTGCAATTCTACCGGCCAGCTGTTGAGGCGTTCTTATATTATTAAAGGTAAGTTTTAACGGTTTCTGTAAGCCCATTTTCAGCATGGTAACCATTCTCCGATTTCCCATTCCAGGTTTTATCAAATACCTACCAGCCCTAACATTATTAGGATATCCCAAGTTTTGTGCAACCTTTGTAAATGATTTGATATTCTTAATTATATTATTTTTACCAAGCGTATCAACCACATTATCGAATGTAGAGCCCGTAGGAATATAAATAAAAGCCTCATTGCTATTCTTTGTATTGGGCGCATAGTTCAACCGGTAATAAGTAAAAGCAAACACCGACCCCACAATTCCTAAAACAGCCAATGGAACCAGAATTACTAGAAACGTTTTTCTATTTATCGATTTAAACATGTGACTTAATTATTGTTGTTGTATATCAAATTTAATAAAAGAACCGTTAACTGGATGTTTAACGGTTCCTTTCAATTACACTATTAACAGATTTTATATTTCGTTTAACGTTTCATTTATCACGCGTTACGAACCACTTAATAACCCTTTAATGCCCATCTACTTCAATAACTCCACGGCCTTTGCAATTCGTTCCGCAGCATCCATCAGCTTTTCATCCGATGTTGCATAGGAAAATCTCAGGTAACTTGGTGCACCAAATGCAGAGCCCGGAACAAGGGCAACATGGGCCGTATTTAACAGAAACATGGCAAAATCATCGGAATTTTTAATGGTGGTACCATTGTACTGCTTTCCGAAGAAGGAGGAAACCTCCGGGAAAATGTAGAAAGCGCCATCGGGCATATTGGTCCTGAAACCCTTAATTTTCGAAATTGCAGCAACCATTAGATTACGACGACGACGGAAAGCCTCGCGCATAACACCAGTGGTTTCGCCATCGGAGTTAAATGCAGCCACGGCAGCCTTCTGCGCAATGGAGCAAACGCCCGATGTTTGCTGTCCCTGCAATTTAGTGCAGGCTTTTGCAATCCACTTTGCCGATGCCGAAAAACCAATTCGCCAACCGGTCATTGCGTAGCCCTTTGAAACCCCGTTGATAACTATAACCCTATCGCGAATGCCATCGAACTGCGCAATGCTTTCGTGCTTTCCGGTAAAGTTGATGTGCTCATATATTTCATCGGAGATAACCAGCAGGTTAGGATGTTTCTCAACTATGCTGGCAATTGCCTTAAGCTCATCGTGGGTATAAATACTTCCGGTTGGATTCGATGGCGAACAAAGCATCAGTACTCGGGATTTGGGGGTAATTGCATCCTCCAATTGTTTTGGAGTAATCTTAAAATCATTATCTATACCCGTTTCCAAGACAATACTTTCCCCTTCGGCCAGCTTAATGAGCTCCACGTAGCTAACCCAGTAAGGGGCAGGTACAATAACCTCATCGTCCTTATCAACGACACAAAGCAGCACGTTGGCAAGGCTATGCTTTGCGCCACCAGAAACCACGATTTGATCGGGTGTATAGGTAAGGTTATTCTCCCGTTTTAGCTTACCGGAGATTGCCTCCAGCAAATCCTTGTAACCGGGAACCGGTGTGTAAAACGAGTAGTTCTCATCAATGGCCTTTTTGGCGGCTTCCTTAACAAAATCGGGGGTAAAAAAATCGGGTTCGCCCACGCTCAGGTTAATAACATCGATACCCTGGCTCGCAAGTTCTCTTGATTTCTGTGACATTGCTATGGTTTGCGATTCCTCTAGTGCGGCTATACGGGCAGAAACTTTCTCCATAAATCCAATATTTTAATGTTACCGGTTAACCGAAATCTTTTGTAATTTTAAAACATCAAAATTACACTATTATTGCTTTTGCGCAAATCAACCCAAAACCATAAAGCCGATGTTTGCCGACATACTAAAAATTGTGCTGCCCGCCCTGCTGGTTTTCCTTGCCGGGTACCTGGCTATTTCCGCCATGATTAAAAATGAGACCAACCGCCGTAAATCCGAATTGATGTTCAACAACATCAAAATTACACTGCCGCTGAGGCTGCAAGCTTACGAGCGGTTAATCCTTTTTCTGGAACGCGTTTCGCCCGAATCCATCATTGTGCGGGTAAACAAAAAGGGGATGCTTGCCTCCGATTTACAGGCCGCGTTGCTTGGCAATATCCGCGCGGAGTGGGAACACAACCTGTCGCAGCAGCTGTATGTAAGCAACGATGCCTGGGAAATGGTTAAGAATGCCAAGGAAAATATTATTAAACTAATAAATATCAGCTCCGACCGGGTAAACCCCAATGAAACATCATTGGTGCTCAGCCAAAAAATTCTAGAAACCATGGTGGAAATGGAAACCAACCCTATTTCATACGCTGTAGATTTCCTGAAGAGAGAGGTGAAGGAAATACTCTAAAAATGATTTTAAATGATTCCTATGGGCATCGTTACTTTCATCCTCGGATTACTCCTAATTGGAACCGGATTTTTAGCAAAAGCATTCCCCGGTTTAATTTCGGGATACAACACGCTGTCCGGCAAGCAAAAGGAAAATGTTGACATCCAGGGTCTATCAACATTTATGAAAAAAGGTTTCATTGCAATGGGTTTAGCAATAATTGCCGGATTTCATATTTTTAACTTGCTGGGCCTGTCATTTATTGCCAATTCAACTGTTATAACCGTGGTATTTAGTGGTGTTCTATTCATTCTAGTTAAATCAAGGAGATTTGATCACAATAAACCAGCCAAGAAAACCAGAATAGAATACCGGGTAATTTCCGCTATATTCCTATTCATTGCAGGGGTATTGATATACGGCATAATTCCTACAAAAATTATAATTGATCAGCAGAGCATACAAATCAAGGGAATGTATGGCATGGATATTCCCATAAGCGATATTTCGAAGATTACTTTAAAAGATAACATTCCGGCTATAACAATACGTACCAATGGATTTAGTGTTGGTAACATAAGTAAAGGATACTATAATTTGGCAGAGCTTGGTAATTGCAAGCTGTACCTCCACTCAGGCAATGGGCCATACATTATAATATTACTAAGGAATGGCGATAAAATAATTATTAACCGCGGTACCAAAGCCAAAACCCTTGAAGATTTCAATGCTATGAAAGTATTATAATGGCATACCATTCCCCTTTCAACACCTGTAAAGTACCAATTGGGTACTAAATCTCCTAAATTTCAAGGCCTAAAGCAGGGTTTGTTTCACACTCAGCAGCTCATCATTATTAAAGTTGAGGTTATTTAATGCGAGAAGGCAATCGTTTAGTTGAGATTCCTTGCTAACCCCAATAAGTACCGATGTTAGTTGAGGCTTTTTCAGTAACCATGCAATGGCCATTTGGGCCAATGTTTGGTTTCTATTGGTTGCAATGGCACTGAGTTTTCTTATTTTACCGAGAACTTCATCGGTGATTTGAGCGGCCTTTAAGAATCCATGAGCCTTTGATGCCCTGGAATCGCCGGGGATTCCTTCTAAATACCTGTTGGTAAGTAAACCCTGTGCCAATGGCGAGAAGGCAATACAGCCAACGCCATTACTATCCAAAACATCAAGTAAGCCGTCTTCAACCCACCTGTCGAACATCGAATATCGCGCCTGATGGATCAAACAGGGGGTTCCTAAACTCTTAAGTGTTTTAAGTGCCACCCCGGTTTGCTCCGCCGAATAGTTGGAAATTCCGGCATACAGAGCCTTGCCCTGCCTAACTATCAAATCCAACGCTCCCATGGTTTCCTCTATTGGAGTGTTGGGGTCGGGTCTGTGCGAGTAAAAAATATCAACATAGTCCAGCCCCATTCTTTTAAGGCTTTGATCGAGGCTAGCCACCAAGTATTTTTTTGATCCCCACTCACCGTAAGGTCCCGGCCACATATTGTAGCCTGCCTTTGTTGATATTATCAACTCATCGCGATAGGCCTGCAAGTCCTTTTTAAGAATCTGCCCAAATGTTTCCTCGGCCGAACCCGGAGGTGGGCCATAGTTGTTGGCCAAATCAAAATGCGTAATTCCCGCATCGAATGCCCGTAAAATGATGTTACGGCTATTCTCCAATTTATCCACGCCACCAAAGTTATGCCACAGGCCAAGCGATAATGCTGGCAGCTGTACCCCGCTTTTACCGCATCTACGGTAAAGCATTTTATCATACCTCCTGCTATCGGCAATATATTCCATAATACTACAATCTTTTCAATTCAATGTAAATAACTCAAATTGATACTCCAACACGAACAAACATCGGTAGAAATAAACAAAATTCCAAGTGAATTACAGTAAAACAAAAACGGCCTCTACTCGGAGGCCGTTTTGCTTTTGTAAATAACCTGTAAGGCTATGGTACTATTCTGGTTTAATAAGTTCCAGGCTGCGCTTTACAAATCGGCTCAGATCTTCGCCTTTTAGCATGTTGTTGGCCAGTAAAGCCAGGTCGATGAGCTGCTTTACAAGTTTCTGATCGTTACCAAAACCTTTTAGCAATGCGCGACGTTCATTCTCCAATGTGCCGAGTTGCTTTTCGGTATCGGCCAAAGCATCCTTATCGGCCTGCGGAATTTCCTCGTCCTTCTTATCCTTTCGGGATTTGTTCAACTCATCAACCTTATCCTTCAAGGGCTTAATGCTTTGATCGAGTTCCTGTAACTTACTGCCAACATTCTCTGCCTTGCTTTCAAGCACCGATTTAACCAGCGGGTGCGAAACATTCACTACCATGTTGTAGCTATCGGGAAGGTTGCCGTACATACCCGCAGTTGGGCTCATGGCGGCCATATCTTTCATCCGGCGCATAAACTCCGAATGGGTAATAATTACAGGGTTGGCATTCTCGCCCAAGTCCTCAAACGAAATCCAGTAATGATCTTCACTTTTTACGGCACCTTCAAAAACGGTACGTAAATCGTTTTGCTCATCAGCAGAAAGAGCAACCTCCTTCCTATCTTCCTTTACAATAATCTTATCAATTACATCAGAATCGACACGGGCAAATCGGGAATCCTTAAACTTCGATTCAAGGGTATTAATAAGGTGCGGATCAAGCTGTCCATCCATAATCAGCACATCGTAACCACGGCTTTTAGCCTCCTCGATGTAGCTGTGCTGCTCAACCTTATTGCTTGCGTACAGGTAGATCAGCGTTTTATTTTTATCGGTTTGATCTTCCTTGATTAGCTTCTCGTACTCCTCGAAGGTGAAGTATTTGCCATCGACATTCTTGAAAAGCGCAAATTTCTCGGCACGTTCGTAGAACTTTTCATCGGTCATCATTCCAAAGGTGATGAAAAGTTTAAGGTCGTCCCACTTCTTCTCGAATTGCTCCCGATCGTTCTTGAAGATTTCCTGCAACCGGTCGGCAACTTTCTTGGTGATGTGGCTCGATATCTTTTTGACATTCGAATCGCTTTGCAGGTAACTGCGCGATACATTTAAAGGGATATCGGGCGAGTCGATTACACCATGCAGCAATGTTAAGAACTCGGGCACAATGCCTTCCACCGAGTCCGTAACAAATACCTGATTGCAGTATAGCTGTATTTTATTCTTTCGAATATCAAAGTTGGTCTTTATCCTTGGGAAATACAGAATTCCGGTTAGGTTGAAAGGATAATCAACATTTAAATGGATATTAAAAAGTGGTTCCTCGGCGGCAGGGTACAAA
>JBFXEO010000008.1:0-32528 GCA_050180015.1 Bacteroidales bacterium | reverse complement strand
AAATTGTATAACTCTGGCAGAATAAACCAACATCTACCACTTTCATCCTACGAAGTTTACCAGATTAGCAACTATTCCACCTTATCTGCATTTACCTTTGGCGGAGAAAATGTTATGGGACTTGGCGGTATTTTAGTTACAGACCCGGACACTGAGGATGGAGCAACCCTTTACGTAGCGGATTTCAGTGGTTTTGTTGGCGTATCGGCCACAGCCACCGACACCAAGGCAACTGTAAGCATTTTCAAAAACGGAGGCCTCGTAGATCCGGCTGACTACTCAACACTGACACTGGCGGATGGTGATATTATTGTGGCCAAAGTTACCGCTGAAGATGGAACCTTAGGATACTACAAGGTTACCCTGGTAGGCGAAAACCGCACCTTATCGGTAACGGCCCCTGTTGGTGGTGAAACTTACCATACTGGTGATGTAGCACACATAACATGGACCTCTGCAAATATTACCAACGTTAATATTTGGGCCTACAATGCAGTTGACGATGAACTTTACCCGATGAACGAAACCCCGGTAAATGCAACCCTGGGTACCTTCGATTACACCATACTGAACGGCGATGCCGGCGTGGTTTACATCAGGGTAACCGATGCCAGCGATGCAAATTTTTACGGGCAAAGTGCTGGTAGCGTAACTGTAATAGACAACGCCGTTCCGGCCATTACCGGCAGGTATCCCGGCGTAAGTGCAACAGGAATTGCAACAGCGTTCACGCTCTCCATCACATTCGATGAGGATGTGAATATGGGAACCGGAAACCTGAAAGTATTCAAAGCCGATGACAACACCGAGGTTGCAAGTTTTGCAGCCGCCGATGTTACCATAATGGACGATGTTGTAACATGCCCGGTAAGCGGACTAAGCAATGAAACCACCTACTACGTTACCGTAGATGCCGGAATGTTTAAGGATCATTCTGACAACGGTACCGCAGCAATTGCGGCAAACGAGTGGGCCTTTACCACTAAGGCCTTCGTTCAAGGCAGCTTATTCTTCAGCGAGTATATTGAAGGAAGTAGCAACAACAAGGCACTGGAAATATACAATGGTACAGGCGCAGCTGTTGACCTGTCAAATTACGTAATTCGTATCAACGCCAATGGCGGTACATGGACATCGCATTTTGATTTCCCTGCCAGAACATTGGCAGATGGCGATGTATATGTAATTGCACATGCCGAGGCTAACTCTTCAATACTTACAGTGGCCGACACCGCCGTTGTAAATCCATACTCGGGTGGTACCAGCTATGTTGCTGTTTTCAACGGCGACGATGTTAGGGCACTATGCAAAGTTAACGGGAACGATACAACAATTATCGACATCATCGGACGCTATGACCAGGTAGATCCGGGAACGGGATGGGCTGTAGCGGGTATTGCCGATGCCACCTCAAATCATACTCTAATCCGTAAATCTTCCATTTATACGGGTAATACGGATTGGGATGCCTCAGCGGGCACCACGACTGACAACTCGGAATGGAAGGTAAAAGATGTCGATTATACCGACAACCTTGGATCACATACCGTTGGTTTATCATCCGAAGCACAAATTCTCGCGTTTGTTCTGGCCGAGCAAACAGGTAATGCTGAAATAAACTCAGCGGCCTCCACCGTGAATATCGAGGTGCTATACGGAACCGATGCAACCAGCCTGACTCCAACCATCACCGTTTCGGAAGGGGCCTCAGTTTCACCCAATACAGGGGTAACCCAAGATTTTACAAATCCTGTGGTTTATACGGTTACCGCCGAAGATGGAACTATAAAAGATTGGACTGTTACTGTTTCTGTTTCTGCTACTCAAAGCAGCGAAAAGGATATACTATCGTTTAGTATTCCTAATCAACTTTCAGCAGATATTGACGCAAATGCAGCAACCGTATCGGTTGTAATGCCTCACGGAACAGCTTTAACCAACCTTACACCAGCTATTACCGTATCTCTGGGCGCAAGCATTGACCCTGCTTCGGGTGTTGCCGGGGATTTCAGCAACCCTGTTGAATATACGGTAACCGCACAGGATGCTTCAACCAAGGTATGGACAGTAACCGTTACTGAACAGCAAGTATCAATGGTTACCATTCACGACATTCAGTACACAACCGCTGGCGATAGCCCCTATAAAGATCAAACTGTTACCACATCGGGTATTGTTACTGCCATAAAGTTAGGCACCAGTGGAACACAGCAGGGATTCTACCTACAGGATGGTACCGGAGAATGGAATGGGCTGTACGTTTACTCTTCCACACCAGCTGTTGCTCAGGGGGATAATGTAACCCTAAGCGGTACAATTGCAGAGTACAACGGGCTAACCGAAATGACCACTATAACTGCCAGCACCATAAATAGCTCAGGCAACACCTTGCCAGCTGCAACTAGTGTTACAACGCTGGGTGCCTGCACCGAAGCTTACGAGAGTGTACTGGTTAAGGTAACCAACGCAAACTGCGCAAGTGGCGGCAGTGGGTCATTTGTGGTTAATGATGGATCGGGCGATTTAACTGTTTTCAAATCATTGTATGCTGAGTTAACCCTTACCATTGGTACCCACTACAATATCACCGGGGTAATGACGTGGTATAATACAGGCAGTATCTTTGAATTATACCCACGTAACGCTAACGATATTGAAATCGTTGATGCCGCTCCAGTAAATACTTTTGCTAACTTCAAGGTATTCCCGAACCCATTCAGCAATGAAATCAGGTTCGAAGGATCGGATGTTACCCGCATAACCATAACCTCCATCATTGGCCAGGTTGTAATGGATGTTCAAACATCGGGTACTAACGCTGTAAATACATCTAACCTTGTACGGGGCATTTACCTGGTTAAGTTTACAAATAACAAGGGTGAATCAACGCTGCGCAAGTTGATAAAAGAGTAGAACTTTTAACCTGAACATTTAGAAACCCCCGGCATATCGGGGGTTTCTATTTTTTATGGTACTTACAACAGGAAGGAATAAAGGTTAACGGATGCAACCTCCCCTGGCGTATTAACACACTACGCTCCCAATGCCTAAAATCATTACTAATTTTACCAAATTTATACTGCCAGCATTTAAAGAAAAAGAGGGTTTTGGCCTAAAAAAATTGACACAAATCAATGTTTCCTTAACCTTCATCAAATAAATTTTACTAACTTGCATATTCTTTCTTTATTGCAGTATCAAAGAATAAAAATGTTTTTGATTTCTTTATGCTAAGAAAGGAATTGCTCTTACTTTTATACTGTCGGCATTGATTGTTGGGGTAATGAGTCCGTGCCGGAATAGCATACCATGCCCAGTTATACAAGTAAAAAATGTGTACATACTAATAAATTTAACCATACCATTATGAAAAGTAAAAGTTTAGCTGTAAAGATTCTTTTGCTCATGATTATTGCTACAGTAACCTTTAGTTCCTGCTCAAAAAAAACTTGTCCAGCCTACAGCCAGGTTAACCAAGCGGGCCTGCTCAATAAAGCCTAACTTATCCGGTAGCATATTGCAAGGCAGCCCATGGCTGTCTTTAGTAGATTATCCAGTGACCAACTTTTTAGAAATAGGTTATTGGATGATTTTTATTTAATATGACAGGTAGGGTGTAGCCCCCCTGGTTGGGATGCCATATAAAAAAGCAGGTCAACTTAGTTGAAGGTTACTCTAGTTGAAGAACTTTCCCACCTTGTTTATTGCCGAAGGCAGTGCAAAAACAACAACCCTGTCGTAAGGCTTAATTTCGCTATCGCCCTTGGCAATAAAGGCTGCATCGCCACGGACTACACCGCCAATGATGGCATCCTTGGGGAGCGAGACCTCCTTCAACTTACCCTTGGTAATTGGAGCCCCCGGTTTTACTATAAACTCAAGCACCTCAGCATCGGAACCAGTAAGACATTTGATGGTTGAAACATCGGTACTCATGGTATATCTGAAAATTCTACTGGCAGTTATCAGCTTTTTATTGATAACCGTATCAACCCCAATGCTCTCGGCCAGGCGGATATAGTTAATATTCTCTATCTCGGCAATTGTTTTCTTTACGCCCATCCGTTTGGCAACAATGCAGGAAAGGATATTGGTTTCCGAATTCCCGGTTACTGCAACAAACGCATCCATGTAGGGAAGCCCCTCTTCAATCAACAAATCAGTGTTACGTCCGTCGCCGTTTATAACCAGTGCATTTTTGAAATGGTCTGCCAGGTGTTGGCTTTTTTCCCTGTCAACCTCAATCAGCTTAACATTCATGGACTTCTCAAGCTCCGTGGCTATTTGTATGGCAATACGGCTTCCCCCAAGGATCATCAGGTTATTGACATCGATATTCTTTTTCCCGGAATGCTCCATCATATCCCTGATACCCGTTTGGTTTGCAATAACAAAAACCAAATCGTTATACTTAAACTGGTCGTTTCCACGGGGAATAATGGTTTCCCCCTCACGGGAAATGGCCACAGCTCTATAGTCCAAATTTTGAACATTCTTGATAGCCTGTAGCAGAGTGTTGTCAATAACCGGGGAGTCCTCCTCAAGCCTAAACACTATCAGGGATAGCTTTCCCCCCGAAAAATCGACAAATTCGGTGGAGCTGGTTTGCCCCAAAAGGGTAATTACCTCGCGTGCCGCAAGGCGTTCGGGGTAAATCAATGAATCGATGCCGAGGTTCAGGAATATTTCCTTGTTGTTGGGTTGAAGGTACTCATTCTTGTCTATTCTGGCAATTACCTTTTTGGCCCCCAGCCGCTTGGCCAGCGTTGCCGATACAATATTGGTCTCCTCCGAATGGGCCACGGCAATAAATAAATCGGCTTTTTTAATGTTGGCTTCCTTTAAAACGTTGATTGAGGTTGCAGATCCCTTATAGGTTACAACGTCGGTTGTTGAAGCCAGCTGGCTAAGCATTTCAGCATCAGGATCAATTACAACAACATCGTGATACTCTTTTGCCAGCATGGTGGCAAGGTGTGTTCCCACCTCTCCTGCCCCAACAATTATTATATTCATTACTAAACCTCGTTAACTATTGCTTTTTTGCGCAAAATAATCTGCAAATTAACATCAAATTGGGGAGATTATTCCCATCGGATCAATAAATTTTAATCCTAAACACTCCATCGTTGCTAATGCTGTGGATTTTAGCCGTTTGATTAACCAAGGAGAGCTGCAACCTATTGAGTTTCCATTTAGGGACAGAGCTGTCTATCACAATTACCCTAGGGTGAATACACTGCAACAGGTTATCGGAGAAGTGATTGTTTGCCATCAGCAAATCGACATCGATAGCTTTACCTGACCGGATAAACCGTACAGAATCGTTACAGGGGAATGCTACCGTTATATTACCGCATCCCAATATTGCCAAACCATAGCTTCGTATAGCGACTACACCCGGCAAGCAGGAATGGCCCATGTCAAGGTTAGCCGTGTTGTACCTGCCGCCGCTTACCTCGTGGTTAACATATCCATTAAGGTAGAACCCGTTTGCTTTGACCGGGTCCATGTACAGGGTATCGCTATAAATAAAATTTGCTACACCCGCCTTTCTTACGCAAAGGATTGATTTTTGGGGAACATCAAAAACTACAAGTTCATCTTTTGAAATATCGATATTTTTCTGGATGTTTAGCAGTAACGTTACCGCAATAAAAAGCATGGTAGCCTGTAGGTGAACCATCCGACGTTTGATGAGAAATAGTGCAAGAAAAACAATCGACAATACCATTAAAACAAGCTGTACCGGCGACAGGTGAATGCCCAAGGTTGAAGATGCTGGTAACCCTTCAATCCATTTTAGTCCGGCATTAAGTAGTAGTAACAAACCATTCAGCAGTTTACCCACCCAAACGGCAACAACAGGGAATGGGGATACGGCCAGCAGAATAACCGCACCGTACAAAATTACGGTTGCCAGCGGTATTGCTAGCGTATTGGTGAGTATAAAGTAGTTTGGAAACTGGCAAAAGTAGGCGGCGGTTAACGGAAAAGTCCCCAGCTGTGCCGCAATGGATACGGCAATCAACGACCAGATATACTCGGCAACTCTATTTTTGCAGTACAGCAACCGATGAATAAACGGGTAAAATACCACTATTGAGAGTACCGCTGCAAATGATAGCTGAAAACCCAGGTTAAGCAGATTGTAGGGATTAATAACCAGCAGGACGAAAGCCGCGGCTGCAATTGAGTTGAAAATATTTGACCGTACACCAAAACTCTGACCAACGGCCACCAGCGAAAACATTAACGCCGACCGGCAAACTGATGGCGAAAGCCCTGTTAGCAAAGCAAAGAACCACAGGAAAATCAAAGAAATTATCAGCTTTAAGAATTTGAAAACACGGGCCGATGGTAATAAGTTCAATAGGGCCGCCAGTATGAAAAAGAGAATTCCAACATGCAGCCCCGATACAGCCAGAATATGCATGGCCCCAACTGATGAGTAAACTTTCCGCAACTCATCGTCAAGTAAATCCTTATAGCCAAGCACTAACGCCGAAAGCACAGCCAGCTGCTGATCGCCGATATTGTACCGTTTAAACTGCTCCAGAAAGTACCCCCTCAATCTTAACGAAAAAGCAACGACCGTATTGGCATCGTTATCCATTAACAGCCAATTACCGGGTCTTACAAACGAAGAATATTTAATGCGTTCCTGCATCATGTAACGCCCAACATCAAACTGATACGGGTTTGCAGGCCTACCAAATTCATTCGGGTGCAATGTTAACGCCAGCCTATCGCCATATTTTAGCGTGGAAGCCAGCGTGTCGGAAATGCTAAAGTAAAGGAGTAGGTTCTCATGTGAGGGTTGAAATTGCTGGTTAACGAGAATATTCTCAAGTTGACATTTAACCCTGACAGATCGAACCCGGGGCCGAGGTTCGTCCACCAAGCGAACGATTGCCCGATACTCCCTCCGATCGTCCAAAGGGGTGCTATGCGATATATCCACGGTAAGCACCATGCCGCATAGTGCCAAGAATAAATTTAACGCCAGGCCAAACATCCACCGATACTCCCATTCCCGCGATAGTACATGGATAACCGGCAACAGTAAAAACGAAACAACGGGCAGGGTAACGATTGCTATACAAGGCGAAAGAATATGAAAATATACCTGAAGTATGATTCCTGTAGCAAAAGGAATCAACAGGCGCAAGAATGGAACCTCATGGATACTCGAAGGTAAACTCAAACTTTGTAACTTTAGTCCTACATGAAGTTACAAATTTTCAGGATTCCCAGCTTATGGTATCTTACTTTTTTAACTCTTACTTTTTAATTAATTGCGCTATGCCTTTGCAATCCTATACTTGTAATCGGCGCTGAATTTCCCCTTACTAATAGCATTCAGCTTAGACCTGAGCAGCTGCCTGCGTATTGCCGATAACCTGTCGGTAAAAAGGATCCCATCCAAATGGTCATATTCATGCTGGATGATACGGGCCACTGTTCCCTCAAAAACCTCGTCGTGGGGTTGAAAATCCTCATCGACATACTGGATCCTAACCTTGCTTTCGCGCTCAACTTCCTCGTGAATCCCGGGAATGCTAAGGCAGCCTTCGCTGTAGAATACCATTTCATCGAACCGGTCAACGATATGAGCATTGATGAAAGCCCTTTTAAACCCTTTCAGCTTGGGATCGTCCTCGGCCAACGGGGATCCATCAATTACAAAAACGCGAATCGAGAGTCCGACCTGCGGTGCCGCCAATCCAATTCCATCGGACTGGTACATGGTATCGAACATATCTGCCACAAATTGCTTAAGGTTTGGATAGTCTGGAGTAATATCCTGCGCAACCTTCCGTAACACGGGTGAACCGTAAATATAAACCGGGTAAATCATCTGTTTAATGTTGATAGTTTAAACTCTCCATATACGACTGAAGGATTATGGTTGCGCTAATCGTGTCAACCCTGCCCTTGTCCCTCCTGTCCTTTTTTTTCATGCCCCCATCAATCATTGCCTGCATTGCCAGCTTCGATGTAAAACGCTCGTCAACCAGCCTTACAGGAAGCTGAGGGAACGCTTTCTTGATTTTCCTTAGAATGGGGTTAATGTACTTAACAGCATCGGAAGGGGTATTGTTCAATTGAACCGGATACCCAACAACCAGCAACTCTACACTTTCCCTGCTCAGGTAAGTTGAAATATAATCTACAATAGTGTGCGAGGGAATTGTGGACAAACCGTTAGCCACTATTTTCAGCGGATCGGTAACGGCAACGCCCGTCCTTTTCTGTCCGATGTCAAGTGCCAGGATTCGTCCCATCACAGCAGCTTCTTTTGGTTGACGTGAGATTCGAGCTGATCTATCAGACCCTGCATATATTCCGGTGAAACGGTTAAGCTGGCTTCCTGGCCCATGTCCAAATTATCGACCCTATTTTTATCTATCCGCTTTACCCGCTCAAGGTTTACCAGCTGATTTGCGTTTATTCTGATAAAATTTTTGCTGTCCAGAATATCCTCTAAGTCTTTCAACCTGTTACCAATTTCAATAAGTTCGCCATTGCTCTTAATAGCAGAGGCCCCTGTAGCGGAATTCTCAAAGTAGAGAACATTCTTAAGTTCGATGTACTCTGAGTGATTATTGATGGACACTACAAGCTTAGAGGGCAATATTTCCTTTAGGTTCTCGAAGAGCGCGTAGTATCGCTTTCTGCCATCGAAGTTGGAGTAACGTCTTCGCGAAACCTTTGTTATCGCATCTTCCAGCTCCTCAACCTCTATTGGTTTTAACAGGTAATCAACAGCGCTATACTTGAATGCCCTTACTGCATAATTGTTGAATGCGGTGATGAAAATAACCTCAAAATCACGGTAAGAGCAATGCTCCAGAAAATCGAAACCGTTGCCCCCGGGCATTTCAATATCGAGAAAAATTAGGTCTGGTTTAATAAGATCGACCTTACCTAATGCCTCTGACGATGACCGAGCCACGTCAACCACCTCTACATCCTTGGCAAACTGGCTCAAGAGTAGTTCAAGCGTTCTTACCGATGCTATTTCGTCGTCAACAATAAGTGCTTTAAGCATAGGGTGCTATTTTGGCTGCAAAGTTAGCAAAAATATTCGATGACGGATTGACAGGCTTGGGGCAGGTATTTTATATCAGCCATTGAACTCCAACGCCTTGGGAATTGTAATGCTAACCAGAGTACCCGAAGGGGCTCCCAGGTTATCGTACAAATCGGTAATTTTAATGTCAAACTTATCCCTATACATGGAGTTAAGCAGGTCTATACGCTGCTGCGTAATTAAAAATCCCCTTGACTTATGTGCCCGGTTTTCCTGGAGTTTTTTTGCCTCTTCGCGGCCAACCCCATTATCTTCAATGGTACAAAGTATTCTATCGCCAAAATCTTTAATATCTACATTTACATATCCACTCTTATCGGACTTTAGCATGATACCGTGCCAAATGGCATTCTCCACAAAAGGTTGGATGAGGAGTGTTGGGATTTTAACATCAAGTATAGCCTCGTTATCGCCATAATCGATGGTGTAAACAAACTTACCTTCCAGTCTCAGGGCCTCCAATTCAAGGTAAAGGCGCAGTGCATCTATTTCATCCCTCAGTGGTATGGTGGATGACTGGGAATTATCAAGCGTCATTCGCATTAACCGTGCAAACTTGGTAAGGTACTTATGCGAACTAATTGTATCGCGTTCAAGAATGTAGTACTGTATGGAGTTAAGGGTGTTGAATATGAAATGAGGGTTCATTTGCTGGCGGAGCGACTGCTGCTTATACAGGTTAATGTTACTCAACAATTCATTGCGCTTGTTAATTTCCCTGATCCTGTTTAAATAGACTAAGTACAGGAAGCCCGCAAAAACTAAAGTAATTAAAACGATGAACCATGCCCGCTCCCAGAATGGAGGGTTAATGACAAAGTTTACTGCTGCGGGCGCAGAGCTCCATACCCCATTTGAGTTACGAGCCTGAACCTGAAAAGTATATTTACCCGAATTTAGTCCGCTGTATAAACAATTTGTAGATTTGGTGTAAACCCAGTTTGTATCCAAGCCAACCATCCTATGCCGATAGGGGATTCTCCCCATATTCTTGTACGCCAGCCCAACATACGATATGTCAAGAGTATTCCGGGAGTAACCCAAAGTAATGGTGGAATCGTTAAGTGGGATGTTAGCGCCATCAACCACCAGCTTGGTAACTAGCACGGCGGGTGGTGTTGCATTCCGGGTCAAATGGTTAAAATCTATAACCGCTAAGCCCTTATTGGTACCCACGTAAACATACGATCCCCGGGTGTAAACCGATGTTATTTCATTGCTTGGCAGGCCATCATCAATAGTAAAATTCATTATATTTTTAATGCTCCCAGGGTATGCAATGAGGGATAAACCCTGGCGCGTAGCCACCCAAACGGAGCTGTCGGAGTAGTGCAGGTGATGAATAGAGTTCGATATCAAACCGTCATTAACGGAAATCTGACTCACCTCGCCATACTTTGAGTATATCACAATACCCGCCCCATTGGTACCAATCCATAGCGAGGAGTCAACCGGATTGAAGAACATGCTATGGCTGAGCCTGGTCAGCAGCACATCCTGATCTCCAATGTACTGATAGATGCCGTTGGAATACTTCCATAGTCCATTTATGGTGCTTAACCAAACAGCACCACGGCTATCTTCCACCAAACTAAACACCATGCCACTGAATCCATCCTTAGACTGGGAGTCGTAGGTTACCTTATCATTATCGATTTTCCGCAATCCTTTGGCCGTTCCAACCCAGTATCCGCCTTTACTGCTTCTAATAATTTTCCTTGGGTAAATTAGGCTGTTATCAACTTTTATCTTGTGGTAGCGATGCTCGAGGAAGTACCCTAATTCGCTAAAAGTGCATACCCAAACCCTGTTCGAAAGAGTATCGCCGAAAATTGAACGGACATAAGTAGTGCTGGTTAGCTTTCTAAACGATTGGTGGCTTATATTTTCCCCTGAAATAATATC
The DNA here is from genome assembly GCA_050180015.1 of Bacteroidales bacterium. GTDB lineage: Bacteria > Bacteroidota > Bacteroidia > Bacteroidales > Tenuifilaceae > JBFXEO01. The sequence continues at coordinate 21,526 of JBFXEO010000008.1, read as the reverse complement.
GACAAAACCCATTTCAAACCCCACATAAATTCTTGCATCATCGGCAAAAATTGCATTAACCCTGTTATCGGCAAGTCCGTTCTCCTTGGAGAATGTTTTCATCCTGTAATTGGGTGCATAAAAAACCCCATCGTTCAAAGTGGAGAACCAGTAAGATCCCTCCGTATCCCTCAGCACGGATGTGACCTGATAATCGTTCAAAAATTTTATTCCGGGATTACTCAAATCACAGTTTGGGAACAGGTAAACACCGCCTTCAAAAGCCGAAACCCAAAGGTTATTGCCGTCATCGATACTCATCCAGATTATCTGTTTGCTTATACCTGACAACTTACGGATAATGCTCCCGTTTTTTATTTGAAGAAGAAGATAATCGACAGAGATAAAAATTGAGCCATCCAGGGACTTTTGAGCAAATGTGTATAAGGGTATATAATCGGTCCCCATTAACTCGTTTAAGTTAAGCCGGAAATTTTGCCGGTTATCGCTGTAAATTAAATCGGCAGTATATGCGTTGAACGAACTGGATGTTAGTATCTTACCATTCCCAAAGTTCTTCATCACCAATTCGCCCTCGCTATACCCATCCTCCATGCGCTTATAAATACCCTCCGGGCTAACGGTAATTAGCCCAAACTGTTTTAAGCCCAGGTAGATATTATCTAAACTATCAACATAAAACGACATTTTTATTGGTCCGCGGCTATTGGGGAAATGCTGTTTAATTTTGGAGTTAAACGGATAATTATTGATTACCCCATTCTCGTAGTAGCTCAGGTTGCCGGAGAAAGGTATAAACCATACCCGGTGCTTGTAATCCTCGTATATTTCAAATACGGTATTATCCGCCAACCCTGAGACCAAATCAAAATTTTCGAAGCTATACCCATCAAATTTGCTTACCCCGTTGTTGGTTGCAAACCAGATGTATCCGTACGAATCCTGATATACGTGATACACTTCGCTTGCCGAAAGGCCCTCATCAACCGTTAAATGGCGAAATATGGGTTGATACTGCCCAAACAATAGCATAGGCAGTAATAACGGTACTAAAATGAATAAGCGTTGAAACCGCAAAGCACCAAACCACGGTTTTCTCCCGATAGAATTCATTATTCTGGCTTAACTTATTGCTAAGGTAATAAATATCTTTAATATTACGCCGTTAAATAAAAAAAGGAGAGCGACCAATGCCACTCTCCTTTTAAGCTGAGGTTAACAGAAACTATTTGCTTCCTGTGTCGGATAACCTTTTATAGGAGTTGTATCGCCATTTAGCATTCTCCTCTGCTGCCTGGAATAATTCCGTTGCTTGATCGGGAAATGACAGCTGAAGTGATGTGTAACGGACTTCTCCCATCAAGAAATCTTGGAACAAGTTCCACTCCGGTTCTCTTGAATCGAGCTGGAACGGATTTTTCCCTTCGGCCTCGAGCAATGGATTGTACCGGTACAAATGCCAGTAGCCACTCTTTACGGCCATTTTTGCTTCATTCTGGGTTGATCCCATTCCCTTACGGATACCATGGTTAATACATGGGGCGTAGGCAATTATGAGTGATGGTCCGGGGTAAGCTTCGGCCTCCCTGATTGCTTTGAAATACTGGTTATGATCGGCTCCCATCGCAACCTGTGCCACGTAAACGTAACCATAGGACATGGCCATCATCCCCAAATCTTTCTTCCGAACCCTCTTGCCGGATGCGGCAAACTTAGCCACTGCGGCTACAGGGGTAGATTTTGATGCTTGTCCACCGGTATTAGAATAAACCTCGGTATCCATTACAAGTACATTCACGTCTTCGCCGGTAGAAAGTACATGATCTAATCCGCCGTAACCGATATCGTAGGCCCAACCATCGCCCCCGAATATCCAAACAGATTTCTTCTCAAAATACTGCTTCAGGGCAAGTAGCTCCCTGGCCAGGTTACCATCCTCTTTCTCAAGGGCAGCAATTAATTTGGCAGAAGCCACTCTCGATTGTTCGGCATTGTTCTTCCCCGCAAGCCATTCCTTCATTACCTCCTTGGTGGAATCGGCGAACCCATTGTTAAGGGCAGCGGTTAACCGTTCAGCTATACGGGTACGCATTTTATCAACACCGGTGGCAATTCCAAAACCGTACTCGGCATTATCCTCGAAAAGGGAGTTTGCCCAAGCGGGTCCCCGACCCTCATTATTTGTAGAGTAAGGAGTTGAAGGGGCTGAACCGCCGTAAATGGAGGAGCATCCCGTAGCGTTGGAAACAATCATCCTATCCCCATAAAGTTGAGTGATAGCCTTAATGTAGGGGGTTTCGCCACAACCAGCGCAAGCTCCGCTAAACTCGAATAACGGTTGAGCGAACTGGCTATTCTTAACCGATTTTTCCTTACCGAGAATATCCTTATATCCAACTTTATCGTGCATATAATCGAACCGTGGAGCTTCGGCCATCTGTGTTTCAATGGGCTTCATTTCAAGGGCCTTTGTTTTGGCGGGGCATACATCGGCGCAGTTACCGCATCCGGTACAATCGAGTACGCTTACCTGAATACGGAAGTTATAATCCTTCACACCGCCGTTACCCCTTACTGTTTTGGTTCCTTCGGGGGCGTTCTTTAATTCCTCATCGGTGAGTAGGAATGGACGGATTGCCGCGTGAGGGCAAACGTAGGAGCATTGGTTACATTGAATGCAGTTATCGGGTATCCACTCGGGTACGTTAACAGCAATACCGCGTTTTTCGTAGCGGGTAGTTCCTGCCGGGAAAGTACCATCCTCGCGGTCAACAAAAGCACTTACCGGTAAATCATCGCCCTTTTGGGCATTAATTGGATTAACAACATTGTTGATGAAATCTGGTGCGCCAGCAATGCCCTCCTGTTTTTCAGCGTCCAGCTTAGCCCAATCTGCAGGAACAGTAACCTTTATGGCTTCACCGCCCTGATCTACTGCAGCATAGTTCATCTTCAGGATTTCTTCCCCCTTACGTCCATACGATTTCTCAATAGCCTTCTTCATGGACTTAACGGCCAAATCGTAGGGTATAACGTTGGCTATTTTGAAGAATGCACTTTGCATAATGGTGTTTGTACGGTTTCCGAGCCCAATCTCCTCGGCAATTTTTGTGGCGTCTATAATGTAAAAGTTGATGTTGTTCTGTGCCAAGCAACGTTTAATTGAATTTGGAAGTTTTTCCTTAGTTTCCTCAACGCTCCAGATGGTATTAAGCAGGAAGGTTCCTCCCTTCTGTAATCCCCTAAGCATATCGTACTTGCCTAAGTATGAGGGAACGTGACATGCCACAAAATCGGGGGTGTTTACTAAATATGGTGAATGAATTGGCTGATCGCCAAATCTTAGGTGAGAAACCGTGATGCCACCGGATTTTTTTGAGTCGTAGGCAAAGTATGCCTGACAATACTTTTGTGTGTTATCACCAATAATTTTAATGGAGTTCTTATTGGCACCAACAGTACCGTCGGATCCCAACCCATAGAATTTTGCCTGAAATGTACCCCTGGGTGATAAATTGATTTCTTCGCCAACAGGGAGGGATTTGAAGGTAACATCATCCACAATACCAACGGTGAATTGATTTTTGGGTTCCTTCATTCTTAGGTTGTCAAAAACAGCAATCATTTGGGCAGGGGTGGTATCCTTAGAGCTTAACCCGTAACGTCCGCCAACAACGAGCGGGGCTTTATCCTTGCCGTAGAATAAATCCTTTACATCAAGGTAAAGAGGATCGCCATTTGCCCCGGGTTCCTTGGTACGATCAAGCACGGCAATACGTTTTACCGATTTTGGCAGTGCATTGAAGAAATACTGTGCGGAGAAAGGGCGATACAGGTGTACTGAAACCAGCCCTACCTTTTCGCCTTTTGCCATTAAATAGTCAACAACCTCGGTCAGCGTATCGGTAACAGAGCCCATGGCTATTACTACATTTTCGGCATTGGGGTCGCCGTAGTAGTTGAATGGGTGGTATTCGCGACCCGTCAACTTTTCTATTTCCCGCATGTAGCTCTCAACCACGTCGGGAACTACGTCGTAAAATTTATTTGCTGCTTCACGTGCCTGGAAGTAAATATCGGGGTTTTGTGCAGTACCACGGGTTACAGGGTGTTCAGGGTTAAGAGCCCTGTCGCGGAATGCCTGAAGTCCCTGCTGGTCAATCAGGGAAGCCAAATCATCATTCTCCAGAACTTCTATTTTCTGAATTTCGTGCGATGTACGGAATCCATCGAAGAAGTGCAGGAATGGTAGCCTTGTTTTGATTGCAGAAAGATGTGCAACGCCAGCCAAGTCCATAACTTCCTGAACGCTACCGGTTGCAAGCATTGCAAAACCGCACTGACGGGTACTCATAACATCGCTATGATCGCCAAAAATAGATAACGCCTGAGCTGCAATGCTACGGGCCGAAACATGAAAAACGCCGGGTAATAGCTCACCGGAAATTTTGTACATGTTAGGTATCATCAGCAGCAAACCCTGCGACGCTGTAAAGGTTGACGTTAAGGCACCAGCCTGCAACGAGCCATGAACAGCCCCTGCTGCGCCGGCTTCGCTCTGCATTTCAACTACCTTTACGGTATCGCCAAAAATATTTTTCCGACCAAATGCTGCCCATTCGTCAACATACTCGGCCATTGTAGATGAAGGGGTGATAGGGTAAATAGCTGCAACCTCGCTAAACATATAGGCCACATGCGCCGCAGCGTAATTACCATCACAAGTAATAAATTTTTTTGTCTTTGCCATTTTACTTTGTGAGTTTATAATAGTTTGTGGATATTAAATTTTCCGTGCAAAGTTATAACAATTCAGTAAAATTTACCATGTTTTAAAGCAATTTGAGAATCCGTAATTCTAACGTAAACCAATGAAAACGTTTGAAATAGCAAACACCGTACCCTGTCTCCTCTTACAAATTGAAACCTATTCCATGGAATTAGCTATATCCGTTAATTTTATGAATTAAAGTTGCATTTTAAAACATCAATTTTTCTTAAATTAATTTCAAAATGTTAGTTTCGCAAAATCAAACCTAAAAACTTAACCAAAATTAAAGATGAACACGCATTTCAAAGTTGGCATTTTAAGAGAAACCAAAAACCCTCCGGATAGACGGGTTGCACTTCCTCCGGCACAGGCTAAAGATTTAATGGAAAGTTTCAAAAATGTAGAGGTAGTTGTTCAGCCTAGCAATATTAGATGTTTTAAAGACGAGGAGTATGGTAATCTTGGAATAAAACTTCAGGAAGATATTTCGGATTGTGACGTACTCATTGGCGTAAAGGAGACCAAAATCCCAACCATAATAGCCAGCAAAACATACCTCATATTTGCCCATGTGGCAAAAAAACAGCCCCACAACCAACCGCTAATTCAGGCATTTACAGGCAACAGGAATACCCTTATTGACTACGAATATTTAACCGACAAAAATAAAAACAGGCTAATAGCCTTTGGACATTGGGCCGGAGTAGTTGGTGCGTACAACGCGATTAGAGCATTGCACCTTAAAACCGCAATGCGTGAATTGCAACCTGCCAACCAAATGCACGACTACAATGAACTTAAGATATTGCTTGAAGAACTACAGCTCCCAGCCCAAAAGTTTATAGTAACGGGTGGCGGCCGGGTTGCCGGTGGTGCCACGGAAATTCTTCAGCGGGCTAAGGTGAAGGAGATTTCACCCGACGATTTCCTTACAAAGGAATACAGCTACCCGGTTTACTGTAGGTTGGATCCGTGGCATTACGCACAACGGAAAAACAATGAACCCTTTGAATGGAATAGCTGGGTGAGCAATCCTGCGGATTACGAAAGTTCTTTTCTGCCATACACAAAAGTTGCCGATGTGATGATTGCCTGCCATTACTGGGATTTCCGTTCGCCACATTTCTTCACCCTGGAGGATATGGCAAAGCCCGAATTCAAAATCTCCATAATTGCCGACGTTAGCTGCGATATTCCGGGGCCCATACCATCAACCATAAGGGCATCAACAATTGCGGATCCATTTTTCGACTTTAATCCTAACACCGGTGAGGAGGAGCCTGCTTTTTCGAACGCAAAAAATGTTACGGTAATGTCCATAGACAACCTCCCCGGGGAACTACCCCGCGATGCCAGCGAGTTTTTCGGGAAGCTGCTTGTAGAAAAAATACTGCCACAGTTCTTCTGCGACGATTGCGAGGCAATAATTGAGCGGGCGACCATAATAAAGAACGGAGTGTTAACCCCCCGTTATGCTTACCTGCAAAATTACCTGGAAGGTAATGAGTAATTTCCGGGTTGACCCAATGCCCCTATCAGACTAAACGGAAGTTTGAAGGGTTGTTCGACGAACTCCTGGCATCTTCACCGTGTACGTTATAATGATATTTTGCCTTTCAAGTTCAACCGGATATCCCCCTTGCAACAAGCATCAAGTCTGCCAGGGCAATTGCGGTTATTGCCTCTAGCACTACCGGAACCCTAAGGGCGATACAGGCGTCGTGCCTACCCTTAATTTCCAAAGATTCAACCATGCCGGTTGCAGTGTTTACTGTCTGCTGCGCCTGGCTAATGCTGGAGGTGGGCTTTACGGCAACACGGAAAACCAGCTCGTTACCATTGGTAATGCCACCCGAAATTCCACCCGCATTGTTGGTAGAGGTTTTTCCGCTCGCATCGATATACCTATCGTTATGCTGGGAACCGGTCATACCAGCAGCAGCAAAGCCCGAGCCGAACTCAATCCCCTTAATGGCCGGAATAGAAAAGGCCAAATGGCTGATTAATGACTCAACCGAATCGAAAAATGGTTCTCCCAAACCAACAGGTATTCCATTCGCACGGCATTCCACAACGCCACCCACAGAGTCCCCTTTTTCCAGCGTACTGTCAATTGTTTCGTTGGTATTGCTGCTACCTCCAACAGAAATTAACCGTGCAGCAATACCAATGGGGGCAACAATCTTTTTTGCTATAACTCCGGCAGCCACTAAGGCCAACGTTAACCTGCCCGAAAAATGGCCACCTCCCCTATAGTCGTTATAGCCACTAAATTTTTTATTCGCAACAAAATCGGCATGACCCGGACGCGACAAGTTCTTAATCCTTTCGTAATCGCCTGATTTTGTGTTGACATTACGGAATAGCACTGTTAGCGGGGCCCCTGTTGTATAGCCATTGAACCATCCCGCAACTATTTCTGGGGTATCATCCTCCAGGCGGGGTGTGGTTCCCCGGGCCCCCGACTTACGCCGTAGCAAATCGGCACTAAAATCTTCGATACTCAAAGGTAATCCCGGCTTAATCCCATCGAGGGTTATACCAATTGCCGTACCATGTGATTCTCCGAATATGGATATTCTGAATATTTTACCGAATGTATTCATTTGTTTGGTTGATAGTTATTTGTTGAGAGTTGTTACGTAGATGTACATCAAAAACCGTTTAACTAAGCCATTTAGCCAAACAGCATTAAAACGTAAAAGTTCGTTAATGCATCATCTAGCATTTAACCTTACTTAAATCTTCAAAAAAATTGGGATAACTTTTTGAAACAGCCCCGGCGTTATCTATTTCCACATCGCCTTGCCCACCCAGTGCTGCTACGGCACAGGCCATGGCTATACGATGATCGCCGTACGACTGTACTTTTGCCGACCGAACTGTTCCTCCCCGTACAACCATTAAATCGCCCTGAACCTTAATATCAACCCCCAATTTAGTGAATTCCGCCATCAAAGTTGCAGCCCTGTCGCTTTCTTTTACTTTTAACCGATTTACACCTAAAATCGCCGATTCACCATTACAATGCGCGGCCAAAGCAACCAGCGGAGGGAATAAATCGGGACAGTTGGTGGCATCAAAATTAAAGCCGATCAACCTGTCCTTCCTCACGAGGATGCAATTTCCGTCAATAGAGACATGTGCTCCTGCCCAAATCAGGGCATCGACAATGTACCTATCGGCTTGAAGTGACTGTTGATTTAAATTCGTAACCTTAACCTCACCCGCAGTGGCACCGGCAACCAGCATAAAAGCAGCCCCACTCCAATCGCCTTCGACATTATAGCTACAGGGGGTGTAAACCTGTGGGGCACGAACGCTAAACCGTTGATTTTTATCATTCCTAACCTCAATACCGAATTGCCTCATCATGTCGATTGTTAGCTCAACGTAAGGAACGCTTTTCAGGTTTGAAACATCAATCTCAACATCGGAGCCTGCCAGCGGCGAGGCCATCAACAAGCCCGTCAGCACCTGGGAACTCAATGAACCATCAACCCTGGTTTTTCCTCCGTTAATGGGGCCATGCACTTTAATTGGCAACAACCCTGAGTTTGTTGAGCAGGAAACTCCGAGTGGAGTTAACGCATCAGCAATAATACCCATGGGACGGTGCTGCAACGATCCCCCGCCTGTTAATTCTACCGTGCCATTCAATGTGGCCGCTATTGCCGAAAACATTCTGATTCCCAACCCCGACTCGCCACAGTTCAACGGTTCATTGGGCAGCTTAATGCCACCATCTACCAGCAATACCCCATCGTGCTCCTCTATTTTTACCGCAAGGGTTCGGCAAACCCTGATGGCTGCGCTGCAATCGTCGCTATCCCCAGCATTTGTTATAACGGAACGGCCACGTGATAGCGAAGCCAGCGCAATGGCACGCTGTGCAACACTTTTCGATGCCGGTGCCTGAATTATACCTTTAACTTCCGAAGGCTTTATACACTTCTTCATCTAAAAACGTATTAAAACAACCTAGCTGTGCGCTTGGTAGCGATACTACTAAATCGACGTTACTGAAGTTGATGTCCTGCGACTTTTCGGTTACCGCAACAGCATTGAGTTTATTTTTATCGAGCTCAATACTTAAGCCATCCTCCAGGGCAGCAATGTCGGGTTCTGCTCCCCAAAAAAGTTTAAACGATTCAGCCGCCTGATTTATAAGCCAGCGTTTGCCGGAAATTATTCTGCATCCGTAGGCATCGGCGTAAATGCTGAACTGAGAAACACGGTAATTTGCATCTAAAACGGTTAAGGTATCGGGTAAAGTAACATCCGAAAGCGGATTTGCCCCGGGCAAAATTGTTGAAACCATAATACCGACATCGCCAATAATATCATTAACCCGCTCCACCTCAACGGCCCGACAGCCAAAATCGTTTGCTATGCTCAAGGCCTTACTGAAGGTACGGTTGGTGATTGATACGACCGCCCCCTTGCCCATTAATCCGTAAACCGCAGCCCGGGCTGCAGGGCCAGCACCCAAAACAAGGCATGGTAATCCATGCAAAGTAAAACCGGCTTCGGTTAATGAGCGCGAAACGCCATAATGATCCGTATTATACCCGTATAGCGTCCCATTCTGGTTTACAATAGTATTTACACCCCCTATTAACCGGGCATCGTTGGAAATATAGTCGAGGAAAGGTATTACATCTTCCTTGTAAGGGGTAGTAACATTTGCGCCGGTAATTCCTGTTCTTTTGATTATCTCGATGATATTTTCCCCGCTCAACGGTCGGATTCTAGTGTAGAAAGCCTTTATTCCCGTTGATTTAAAGGCCGAGTTAAAAAGCTGTGGGCTTTTGCTATGAAGAACCGGTTTCCCAAAAACTGCTAAATATTGCATACTTTATTCGGATAAAACACTTACAAAATCTCAGAATTCCCGTTTATTTAATCCTTGTACCTATTCAGAAAATTTTCCACTTCGCCGTAATCTATTTGTCCGGGAGCAGTTCCACAGCCATCGGCCGAAGCGTAGGTAAATGGTGCGCCTAAAATTGGCGCAGCCAAGCGGGTTACTTTCCCCAGGTTACCCATACAAAAAGCCACAATACTGCTATACCTGGCGTAAAGGCCAAGAACCCGTGAACAATCAACCGCTGTATTGGCTTTGCAGGCCAACTTGGCAACATCGGCACCGGAGCGGAACAAAGCATCGGCTATTTCCTGCAGCCGTCCAATTTCGGGTGTTTCATTGAAATTGTGGTATGACAGGATCACCTTGCACCCCTTCCCGTGTGCCATTGCTTTAACTGTATTGCGATGCACCTCGGGGATACTGGCATCAACATCAACGAAAGTACATCCAGAATCCAACGCTAGCCCATACCTATCAATCAACTTTACAGGCTCAACATCAGACCGGAAAGTGGCTATGAGGTTTTTATGATGGCCGAATATCCGCCTAAACTGCTCATCGGTAAAATTTAGCAAATCCATCCTGACTTCGGCCAGCGATACATTCCGGAGATGACTTACGGCTTGGCCGAATCCCATGTTGCCTATGCTTAAACAAATATCGGAACGCATAAAATTAAACTCAGCGGTTAAACATCAAAACTATTTTTAGCGGCCAGCTCATTTAACCGCAAAATCCCTGATTTCGCCCAAACTCAACCGTTCAATTACCGCATTGCCTATTCCGTTAATCAGTATGAAATCAACGGCATCCGAGGTTCTTTTTTTATCCTTAACCAGCACATCGAAAATAAGCTGATGGTTAATGTGGGTGGATACCGGCAGGCGAAGGTTGCGGAGTAAGTCCAAAATCCGCATGTAGTCTTTTTTCTCCAGCAAACCCTTTGAAGTTGATAGCCTGGCCGCAAACTCAATTCCTATGCTTACACTTTGGCCATGCGGTAGCCCGGAAACCTTTTCCACCGCATGACCCCATGTGTGGCCAAGATTCAGCTTTTTGCGTTCGCCCCTCTCATGCTCATCGGTGGAAACAATATTCGCTTTAATTTGAACCGATTTGGCCACAAGCGGTGTAATTACATCGATATTGCAGCCCAAAAGTTCGCTTACATGCGACTCCATAAAAGAAAACTTTTCAGAATCGGTAATGAGGGCATGTTTTACCATCTCGGCAAATCCGTTCGACCATTCAACCCTGGGCAGGGTTAAAAGCATTGATGTATCGCAAATAACGAACTTTGGCTGGTTGAAAGTTCCAACGATATTCTTAAAACCATCCAAGTCAACGCCATTTTTACCCCCAACGCTGGCATCGACCTGGGCCAAAAGGCTGGTTGCAACAAAACCAAAAGAAACTCCACGCATGTAGGTAGATGCCACAAAACCTGCAATATCGCAAACCACGCCACCCCCAATTCCTAGAATAAAAGTACTCCTATCGGCACCAGCATTGAGCAGCCATCGGTAAATTTCGGCAGCTGTTTGTAGATTCTTGGAGGTCTCGCCTGCCCCGATAGAGTAAACCGGAAACTCAGGGAACCTAGAGTTGCAATGCCTTTTCACATTGTCATCGGTAATAATAAAAACTCCTTTGGATGGAATGTACTTAGGAATATTTTCGATGATCTCCCCAACAATAACTGTTGATTCGGATGATTTGCCTTTAACTATTATAGTTTCCATTTGTAAAGCAGACTCTAGTTTCAGACACAAGGCACAAGAGAAAGAATTCTTAGGCCGTCGTTCTTAAATAATTCACTCAAAGGTAATCCGATTTTTTCAAATTGTCCCGTTCCGGGAAAAGTTGATTATAAATACGTCAACTTTTGAAAATTCAATTAAAAGAAAAGGAGCAAGGGAGTCCGCAAAAATTTCACAGTGAGGCTTTCAAGAAGATGGTCGCAGCCGAATTTGAGAAGAACTTTTTAAACAAAGACCAAATTCAACGCGAGTATAACACAGGAAGCAATGACCGGGTGTTGGAATGATGCAGAAAATACGGTAAACTTGCATATTCGCCACCAGAAACAATAATTGGACGTTCTATGAAAGGCTTGTCAAATAGCCTGAAAAAGCGTTATAACAGGCCCGGATAGCAATAAAAATTTATGAAAAACACTCTCTGCAGCTGACAGAACGAAGGATTACACCTGATTCAAATCATTGAATGGGAAAGCACCACAAACATTGGACAGTACAACCAACAATATTAAATATGGCATCGATACTACTACTAGACAATTACGATTCTTTTACATTTAACCTGCTTCACTACGTAGAAGAGTTTGGCAAACACCACGTTGAAGTATTCAGAAACGATCAGATTCGGGTTGATGAAGCAAACAGGTTTGATGGGATAATACTTTCTCCGGGCCCGGGGATTCCATCCGAAGCAGGCAACCTGCTCCCCATAATCAGTGAATACTATAAAACCAAAAGGATTTTTGGCGTTTGCCTTGGACTACAGGCCATAGCCGAATCGTTTGGCGGCACGCTTGTCAATATAAGTAAAGTTTATCACGGGGTAGCCACCTCCATGATAATTCGGCCACCCATTCATTACATTTTCGAAGGCGTAAACAGGACATTCGAAGCAGGCCGGTACCACTCGTGGGTGGTAAATCCCGATGGACTGCCCCAATGCCTAAAGGTTGATGCTACCGACGGGAATGGTCAAATTATGGCCCTAAGCCATAGGGAATTCGATGTGTGTGGCGTGCAGTTCCATCCAGAGTCCATCCTTACGCCGGCAGGCAAGACAATAATGTTCAACTGGTTAAAGAAATTTAAGCATCACCCCTAATTAAAATTAGAATTACATGAAACAGCTGATAAATTAATTGAAAAAAGCATCGTACTCGATGTTCCTGCATAGTGGCGCAAGACTGCCAAGTAATTTCCTACCCCCCAATCGCTTTTGGGCTATCCGAATAATCAATACTTTGTTTACCGGAAAATCATGCTGTAATGCCTCCCCCTTCCCGATTGTCTATTATGCTGGTAGTATTCCCGTCTGCTGGGGCCAGGCAATTGGAAGTGCCTTCCTGAAAAGGATTACGGAAAGCGCTTCCGAATTTATGCTTTTTTCAGCTGTTCAATAACCGCAACAGGGTTATCTGCCTTAAAAACTGCATTACCGGCAACCAAAACATTCGCGCCCGCAGAGTACAACCTTGATGCATTAAAGGTATCGACGCCTCCGTCAACCTCAATCAATGTACTTAAATTACGGGAATTGATCATTGCACGTAGGCGTTCTATTTTGCTATAGCTGTTGGGAATAAATTTTTGCCCGCCAAACCCCGGGTTAACGGACATAATAAGTACCATATCAATATCATCAAGCACCTCGGCAAGTAACTCCACCGGAGTATGGGGATTTAAGGCAACACCCGCATTCATCCCCAAGTTCCTTATCTGGCCCAAGGTGCGATGAAGATGCGTGCAAGCCTCGTAATGAACGGTTAACCAGCTGGCCCCTGCATCACGGAAACGCTCCAAATAGCGATCTGGATCAACTATCATCAAATGAACGTCCAACGGTTTAACGGCCATGGATTTAACACGCTCCACCACCGGAAACCCGAAAGATAAGTTTGGAACAAAAACACCGTCCATAATATCCAGATGAAACCAGTCGGCCTGACTTTTATTTATCATTCCGGTATCGTTGGCAAGATTGGCAAAATCGGCAGAAAGCATAGATGGCGCAACAAGATGTCTCATTTTTTTACTAGTTGATGGTTGTTCGCTGGTAGTGTTGACTACGTCGCGTTCAAAGTTACAAGATTTCAGCGAATAAATTAACGCCTCATCTACATTGATAAGCATTGTAAGTCATAAAAAAGTTGGGACCTAAAATCTTTTAAGGGCTGGGGTATTCTACACCAACACGAACCCGCCAAGCTGACAATTTCCCTTAGGCTATACCCCTCCAAGCATCACCCCAAATAACTTTTAAGAATTTTACTACGCGTTGCTTGCTTTAAACGCTTTAGCGCTTTTTCTTTTATCTGACGGACACGCTCACGGGTTAAGTCGAACTCCTCGCCAATTTCTTCCAAAGTATGGGGGTGCTTACCATTTAGCCCAAAATACAAACGAATTATGTTGGCCTCACGGGGAGTTAACGTGGCCAACGCCCGTTCAATTTCACGGCGTAAACTTTCATTGAGCAGTCCCCTGTCGGGCATTGGAGAATCGGGCGATAGCATTACATCGTACATACTCCCGTCATCATCCTGGGTTAGCGGGGCATCCATGGATATATGGCGACTGTTGCTTCGGAGAGCTTCCTTTATATCATCCGGAGCCAGCTCAAGCGTTTCGGAAAGTTCGTTGATGGTTGGCTCGCGCTCAAACTTTTGCTCCAGCTCGGTTAGGGCCCGGTTAACCTTATTTATTGAACCTATTTTATTAAGGGGTAGCTTCACAATCCTCGCCTGCTCTGCCAAGGCTTGCAGAATTGATTGCCGAATCCACCATACGGCGTATGAGATGAATTTAAAGCCCCGGGTTTCATCGAATCGTTGGGCGGCCTTTATCAATCCAACATTTCCCTCGTTAATTAAGTCGGGCAAACTTAAACCCTGATTCTGGTACTGCTTGGCAACGGAAACAACAAACCGTAAGTTGGCCTTTACCAACTTGGCAAGGGCGGACTGATCTCCATCCTTCAATTTTCTGGCCAGGGACACTTCCTCGTCGGCAGTAAGTAGGTCAACTTTACCTATTTCGTGAAGGTACTTGTCCAGCGATACAGTTTCCCGATTAGTAACCTGTTTGATAATCTTCAATTGCCTCATGCCAAATCAACTATTAAATAAAGCATTGAATATATACACATTTATCAAATAAAAATATTTTTTGAAATTATTTTTCAGCCCACACTAAACCATACCATACCAATTTTACTCTGTGTTAAACGCTGGCATTACCAAACTCCCAATTCTTTACACTGACTTTTGGCAATCGGAGCATTTCATAATCAAAATTTAGTCTAACAAAAAAAATAAAAATAAAGTTGTAGGTAATTGAAAAAAGTTACCTTTGCAGAGTTACCCAATCCCTTAGCATCCCCCTAAACCTTCACCGCACTGCAGTACCTTACCTCAAAATCAAATAAAAGCGGATTCCTCTCAAAGAACTTTGAACAAAATCTTACACCAGCCGAAACCGTTTTTTTACTATGTTTTAATTAAAAAATAATATTTACTATATTTGCAATGATTTTCGAAGAGTTTTCCAACCTCTTTTTCAATCCAAAACAATCAACTTCGTTTTATCATCTTGAGTTAAACCAATTATTTATATTATAATTAAGGCAATTTATGTACGATATTCTTGAACTAAACAAAAAGCTTCTCCCCGAGCTAAGGGAGATAGCCAAAGAACTTAACATTAAAAAAATTGAAAGTCTAAGAAAGCAAGACCTTGTGTACCGGATTCTGGATCAACAGGCAATAAATGCATCGTTAGATGACAGCAAAAGTAAAGAGCGGAATAAGCCCGACGTAAAAAAAACGTTTACGGAAAAACCAACCCCTAAACCCGTCGAAAAGCAGGAGGTGGAACAACAACCTGAGCAACCGGAGAGTGGAGAAAAGTTGAAACGTAAACGATTTACAAGAGGGAAGGAAGTTCGGAAAGAATACTCAAGCAGCAATTTTAAGAACGATAAAAAAACAGAGGCAACCATTCAGCCCCGCAAAGTTGAAAACACCATCAGCTTCAACAAAAAAACCGTTCTATTGCCAGAAGTTGACCTGGAATCACACCTAGAACAAACCGCTATCACCGAAGAGCCTTACGTAGAACCAGCCGAAGAAATTATAGAAATCAAAGAAAACCCGGAATTTACAGAAATTCTTTCGGACGGGAATTCCGGCCCGGAAATCGACCTGCAGAGTAGCGAAGTTTCACAAGAAAACGGACAGCAACCCCAGCCGCGCGAGTTTGAACCTCGAAAAAGTTTCGAAAGAAAAAATAATGAGCGTTTCGATTTCGACGGGATAGTAAATACTACGGGAGTCCTGGAAATCATGCCCGATGGCTACGGGTTTCTTCGCTCATCGGATTACAACTACTTAAGCTCACCCGATGATGTATATGTATCGCAATCGCAAATCAAGCTTTTTGGCCTCAAAACCGGCGATACGGTTACCGGTACCATTCGTCCACCCAAAGAGGGCGAAAAATATTTCCCGTTAATAAAAGTTCTTCATATCAACGGAAGAGACCCTGAATTTATCCGTGATAGAGTTCCCTTCGATTACCTAACGCCTCTTTTCCCAAACGAAAAATTCAAGCTAATTGGCAACAACGTCAACCTGCTATCGGCTAGAATTGTTGACATGTTTGCGCCGATTGGCAAAGGACAGCGTGGATTAATTGTTGCTCAACCAAAAACCGGTAAAACAATTTTACTAAAAGACATTGCCAACTCAATAGCAGCGAATCATCCCGAGGTTTACATGATTGTTCTCCTTATTGATGAACGCCCCGAGGAGGTGACCGACATGGCCCGCAGTGTAAATGCCGAGGTTATTTCATCAACCTTTGACGAGCCTGCCGAGCGTCACGTCCGCGTAGCCAATATTGTTCTGGAAAAAGCTAAAAGGCTGGTAGAGTGCGGCCACGATGTGGTTATTCTACTTGACTCAATTACCCGTTTAGCCCGTGCATTCAACACCGTTCAACCGGCATCTGGCAAAGTGCTTTCCGGAGGAGTTGACGCCAACGCACTACAGAAACCAAAACGTTTTTTTGGTGCTGCACGTAACATCGAAAATGGCGGTTCGTTAACCATCCTTGCAACAGCGCTGACTGAAACAGGTAGTAAAATGGACGAGGTCATCTTTGAGGAATTCAAGGGTACTGGCAATATGGAACTTCAGTTGGATCGAAAGTTATCCAACAAGCGTATATTCCCATCGGTGGACATAACGGCATCGAGCACACGCCGCGAGGATTTGCTGCTTGATAAGGAAATGCTACAGAAAATTTGGATACTACGCAACTACTTAACCGATATGAACTCAGTTGAGGCAATGGATTTTCTAAAGGATAGACTTGTAAAAACAGCTACCAACGAGGATTTCCTTTGGTCAATGAACTCGGATTTTTAGTGAAATGTATTTAGTGTATAGCGTTTGGTTTTGAGGA
Organism: Bacteroidales bacterium; assembly: GCA_050180015.1. GTDB lineage: Bacteria > Bacteroidota > Bacteroidia > Bacteroidales > Tenuifilaceae > JBFXEO01. The sequence continues at coordinate 4,662 of JBFXEO010000008.1, read as the reverse complement.
ATAAATACTCTTTTCTGAACACTATCACAAAACCGAAACACTTTTTATATCTTTGCACAATCAAACTCAGGGGCTGACGTGGTTTTGACAGCGAGTAGAATGGGTTTGTAAGCATGTCGAGCGTTGTGAGGCTGGCTCGTAAATCTCAGGTCACGACCAATTAAACGGCGAATCAAATTACGCTCTTGCTGCTTAATTTTGCTAAGCAAAATGGCTTAATTCCTGCGCCAAGGCGTGCGGGGACGAGATGTCTCGCTGGGAATTCCGCCCTATTGTTTCCAGCATACGGGGCACCGATTAAACGGGGATAGCCAGAATGATGCCTTTAAGTTCTGGTGAAATAACAGAGGATAAGGATTAGCTTGGTTGCTTTTCACCGGGCTAGTCCCGAAAATCAAGAAAAGCTAAGCATGTAGAAAGCAAGCTGGTTCCTTGTTTGGACGAGGGTTCGATTCCCTCCAGCTCCACTGAATTGAATTCAAATCAATACAAAACGCTCTAAAATATAGGTTTTTAGGGCGTTTTTGTTTTTGAACGACTCAAACCAATTCAAAATAATTCACAAAAAATATGTGGTTTTGCAAATTCTCCTTTTTTCCAACAGGGTTTATTTGTTAAATCTACGCAATTTTTCTTTTTCTAAATTCTATTGGAGAATGATCTCCCACGCTTGAGTGTGGATGCTCGTTGTTGTAGCCGTCCGTCCAGTCTTCAATGCAACCTCTCATCTGATTTAAGTTTTCAAAAATGATGGCATCAAGCGCATCTTCTCTGAAGGTTTTATTGAATCTCTCTACATATCCATTCTGCATAGGTTTACCTTTTTGTATCCTTAAATGAGTGATCTGAGAGTTTTTGCAAAAGCCCTCAAAAGCTTTTGCGGTAAACTCGCTGCCATTGTCAGCTCGAATACTATCCGGCTTACCATACCGCTCAATTAGTTGCTGAAATAGCCCTACCACACGTTCAGCGGGAAAGCTCGCACATCAGGGCCTCACGGCCATAATCATCAATAACATGAAGAATCCTGACCTTACGGCCGCTCTCCAAGCGATCTTCCGTAAAATCTGCACTCCGGGTGATGTTTTGTTTTATCGGTTGTAATAGAACTTGTCTATCAGGGTTCGGATACGGCGTTTAACTTTCCCTCGCCTTGTATTCATCCACAGCTTGTTATAAACCCTCTCCGCTTTTTTGTGGTTCCGGGTATATCCCTCCTTGCGCATCCTTTTATAATACTCCGGGCATCCTCTGGAGGGTAACTTCACCGAATAATACCTGGGTCGCGCTTCTACTTCAGCATCGTCCCTTATCGGCGCATAGTAAAACATCGAACGATCCAGTGATACAATCCGACAGGCCCTGGCAGTGCTGATCTTTTGCTCTTCTTTTATCTCTGCCACCAGGTCGCACTTCTGACAGGGCCTTAGAACTTTTTTTCGATGACATCCTTTAGCAGCCGGTGATCAAGGCCTAAATCTGCATACACCCGCTTTAAACGGGCATTTTCCGCCTCCAGCTCCTTATACCGTCGGAGCATCGCAGAGTCCACCCCTGAATACCTCTTTTTCCAGTTATAAATTGTGTTGGGGTTAACCCCCAACTCCCGGCAGATGTCCTCCGCCCGCCCTCCAGACTCATACTCCTTTAGGGCAGCTGAAATCCGGCTTTCTGTAAATCCTGACTTTTTCATAGTAACAGTTTACATTTAATGCTTAATTACTAATCTTAAACTGTCGGGGTTTTGGGGGGACTTACATGACAGCCTCTTGTTTGTTTCAATACAAAGACAATACAATTGATACGCCTAAAAACCTTAAAGGCATTTTTACATTCACACCTTTCAATACTATACCCTTTCGGGTATAATACCAATTTATAAATAATTTTTATACCATATCGGGTATAATTGAATAAAAACACCTATATTTATACCCGAAATGGTATAGAACATGAAATTACGAGAGTTTGTTAAAGAAAAAAGAAGCGTTAATAACCTTACACAACAAGAACTGGCAGAGAAGGCTGGTGTTGGGTTGCGCTTTGTTAGAGATTTGGAACAGGGCAAGGAAAGTCTTCGCCTCGACAAGGTTAATCAGGTTTTGAAACTGTTTGGTTATGAAGTTGGTGCCGTTCCTTTGAACCGAAACAATTTATAGCATATGAGAAAGGCTGAAGTTAAAATGCACGAAAAAACAGCAGGTTGGCTAACTCAGGATGAAGAAGGCTACCATTTTGAGTACGATAAACTCTACCTTGAAAGTAACAATCCAGAAGCAATAAGCCTAACGCTTCCATTACAGAAGGAAACATTCAGTAACAAAACACTATTCCCATTTTTCGACGGGTTAATTCCCGAAGGTTGGCTGTTAGATATTGCACAAAAAAACTGGAAACTAAACCCACGAGACCGCATGGGGTTACTTATGATTTGCTGCAAAGACTGCATAGGTGCCGTTAGCATTATACTAATAAATGAGGAGGAGAAATAATGGAAAAATGCCTATACTGCTACCAACCGCTTGAAAGTACCGAGGAATATCTGCACAAAAAGTGTAGCAAAAATATGTTTGGACAAACATCGCCACCAATACTACCGTATAGCGAAACGCAAATGGAGGAACTTGCGGTTCAGATTTTAAAAAGTCAATTGACGGTTACCGGTGTTCAGCCTAAAATTTCGCTACACATTACATCGGGCGAGAATAAAAACGAACCCAAGCGTTTTACAATTGTAGGCTTGTGGGGAGGGTACATACTTAAACCACCAACCAAATACTACCCGGAATTACCCGAGGTAGAAGACTTAGCCATGCATTTGGCCGAAATAGCAAAAATTAAAACAGTTCCCCATAGCCTAATAAAGTTTCAAACAGGAAGTTTGGCATATATTACTAAAAGGATTGACAGGGTTAATAGCGAAAAGTTACACATGGAGGACATGTGTCAGCTCACGGAGCGGCTCACTGAGGATAAGTACCATGGCTCGTACGAGCAAATTGCAAAAGCAATTAATAAGTACTCCTCGAACCCTGTGTTAGATGTGGTTAACTTTTACGAACAGGTTCTATTTTCATTTCTCACCGGAAATGCCGATATGCACCTAAAAAACTTCTCGCTAATTAAGCAGCCAACTCAGGGCTACATTTTAGCGCCCGCTTACGATTTAGTTGCCACAACCCTTGTTAACCCAACCGACGATGAGGACTTGGCGCTAACTCTTAACGGGAAAAAGAAAAGGATTAAACGCAGCGACTTTACTGCGGCATTTACCAACAGTAAACTGGACAGCAAGCAACAGGAGAATATTTTCAAGAAAATGGAAAGGGCAAAACCCCTCTGGATGAATTTTATTGACATTAGCTTTATTCGCGACAACCTGAAAAATGCCTATAAAGAACTTATAAAAGGAAAGTTTGCACAACTGGAAAGTTAATTCCATTTTGTTTAACACCTACAGCAAGCAAAACCTCCACTTCCGATTTTGGGTGCTTAACAGGATACAAATAAAAAAATATACTCAAATCTTCTCTTTTGATTATTTAGTTATTGAGTTAAAGGGAAAGCTTAGGCTGAGTTTACTGAAAAAATCTTATGACTTTTAGCGTGAAATTTGTATATGAATTAATAATAGAATTATTTGCATTTGTTTTATTGTTTATTGTTTTTATAATGCAATCTTGGAGTGTTTAGTCTGTTTTCCATCTCAATGTACTTTTATTGAGATTTTAGCCATTAATTTTATTAATGAAATTTAGTATAAATAAAAAATAATCAAGTTGTTTTATACGTATTAACCCTTAAAATTTTATGTGATGAGAAGAACTATTTTTATTTTAGGTTTATCTTTATTTTTTATGCAAAATATTACGAAGGCCCAGCTTAAGGTGAAGTCTGATGGCAGAGTGTATATTAATGGATTTAGATCTGCAGATGATTATAATAATGAGTTGTGTGTCATTATAAATAACCAACAGTGAACAAGATATTTGACATAGAAATTGACATTCCAATGGAGGAAATTAAATTCTTTTTTGAAAATGTAAAGATTGAGAATTTCAAGAAAGGCGAATATTTTCATAATTCTGAAAAAATTTGCAAAAAAGTTGGATTAGTTAAATCAGGATTATTAAAGTCATTTGTTATTGATGAAAGAGCGAATGAAAAAATAATTGAGTTTTATCCTGAAAACTCATTTGTTTCTGCTTTCACAAGTTTTATTACCCAAGAAAAAACCGATTGGAATATTCAGGCAATTGAAGACTCTGATATCTTAATAATATCAAAAGATTTCCTTGAAAACCTTTACAAAAGGAATAATTGTTGGACATTATTGGGATTAAAAATATTTGAAACGCAAACACTTAAGAAATGTAACCGAGAAAAATCACTATTAGTCAATAGTGCTACTGAAAGATATTTAATTTTCAGAAAACAATATGAAAGCATTGAAAATAGATTATCACTAAACCAAATCGCATTGTATTTAGGAATACAACCTGAATCGTTTAGCAGGATAAGAAAAGATTTAATGACTTAACCTACATCAAGGAAATTGAAAAATTATATTCTGAACTTTGCATAAATTAAAAATTACAATCATGGACAATTTAATGAAAACAATCAATGGTTCAGAGAATTTAGAAAATGTTGTAGATTCCA